>CAVBQD010000242.1:0-2043 GCA_963597385.1 bacterium | reverse complement strand
ATTGGGGCGAGCCTATTCCGATTGTTAAGTGTGAAAAATGCGGTTATGTGCCGATTGACGAAAGTCAGCTCCCGCTCACACTTCCTAATGTAGAATCGTATGAACCGACTGATACGGGCGAATCTCCGCTTGCAAAAATGACCGATTGGGTAAATACAACTTGTCCTTGCTGTGGAGGCCCGGCAAAGAGAGAGACCGATACAATGCCTCAGTGGGCAGGTTCATCGTGGTACTTCCTCAGATATTGCGACCCGCATAACGACAAGGAACTTATCTCTAAGGAAGCCGCTGAATACTGGACTCCTGTTGATTGGTACAACGGCGGTATGGAGCATACAACTCTTCACCTTTTGTATTCAAGATTTTGGCACAAATTCCTTTACGATATCGGCGTTGTTCCTACAGCCGAGCCGTATAAAAAGAGAACTTCTCACGGTATGATTTTGGGCGAGAACGGCGAAAAGATGTCAAAGTCAAGAGGCAATGTCGTTAATCCCGATGAAATTGTAGACACTTACGGTGCAGATACAATGCGTCTTTATGAGATGTTTATCGGCGACTTTGAAAAAGCCGCTCCGTGGAATTCAGATTCCATCAAGGGCTGCAAGAGATTTATTGAAAAATTCTGGAACCTTCAGGAAAAGGTTGTTGACGGCGACGAGTACACTCCTCAAGCAGAGGCACTTATGCACAAAACAATCAAAAAGGTTACTTATGATATTGACAACCTCAAGGCAAACACAGCCATTGCGGCTATGATGACCTTGGTTAACGAGTTCTCCGCAAAGGGTTGTAACAAGGCAGAACTCAAAACTCTTACAATTTTATTAAATCCGTTTGCACCTCACGTTACAGAGGAGATGTGGGATGTAATGAACTTCGGCGGTATGGTTAATCAGGCTAAATGGCCGGAGTATGATGAAGAAAAGACAAAGGAAAACGATGTTGAAATCGTTCTTCAGGTTATGGGCAAAGTTCGTGCAAAGATTACCGTACCTGTTGATATGGCAAAAGACGATGTTTTGGCAGCCGCAAAGGCAGAACCGAAAATCGCCGAGCTTCTTGCAGGTAAGGAAATCAAAAAAGAGATTTATGTGCCGGGCAAGCTTGTAAACTTTGTCGCTATGTAATGATCTTTGTGATTGTTATGTGACTTCACGGTCAGACTGTGTTGAAAACGCCTCTGAAAAGGGGCGTTTTTTTAAAATAAAAAAATAAATTTTTTTTGCAACACTTTTGAAGTTTTTTTGTACTATTATTATGAGAGAGATCTCAAAGAGGTGAATTTATGGCAGATCTTAGCTTGGTAGCAAGATCTCAGCAGGGTGACAGGGAAGCCTTTTCTCAGCTTTACTTGGAATATAAAGACGCTCTTTACCGCTATGCGTGGTACAAGATCGGCGACCCTGATTATGCTATGGATGCAGTGTCCGACACTATGTTGACGGCTCTCGAACAGATTGGAAAATTAAAGAATGAAAAAGCATTTTCCACATATTTGTTTCGTATTCACGCCGTCAGTTGTTCTCACTATGTGAAGGAGATTATCCGAGCAAAAAACAACGATGATCTGTCTTATGTCGAAAGCGGCCTTTCGGCGACTGACGGTGACTTTAAGGCACTGGAATTGCGTGAAGCGTTAGCCATACTGAATGATGTCGAAAAAGACATAGTTCTTCTTTCAGTATCCGGTTTTAACAGCAAGGAAATTGCCAAAGTCACCGGCTATACCTCTGGAGCAGCACGGTCAAAGCTTTCAAGAGCCTTGTCCAAAATGCGTGATTTCTTGGAGGGTAAGTATGAAAAACAATGATTTTGACTTCATCAAGTCGCAATTTGATGAAGCACAGGTTAATATACCTGACGAACTCGACAAAAGAGTGCAATCAAAACTTAATAATGTACGCCCTGTAAGAGTTAAATTCAGACAAACACCTGCTTTTAAAGCGGGAATGAGTATAGCGGCGTGCATCGCCGTTTTTGTTATGGTTATTACAACCGTAAATGTGTCCGACACGGATTTCAGAATAAAGTCGGACGAGG
>CAVBQD010000241.1:0-2045 GCA_963597385.1 bacterium | reverse complement strand
TGGCGGTACAGCGAAAGCTGTGCCGCCGTTTTGCGTTATCAGGCTGTTTTCTTCTTTCGGTTTTGCATACCGAGTCTGCCGTCGAGGGCAACGCAATCCTCATCGGCTATGTTGATGATTCCGACAGCCTTGTAGTAAATTTCAATCTTTTGCTTTCTGTGACCACTGCTCTTGTCCGGAGCGTGTACCACAATCTTGTCAACCAAGTCATTAAGTAATTCTGCGGTAAGTTCAGCGGGGTCTGTGTACTTGCGGACATTTTTGAGGAATTCCTGCAAATCAACCTCGTTTTGCTCGCCGTCCTCGATAAGCGTTTGCAGTCGGTCAATAGCCTGCTTTACCTGTTTTTGTTCTTCCTCACATTCAGAAGATAACTTGTCAAACCGTTCTGCTGTAAGCCTGCCTGATACCATATCCTCATAAATACGCTTGAAAAGGATATCTAAATCCTCATCACGCCTTTTCAAGGTCACAATATCCACTTTCGCCTTATCCACGGACATTCTGTGCTGCATATCCGCTTTTTCCCGTTCTTTCTTAACGAAAGATGCTTCAAACTGCTGGATATAGGACAAAACGCTTTGGATATGCTTTAGCACAAGTCTGTTCAGTGTGACCGCACGGATATAGTGGATTGTACAGCTTCCTGTGTTGCTTCGGTAGTTGGCGCATACGAAACAATCCTGCCGTTCTTCGTGGTAATTTGAAGTGTTGTAGTGCAGTTTTGCTCCGCAGTCCGCACAGAAAACCTTTCCGGAAAATATGCTGATTTTGCCTGTGGCAGCAGGTCTGCGTTTGTGCTTTCGGATTTCCTGCACCGTGTTAAACAGATACTTGTCTACGATGGCAGGCTGGGTATCCTCAAATAACTTCCTGTTTTCCTTGGCATTCCATATCCGCTTTTTGCTGCGGTAATTTTTGGATGTGGTTTTAAAATTTTCGGTATGCCCGATATATTCCACTCTTTCCAATATCCTTGCCACCGTATTCTGCGCCCATTTGAACGGATTTTCCGGCAATAGCTTTCCACCTTTCTGCAAGTTGTATGCCATAGGTGTCAGCACTTTTTCATTCTGCAATCGCTTTGCAATCTGCGTCGGTCCGAGACCGCCGGCACACAGCTTGAAAATATACCGCACTGTTTTTGCAGCTTCTTCATCGATTACCCACTTGTCTTTATCATCCTTGTCCTTTTCATACCCAAAGGGTGGGATAGAAGTCAGATGCTTTCCGCTTTCGCCTTTCATTTTAAAGGTGGATTTTATTTTCTTTGCCGTATCCCTTGCGTAAAGCTCATTGCAAAAATTTCGGATTGGGGTCATATCAAACTCTGTCTGTATGTCAGAATCCACATTATCATTGACAGCGATAAACCGCACATCATTTTCAGGAAATACAATATCTGTATACATACCGACCTGCAAATAATTTCTGCCAAGGCGGGACATATCTTTGACAATGACCGTTCCGATTTCCTTGTTTTCAATCATCTGTTCCATTCTGCGGAAATCCGGACGGTCAAAATTTGTTCCCGAATATCCGTCATCCACGAAAAATTGCAGATTTTTGAATCGGTGTTTTCGTGCATACTCATTTAAGAGTACCTTTTGGTTGACTATACTGTTGCTTTCGCCCTCACGCCCGTCATCCTGTGATAAACGGCAGTAAAGAGCGGTGATTTTGTTCTGTTCTGATTGTCTGGTATTCAAAATTTTCTCCTTTCCGACAATCGGATACAGTATATTGCTGTTGGTATTATACTATATCCTTTTGTCAAATTCAATGCTTTAAAGTGATAAATTATAAGTCTTTTCTTAAAAGTTATATCCGAGTTTTCTGATAATGGTATTGAGCAGATATTCTTCACCATTGGGGTTAAAATGTCCGACAACTTCATATTCCGTGTGACCGTCTTTCTCGGTAAAGTCTGCATCTTTCGGAATACGGCATAAATTTTTCGGTTTTCTTCCCGTATTTACAATAGCGGGGCGACTGAGGATTCTTTCGATTTCAGGTCGCTGTTCCTCTAACTTTGCAAGTATCTC
>CAVBQD010000240.1:0-2055 GCA_963597385.1 bacterium | reverse complement strand
GCGTAAACCGTACCGAGAATATCGTGCATAGTGTCAACACTTTCGCCTTTATTCAATCGGTCGGCAATTTCGATTGTTTGATTTTCACCCATACCGAAAATGAGCAAATCGGCTTTTGAATCGAGAAGAATCGACGGGCGAACCGTATCGTCCCAATAATCATAATGTGCAAAACGGCGAAGCGAAGCTTCAAGACCGCCGATAATAACCGGAACATCGGGATAAAGCTTTTTGACAATATTTGAATAAACTATAACCGCTCTGTCGGGTCTTTTGCCTGTTTTACCGCCTGCCGTATAAGCGTCGGTTGAACGGGGCTTTTTTGCAACCGTATAATGAGCAACCATTGAATCTATGTTGCCGCTTGAAATAAAATATCCGAGGCGTGGTTTGCCGAACTGTTCAAAATCCTTTGTATTATGCCAATCGGGTTGTGACAAAACAGCAACCTTATAGCCTTTTGCTTCAAGCACACGGGTAATTATAGACGCACCGAAAGAAGGGTGGTCAACATAAGCGTCACCGGAAATATAAACAAAATCCGGTTGTTCCCACCCTCTTTCAAACATGTCCTTTTGATTTACAGGAAGAAAATTATTCATAACTGTCCTCGGATAAATCCTGATTATCTATTACTTCTTCGTCGCCGAACTCCATTTGTTCGGTGTTTTCAGCCGTAAATTCCGGTGTGGGTCCCTGTGCTTTCATCTGAAGCCACTGCTGTTTATTGATTAATATTTTTCTCGGTTTTGCACCTTCGGCAGGTCCGATAATATGCTTATCTTCCATTTGGTCCATAATCTTTGAGCCTCTTGAATAGCCTACGCCGAGTTTACGCTGCAAGAACGATGTTGAAGCCTTACCGTTTTCAAGCACAACATCAACCGCATCATCAAAAAGCGGGTCAAGATTTTCACCTGAGTCGCCGTTGTCGGTAAATTTGTTTGAAGTTTTGTCCTGTGCAGCTTTATTTTCAATTTCCTTTTGGATTTCCTCGCTGTATTCACTTTCGCCTTGATTTTTAATGAATTCGCAAAGTTCCTCTACCTCATCGTCACTGATGAAACAGCCTTGAACACGCAACGGTTTATTTGCACCAATAGGCGAATAAAGCATATCACCCATACCCAAAAGCTTTTCGGCACCGCTTGAATCAAGTATTGTACGGGAGTCGATAGCGGATGAAACAGTAAGTGCGATACGGGACGAAATGTTTGCTTTGATAAGACCTGTAATAACATCAACGGACGGTCTTTGAGTAGCGATAACGAGGTGCATACCTGCCGCACGTGCCATTTGAGCAAGACGGCAAATACTGTCTTCAACCTCTTTAGGTGCAGCCATCATAAGGTCGGCAAGCTCGTCAATGCAAATAACGATTTTAGGCATCGCCGTCATATCCTCGTGTTTTTCCACAAACCTGTTATAGCCCTCAATGTCACGCACGCCGGTATCGCTGAATTTTTGATAACGGTCAAGCATTTCGGACACAGCCCAACCCAAAGCACCGGACGCCTTGCGTGGGTCGGTAACAACAGGTACAAGAAGATGAGGAATGTTTTCATACTTAGAAAACTCTACCTTCTTTGGGTCAATCATAAGGAATTTAACCTGTTCCGGAGTTGCCCTGTAAAGAATTGATACGATAATCGAATTCATACAAACCGATTTACCGGAACCGGTTGTACCGGCAATAAGAAGGTGAGGCATTTTTGCTACATCGCAAAATACCGTATTACCTGCAATATCCTTGCCGAGACCGGCAGAAAGAAGTGATTTTTGAGCTGTAAAATCTGCCGAATCAATAACTTCACGCATTGAAACACTGTTTTTAACAGTGTTCGGTATTTCAATACCGACAGCGGCTTTGCCCGGAATAGGAGCTTCTATACGAACATTTACAGCAGCGAGATTAAGTGCAATATCGTCTGAAAGATTTGTTATTTTGCTGATACGAACACCCGACGCCGGCTTCAATTCGTATCTTGTAACAGTCGGTCCGCGTGAAATATCCGTAATTTCGGCATGAACACCAAATGAAGCAAGAGTTTCAAC
>CAVBQD010000239.1:0-2064 GCA_963597385.1 bacterium | reverse complement strand
TATGTCGTCATTTTCAAAGCATCTTACAACATGTATGATAGCGTCAACCTCTCTGATATGAGAAAGAAATTTGTTTCCGAGGCCTTCGCCCTGGCTTGCTCCTTTAACAAGACCTGCAATATCAACAAATTCAATTGTTGCCGGTGTAAACTTGTCCGGTTCATACATTTCAGCAAGTTTGTCAAGGCGTTCATCCGGTACACTTACCATACCGATGTTTGGCTCAATAGTACAAAAAGGATAGTTTGCACTTTGTGCACCGGCATTTGTAATTGCGTTAAAAAGAGTACTCTTTCCTACATTAGGCAATCCAACCATTCCTAATTTCATATTTATAAGCTCCTTTATGTAAATTTATTCTGCATTATTATATAACATATATATTTTTTTTACAAGTACAAATATTGTTCTTGACATTACATTATATATGGAATAAAATATTAAATAATATTTTTAAATAGATACAAACTTATGAGGGAGGGCATTATGGAACTTAACGGCTCACAAATCGTGCTTGAGGTTCTTAAAGAACAAGGCGTAGACACTATTTTCGGTTATCCGGGTGGAACTATCCTTAATATCTTTGATGAACTTTACAAGTACGGCGATACTTTTAATCATATTCTTACTGCTCACGAACAAGCTGCCGCACACGCTGCTGACGGTTATGCAAGAGCAACAGGCAAGGTCGGCGTCTGCTTTGCAACTTCCGGTCCCGGCTGTACAAACCTTGTTACTGGAATTGCTACAGCTTATATGGATAGTATTCCTGTAGTGGCTATCACTTGTAATTACGCTACGTCCGGTCTTGGCAGAGATTCATTCCAAGAGGTTGATATTTGCGGTATAACAATGCCTATCACAAAACATAATTTTCAAGTAGAAAAGGTAGAGGATTTAGCCGATATTATCCGTCGTGCATTCAGAATTGCACAGACCGGTCGTAAAGGCCCTGTTCTTATTGATATTCCTAAAGACATCACTGCGGCTACTTGTGAATATACAAAAGAAGAAAAGGTTGTTCCCGATAAGGCAAAATTGCCTTCGGAATCTTGCTTTAACAGAGCTGTCGAACTTCTTAACGGTGCTAAAAAGCCTGTTATTTATTGCGGTGGCGGCTCGGTATCTTCAAATGTAGGTCAAGAACTTATCAAATTCGCAGAAAAAATCGATTGTCCGGTTGTATCATCTCTTATGGGTCTTGGTGCATTTCCGTATAATCATCCGCTTCATCTCGGTCTTATCGGTATGCACGGACATTTTCAGTGTAACAAAGCCGCACACGATTGCGATGTTTTGATTGTTTGCGGAGCAAGATTCAGTGACCGAGTAGCAGGTAACAGAGCAAAGTTTGCTCCTAATGCAGAAATATTACATATTGATATTGACGCTGCCGAAATGGATAAGAATGTTGTTTCAAACTATCATCTTCGCGGAGATCTTGCCGATGTTATTCCTATGCTTACCGAAGCTGTAAATAAGCAAGATCATGGCGAATGGAGAGCTGAAATTAAAGACTTTTCAAGACCGTTTAAACAACTTCAAATCGGTGATTATGTAAATCCGCAAACTTTAATAGAAAAAATTGACGCCAAAACCGCTGAAGATACTATTGTTGTAACCGATGTAGGTCAGCATCAACTTTGGGCTGCTCAATTTTATAAATATAAGCTTCCTCGTACGCTTTTGTCATCGGGCGGCTTAGGTACCATGGGCTATTCAATGGGTGCGGCTATCGGCGGACAGGTTGGTTGTCCGGACAAAACTGTTGTTATGTTCGCAGGTGACGGCGGCTTCCATATGAATTTGGCAGAACTTTGCACAATGAAATCATATAACGTACCTGTTAAGATGTTTATTATGAACAACACCGTTCTCGGTATGGTTCGTCAGTGGCAAAAACTTTTCTACGATAACAGATTTTCTGACACCGACCCTAACAGAGCGACTGATTTTGTTAAGGTTGCAGAAGCTTTTGGAGTAAAAGGTCTTCGCATTAATACAAATGACGATATTGACGGCGTTCTTGATGAAGTTTTCTCATATAACGGACCGGTACTTGTT
>CAVBQD010000238.1:0-2088 GCA_963597385.1 bacterium | reverse complement strand
ACCGGTTTTTGCATAAGCCACAGAAGCGAAGCCAAAGCTGAACACCGCTATCATAACAACGCAAAGAAAAATTTTAAAATATTTTTTCACAAAAAAACTCCTTTCTTAAAATAAAACAAGGTCGGAAAACCTCCGACCCTGCCACAAATTCTTTAAAAAAATTTTTAGGTTATGCTGAACGAAGCATACCGATAACGAAGCTAATACCCTTACGAATGCCAAGGAATGTAATAACTACAGGAAGGACTGTAGGAAGAAGTCCTACAATTTCGTTAAGAACGCCCTGGAGCATTGGTCCCGTTATCACACCCGGAAGAACTGTCGAAGCTTCCATTGTAACCTGATTGAGCATTTAAATTCTCTCCTTTCTTTTTCCTATACCTATGTATAGTTTTTAATATATCAACTGCAGTAGATTTAATAAAGTGATAAAGACCGTATAAAGCCATTATCAAGATAAACATAACAATAATTACTTCTTTCATAAACTTTACCTCTTATCTATTGAACTCGGAAACATTGAACTAAGCCAACCGAAAAACCATTTACCGACAGTTACAGTCCATTCACATATACGCATAACAACTAAAGTTGAAACCATAAAAAGAATATATTGTAACAGTTCAACATCCGTTAATGATTTATAAAATTCTGGCATTATCATCACCATATTTCTTTAAAGAAGTGATAAATTCAATCTCAGATAAATCATTATCTTCAAGAAAATTTTTAATACTTCCCTTTTCAAATTTATCACAATAATCAATAAATTTACTTGAAATACTGTAATAACTCTTAAAATTACGCTGTTCATTTACATAACTTTCAATAGTAGTTTTACAATTCATTAAAGCCTTATAAAACATAATTAAAGTAATAACAGCTAAAACAAGACAGACAAGCAAAGTCCATTCTTTTGTAGTTTGAGGTATAAAACCTTGTAAAAATTTATCAAACATAATTTAACTCCTTATTCTTGAACAAGTCTAAAACGGCATTTACCGTTATATGTGGACATTTCAGTGGCAAGAGAAATCTTTTGCCCAATGCATTCCTTAAAAGTATTAACAGCTTCCTGAGGAATTGACACACGATACAGAGTACCGTCCGAATAGAGATGAAGAGAATAGTAAATATTATCTTCAAAAGTCGTTTTGCGAACATCACAAACCAAAACATCATCAAATGTTACTTTCATACTTTTTTACTCCTTTCTAAATAGTCATATTTATTTGAACATTTCTGCTCATAAAATATCTCTTTAAAAACATTTTGGTATCTCATAAAAACATCAAAATATCCATATGTAGCACACCAACAACACAGTTCTTTATAACTTGCATTTCTATGAACTTCAATATAATTGATTATATTAAAAAACTGTTCTTCTTTAGTAGGCGGACATTCAAGTACTCTCACAGCCTTATCAAGCATATTTCCTTGAAAATCCTTAATATCATATTGATGTTTTAAAGGTTCGTCCCTATGAACCATATAAACAACATAGCTATCAAATGATGAACATTTTTGTATTAAGTGTTCTTCAATGTCAAGTTCTTTAGCAACTCCGCTTATATACCTTGCATTTTGAAATTGTAATAAAATATGATAATGAGATTTTTTTAACTCACCTGAAGAATGTTTAATATTACCTAATTCGTCAAACTCATCATACAAGTAAACATCTTGATTATGATTAATTGCAAGAACATTATAATATTTAAACAAACATTCTAAAGCTTCTTTATGTGCTACATTTTCATCAGGATATAGCAAAAGGCACATTAACCGGCTTTTACTTTTTGTTTTTTTTGAGTTTTTCGTTTTGTTCATACAGAACACATCCTAAAGAAAAAATATAGCAAAATCTATCAAATTCAGGGTCATTTAAAGACGGATTAAGTTCATTAAACATCTTTATTAACTCTTTTTTGCAAATAGAATTAACAAGCATTGTCATCACCCCCTACAAACAAATCACAATCAATTACAAGTTTAGTTATATCGTCAAGAATATAATCTTGTAATTGTGCAGGACAATTTAAATGATTTTTACATTCTAAGCAGATTGAATTATTCATAATCATT
>CAVBQD010000237.1:0-2152 GCA_963597385.1 bacterium | reverse complement strand
ACGGAATATGCCGTTATCACGAAACATATCCTGACATTCAAGATAAGTGCCGTTTGTCCATTTATGGTTAACGACAACAAGATGGTTTTCACCCTCAACGAGAAATTCGTTAAGTTCAAACTCCGCCGTATTATGACTCCCCTCGCTGTAGCCGACATATTTTTCGTTTACAAAAACATCAAGTCCGCCGGCAACACCTAAAAACGAAATAATGTAATTTTTATTCAAATCTTCAACATCGAATGTTCGGTGATAAACACCTACCGGGCAATCAACCGGAATTTCCGGTGGGTTAGGTTTAAACTGATAACGGGCGTTAACATAATACGGTTTCTCATATCCCGTGTGTTGCCATACAGACGGAACTGCTACTTTATCAAATTCCGCCGTTTCAACATCAAGTTCACTCGGAAGTTCCGACTCGCTTTTATAATAGATAAAATCCCACTCGCCCGACAGCACATCAACCGCAGACGACGAATAACGCTCGGTTCTTATATCCGTTTTCGCCATTTCCTCGGGTGAAGAAAACGGAATAAAATACGAACGCGGAGTCAAAACATTATCTTTAAACACATCAAAATTTTTATAATTGTCGTTTTTGATTTTAAATTTCATACTTTCCCCTTTAAATACACTCTACTTCAACTTAGCGATTGTTACGCCGTCTTCACCCTCGCCGTATTTACCGAGTCGAAACTCGTCGATATTCGGATGATGGCGAAGTTCGTCAGTTACAACACTTCTGAGCACGCCCATACCCTTGCCGTGAATAATACGAACCTCCGTAATACCGTTGAGGAGGCATTTGTCAATAAATATCCCGAGATTACTTATTGCCTCTTCGGCAGTTTGTCCTCTCAAATCAAGCTCGGTTTTCACATCTGCGTCCGCACGGGAAGAAGTTCGGTACAAATTCCTTTGCGGCTTCACCGGCTTTTTCTTTTTCTTTTCAATAAGCATAAGGTCTGACATTTTAACTCTCGTTTTGAAAAGTCCCGACTTGACGGTGACATTGTTATTTTTAACCTCAATAACTTCGCCCTCACCGATACCTCTGATAATAACGGCGTCGCCCACAGCAACAGGACGCGAAAGTTTGTAATCGTCGTCCCAATTATCGGCAATTTCCTGCGGATTTATGAGGTCGTCCATCTCGCCCATTTGATTTTTTATCGCACGGCGTGTCTTTTTTGCAAGTTCCGTTGCATTTTCAGGCGATTTTTCCTTTTTCATTTTTTCAAGTTCAAGAAGAAAATCCGACGATTGACGCTTTGCCTGATTGATAAGTTTTTCGGCTTCTTTTTTAGCTTTTTCAAGTTCTCGGGCTTTGAGCGTTTCTATCTTATCTTTTTCGGACTGAGCTTTTGAAGCCATTTTTCTCGCTTGTTCGGTTGCTTTTTCGGCGGCTTTCTTTTCATTTTCAAGTTCGTGCCTTGCGGCTTCAAGTTTATCAAGTACCGCTTCAAAATCCCGATTATCCGAACCTACGATTTCCTCGGCACGGCAGATAACATCGTCTTCAATACCGATATGCCGTGAAATTGCAAAAGCGTTTGAACGGCCCGGAACTCCGATAAGTAAACGGTAAGTCGGCGACAGAGTTTTAACATCAAATTCGCAACAACCGTTAACCACGCCGTCGGTATCAAGTGCATACGCTTTAAGCTCGGCATAGTGAGTAGTTGAGAGAATTTTTGCACCCTTTTGTCTGAGTTTTTCAATAATCGAAACAGCAAGAGCCGCACCCTCAATAGGGTCTGTGCCGGCACCGAGTTCGTCAATGAGCACAAGCGAGTTTTCATCCGCAACCTTTAATATGTTTGCAACATTGGTAATGTGTGATGAGAAGGTTGACAAATTTTGCTGAATGCTTTGTTCATCGCCGATATCAACCAAAATTTTGTCAAAGACGGATATTTTGCTCGACTGATAAGCCGGAATAAGAAGACCGCACATTGTCATAAGAGTAAGCAGTCCTACTGTCTTAATCGACACGGTTTTACCGCCGGTATTCGGACCCGTAATAACAAGAGTGTCGTACTTTTCGCCGAGTGAAATATCAATCGGGACAACCTTGTTTTTGTCAATAAGCGGATGCCTTGCCTGCTTCAAATCAATAACGCCGTCGGTATTGATAACAGGCTTTACC
>CAVBQD010000236.1:0-2164 GCA_963597385.1 bacterium | reverse complement strand
GCTTTATGAGCTATTTTTTTATTTAATTAGTGTCCAACTTCATTATACAATCGGCTATTTAAATAATGTTGAAAATTTTTATATTAAATGAAAAGAGAATTTTTCTTTGAAAAGTTTTGTATTTCTTTATCATTTGGTTTTAGAGTTATTATTTTTATTTCTTCATCATTAATCAAATATTGACTTAGCCATTCTATGGTCATTGAAAAAATCCGACTTGATCCTAAGCAATCATCATAGTTTATTAAACTGTTATTTGTACCGTCGTTTAGCATATTTATATAATCATTTTTTATTTTTATAAATGAATTTTCTAAACGATTCGGAATATCAATAATTGCATAAGGATATTGTATTTCCACTAATATTTGCATTTTTTACCTCTCAAATAAAGGAACAATAATTATTTGACTGCTTTTTAGAAAAATAACTCCACATCAAAATTATACGAGCTTTCAGCATCTATCAATTTGTGCTTTTCTAAAACTTCAATTTTATTATCTTGAAGTTTTGTTTCTCTCAACCATTTGATAACTGCCTCGTCGTCATAAAAATAACCGACAGTTCTTCCTTGTTTTACTATATAGTGTTGCTTTTTTAGCCATCGGTAAAATTGGTTATATAATCCTTTTCTAAGTTTCTTTTCAGTAATATCCGGAGTTTTAATAGTTGTATAAAACATATCGAATGTTAATTTTATTATCATATTATTATATCTTTCCATCAAGTATAAAATATATGTGAACTATTACTGTGTTTGCTTCATTCCGCTTTATATGGAACTCTGTTATTTACAACCAAAACAATTTGAGCAGTGCATTTAATTTTCAAGAAGTTTAAAATGTTCAGTATCATTTATACTTGTACAACCGTTTATACCGACGGCGATATAATCCAAAAACACAATACCTATACTGTTTAATAAAGATTTGAACTGCATTACGAACGGAATATCGCCATTCGTCACATCTTGTGAACCGTAACGCATAACGAAAATTGCACAAGAATTTTGCATAACTGCATTTTCCAAAATGTAATTTTTTGCAATCAAATCGAGAGTATCAAATTGAAAATCGCTCAAAACAGAGCCGTCCGGATTTACGAAAACCGCATTGTACTTTTCTTTGCCAAACAATTTGACTTTTGCGTATCCGATACGGTTATTTTTGTCAAACAAATTGTCGCTATTTACAGCTTCAACCCTTTTCATCAAATCGTTATAAAGCATAATTGCAACAGCGGTGTTGTCGCCTATCCCGTCAACAGAAATAAGCTCGTCGTAACTCGCCGTGAAAATTCTTTCAATTTTATCAAAGCGGTTAAACAAAGCATAGGAAATCGGTTTAACATCTTTTCGAGGAATGAGAAGTGCCAAAAACAGTTCCAAAAGATGAACACCGCTCATATCTTCGGCACCGTGCTCAAGATAAGCCTGTTTTATCCTGCCTCTGTGCCCTTCACGCCCGTATTTTGCCATTTTCTCACCACCTGTACTACAGTTTATAATGTAACATATATAAAGTCGATTTACAATGTTTTTTATAGAATTTATTCTATATGCCTAAGACTATCACTAATTACCCTTAAATTATGTAAAAAACATCATTATATTTTTAACCTATCCAAAACTGCATTAAAATGTTATCTATATATCGTAAACCGAATGTTTTTTATCAAGTTCTCTATAAACAGAAATGCCACAATTACAGTTTGTATGTTTTATTATATATTTCTTGTACAAAAGTATTAATTTTCAAATCACACTCGGAATAAAGTGTCGCCTTTCCGGATAGAAATACTTTATCTCCCGATATTCTGCAATAAAGCGTTCCGCCTCGGCTTGAAGCCTGATATGCTACAATGCTTTCTTTACCAAGCTTTTTCGCCCAGTATGGTGCTATATGGCAATGTCCCGAACCACAGACTGGGTCTTCAAGAACATTTAACTTCGGTGCAAAGCTTCTTGATACTGAATCTGTCTCTTTTCCTTTTGCTGTAATATGCAAAAGCAAGCCGTCAAGCTCTTTGATTTTTTCTGCACTCGGAACATAATTTCTTACATCTTCTTCACTATCAAGAACACAGAGCAGGTCACGCCCCATATATGTTTCTTTCGGTGTTACGCCTACTGCCTCGATAATTTTCTCCGTTATCGGAACAGGCT
>CAVBQD010000235.1:0-2188 GCA_963597385.1 bacterium | reverse complement strand
GGGCAATTTTGCGTGGAAGTAATATGATGGGCGGCTGTATATGGGAATTTGCCGACCATGCGATTTATAATGAAAACGGGGCGTATAAATATACCTACGGCGGTGACCACGGCGAAAATAAGCACGACGGCAACTTTTGTGTTGACGGACTTTTCTTTCCGGACAGAACTCCTCATTCCGGAGCACTTCAAATGAAAAATTGCTATCGTCCGGTTCGTATCGTCAGACACGACGGCGACAGCTTTGAATTTCACAATTATAAATGCTTTACAAAAGCGGATTATACCGTTAAGTGGGATTATCTTGTTGACGGAAATGTAACACAAAGCGGAGAATTTTTGCTTGATATTGAGCCGCATTCTCATCAAACTGTTAAGCTTGAAATTGAGCATGCAAAAGGTGATGAAGCGGTGATATTCACATATCTTGACGGTGAGTTTGAGATTGCAAAAGAGCAGACGGTCAACTTTGCCGAAGATGTTAAGGTGTATGAAAATCCCGAAAAAGACGCTCCGACAGTTGAAACAAGCGAAAAACGAATTTATGTTTACTTTAACGGCGGCGAGTTCGTTTTTGATACCGCTTCCGGTGAAACGGTCAGTTATAAAAAGAACGGCAGGGAATATATAAATTCCGCACCGTTCGGGGGTACAAAAGGATTTGGCATAAGTGTGTACCGTGCACCGATTGATAACGACCTTAATATTAAGCGTATGTGGAAAACTTTTGCTCTTGATACGGAAAAGTTGCTTGTTGAAAAGCCGAAATCCGCGGCTGATGCGTTTTTCACAGAGGCTAACAGAGTTGTTGTTAGAGCAAATTACTATATTTCTACTGTTAAGAAAAAGAAAATTTGCAAAGTCACAATGACCTATGAAATTTACAATGACGGTGCGGTTAAGGTTACTGCAGAATGTACAAAATCGAAAAATCTTGTTTTTGCTCCACGCTTCGGTTTAACTCTCGAAATGCCGAAAATTTATTCAAATGTTGAATATTACGGTATGGGCGACAGTGTAAATGCGTCGGACTTTTGCGAGCACGCTATGCTTGGAATTTACAAAACAAAGGTTGCCGATATGCACGAGGAATATATCAAACCGCAGGAGTCGTCTATGCGTACCGGTGTGCGTTGGGCAAAACTTACCGATGATGACGAACACGGGCTTATGTTCCTGTCGCTTGACGGCAGAATGACTTTCTCTGCCGACCGTTACACTTCACAGCAGTGTGCAAAAGCACAGCATATCGAGGAACTTCAGGAATGTAACACAACATTTTTGCATTTTGATTCCTACCATCTCGGTGTGGGTTCAAACGCTTGCGGACCGACTCCTACAAAAACTCATAAAAAATCAAAACTTACAGGTGAAAAAATTACATTACTTGTCACACCTCAATAATATAAAACCGTAAAGAACCAAGTGCTCTTTACGGTTTTGTTGTTATATCACCGTTCCGCCGTTTACGCCCAAAATTTGACCCGTGATGTACGGATTTTCGGCAAAAAACAATACGGCTTTTGCAATTTCTTCCGGTGTGCCGAGCCTGCCGAGAGGCACCTCTTCTTCCAACTCGTCGTTGCTGAACATACTGTTCATTCTCGTATCGATTATTCCCGGGGCAATGCAGTTTACGGTTATTGAACTTGGTGCAAGCTCTTTTGCAAGTGCTTTGGTAAGTCCGATAACGCCCGCCTTTGTCATAGAATACAAGGTTTCGCACGACGCACCCACTTGCCCCCACATTGAGCTTATGTTGATTATTGCACCGCTTTGCTTTTGTATCATTTTCAGTGCAACAAATTTACTCATAAAGTATACGGCACGCTCGTTTATCGCAGTCAGCTTTTCGTAATCGTCGGGTGTGATATCGTTTATCATTTTGATTAGCGACACGCCGGCGTTGTTGACAAGTAAGTCGATGTTGCCGACCTCGTTAACTGCGTTTTCGATTTCATTAATATTTTCAAGATTGCATTTGATTTTGTTTACTTCAAAATCCGGTTCTGTTTTGTTGTATGTGATATAAACTTCATATCCATTTTGTTGCAACAAAATTGCCGTCGCCTTGCCTATTCCGGTTGCACCGCCGGTCACCAATGCCTTTTTCATATGTTCACCTGTTTTTATACTTTTTATTTATCTTATCATTTATTGTTGAAATTTTCAATTATATATTATATAAT
>CAVBQD010000234.1:0-2214 GCA_963597385.1 bacterium | reverse complement strand
TGGCACTTTTCTTTAGACAGTGCTATTAAAATGATAATATTTCGGGATAGGCAAGTCGGTCTCACCTGCCGGTTCGGTCGGTGCTTCTGCACTAAGGTGCAGAGGTCTCCACCGGAGACCCGCACCCCTACAAAGCTTCGCTAAAATGATTTTGGCGTGTTTCAGGGACTTTATCGACAGTCTGAGGCGAAAGGGTCAAATCCTTTCGCCTTTTGTTATCTTTCATTATTTTGTTATCAGTTTTTTGATTTTGCCGTTGTGGTTACAAGTTTCAATTTTGTATACGAATCGCCGTCTTTTCTCAGTACCTCGTCACCGTCAAACGAAATGTAGTATTCGCCTTTTGTGTCAAAGGTGTATGTGATTTGACCGTCGTCGTCTTTGTGCTCTTTTTTTATTGCGGCAATAACCTGTATGTAACTTTTGCCGTCTATTTTTTCACCGTCGGACGCAACCATAAATGAGCATTTGGCTCTGTCTTTTTCGCTTAATCCAAGTTCTTCATTCGAATAGCTTTCTATGTATGATATTGTGTCTGCGTCTTTGATTTGTGCCTTTTCCGTTGCTAAGGCAGTCGTGGTTTGGACTTCGTTTTCTTGCTTTGAACAGGAAATGAAAACTACCGAACAAATAGCAATTAGCAAACACAGAATTGACGCTGTAATTTTTTTATTCATATAAATACCTCAATCTTTCTGTTTGGCTTTCACCGAAAATTTGAATTTCGTTGTCAAAAAGAAGTTGTGCCGTTATGCCGTTACCGCTGATTTTAGTGCCGGAAAATGTGCCGTCGTAAATTTTTCCGAATCCGCACGACGGCGAATTCTCTTTAAGCACGGCACACGGAGCATTCGCCTCTTTTGCAATGTAGAGTGTTTGCTCTGCACCCGACAGAAATTCTGCCGTTAAATCTTTGCCGTCCTTAGAATAAACCTTGCCGTCTTTGATTTCACTCGGTACTCTCGGAATGGGCAGACCGCCGAAACATTCCGGGCAGACGGGAATAATCTCAAATTTGTCCGATAAGGCAATGACTTTTTCATTTTTGTTGTTGCCGCCGTTGTACTTGCAGTTTTCACCAAGCAGGCAAGCTGAAACGAGTATTTTTGTTTTCACAATTTCACCATCTTTGATTTGATGACATAATTATAACATAAACATTTGACTTTTGCCATAATTCTGTGTTATTTTATGTTATAGGACAGATTAAATTTTTTGCGGATAAAGGGGATAGATTATGGACGCAAAAACTTATGTTCCGAAAAAGGAATGGCTCGCTTACTGTGTGGGTGCACTCGGTCAGGGTATGGTATATGCTATTATGAGCTCGTACATATCCGATTTTTATCTTAATGTATTAAAGGTTACACCGATTTTCGTTCTTTTGTTGATGCTTATTGCACGAATTTGGGACGCAATTAACGACCCGATTATGGGTTATATTGTTGACCGCAGTCATCCTAAAAAGGGTAAAATGAAACCGTATCTTCTTTTTACTCCCGTTCCTGTGGCGATTCTTACAATGCTTCTTTTCTATGCTCCAAATTTGGCAGACAGTCAAAAGATGATTTATGCCGCAGTAACATATGTTGCGTGGGGTATGATTTATACAAGCAGCGATGTGCCGTTTTGGAGCTTGCCGAATGCACTCACTCCAAATGCAGACGAACGCGGTTCTATCATATCAAAAGCAAGGACATTCAACGGAGTCGGTTCGGCTGTGCCTATGGCTATGTTTATGGTTTTGGGCTTTGTTTTGCCTAAATTTAATCTTTCCGGTACAGAACTTGAAAAAACAAAATACGCCGTTATGGCTCTCGTTTGCTCAATAATCGGTAATATTCTGTTCGTCAGAGTATATTTCAAAACAAAAGAGCGTGTTAATATTCCAATACCGGCAAAGAAAGATAAATCAGAACCGGGTGCTCTTAAATTGATATTCACCTGCAAACCGCTTATGCTCACTGCCGCTATGGGCATTTTGTCTGCCGCAAGATATATGTTTCAGGCAGGTGCCGTCCATGTTGCCAGATATTCGTTTTATATCGGCAAAGATTTAACAGGTCTTAGCGGTACAGAACTTGAAAGTGCACTTCAGGCTAATATTTCAAAAGTGTCAACCGTTATGGCGGCGGCTTCGGCAATCGGTATGTTCGGTGCTATGATAGCCGTAACTCCGCTTATCAAAAAATTCAGCTACAAGCAGATAGTTAT
>CAVBQD010000233.1:0-2222 GCA_963597385.1 bacterium | reverse complement strand
GTCTTATCTTCATCCTAAAAATATAAAAAAGGTCTGCCTTGACGGCAAACCTGTTGAACACGAAGTTTTGCGTTCTACAAATGTTTACTTTATTACATTTTTTGTGATTTTTGTAACCAGCGTGTTGATTGTCAGCCTTGAAGATTATGATTTGGTGACCAATTTCACAGCTGTCGCAACAACATTGAACAATATCGGTCCTGGACTTGCCGGTGTCGGTCCTTCAAAAAATTTCGGTCAGCTTAACGATTTGTCAAAGATTGTCCTCATATTCGATATGCTTGCCGGCAGACTCGAACTGTTTCCGATTTTACTTCTTTTCAGTCCTCGTCTTTGGATTGACACTTTTAAGCGTAAAACAGCAAGAAAAATAAGAAATAAATAATTAAAAGGGCTGCCTTGCGATTTTTTGTAAGGCAGCCTCTTTCTATGCGGCAATATCATACCAGTTTTGTTGAACATCTTTTATCTTTTGTGCACGCTCTTTGTGGCGTGCTTCTTGCTTTTTCGCTTGCTTTTCTTTTTTATCCTGAATAAGTAAAAATATACTTCCGATTGTCAAATATACGCACAATTCAATTAAAAAGAAAATGCGTTGTCCGTCTTTTGAAATTGTTAAAAACAAGTTGAACGGTATTGCCATTGCACCGTATCCTGCAATAAGTGTAACAATCGAAATGATAATGCCTTTAAGTAAATCCTTTTTGTTAATAATTAAATCTCCTTTTCATTTAACAATGTGTGTTTTTTGTTTACATTCACATTGTAAACTATATGAGATTTATATACAATAGGGTTAAAGACACAAGTCCAAAAAAATGTACCTATAATACAAAAGTTCTTTTTATTTAATCAATTATCGACTTGATTATTTCAATGGCTTTAGGGATTTCATCGTTCTTTATTGCCGACGGAACAAACACAACTTTCAGCCTTCCGTTACTGCAATCAACAATGTTTACACTTATTCCGTTTTGTTCAAACAGCTTGTAATTCTTGTTGAATTTCACTTCCGCTTTTACCTGTAATCCGTTTTCGCTTAAACTGATTTTTGTATTCGGCAAAGCTTTTTTCAACTCTTCAAAAAAATATTTTGCCTTGGCTGTGTATAGCCTTCTTACTTTTCTCGCCTGTGAGTTTATATGTCCGTCACGGATATATTGACAAAGTGCAATTTGTTCGGTTTTGCTTGCAGTTTGTGAAAATTTCTTTTCATTCTTGTAAAACTCGTTTGCAAGCTCCTCGGTCAAAACCATAAAACTGATTCTGATACCCGGAATGAGCACCTTTGAAAAACTTCCCATATATACAATATTTTGAGCGTTAGAAAGTGCGAATAAAGAGGGAATAGGCTTTGTTTGATATAAAAAGTCACTGTCAAAGTCATCTTCAATTACCAAACTGCCTCGCTCTTTGCTGTATTCCACAAGCTCAAGTCGCCTCTTAATCGGCATAACATTACCGTACGATGTCATATGCGACGGTGAAACATATATTATATCGGCGTCCTTGTTGCGTGTATTAACTTCAAATCCGTAATCGGCAAATTGATTCATACCCTGTACAAAACTTTTGTCGGGGAACGAAACGGTTTTTCTGTCCTTGATTAGTGAGCATAAAATATAAAGAAGTGATTGAACTCCGGCACCTACAACTATTCTGTCAGGCGAAGCCGATACATTTCGCTTTGCTCTTATGTAATCCGAAAGCACTTCTCTCAAATCACTTTCACCCTGAACATCACCGTATGATAAAAGTCTGTCTTCTTGCCTTAATGCACTTTTTATGTACCTCTGCCATAGTTTAATATCAAAGCTTTCTTCATCTGCATCACCGCTTTTTAGGTCATAAAGAATTTTGCTTTCTTCCTTTTTTTCTTTCCTAACTGTAGAAGCCGTGTTCTTTTGTTCGGTAACATAATATCCGCTTTTTGGGGAAGAAATGACATATCCGTCGGCTTGAAGCTCAAAGTATGCATTTTGAATGGTTGTTTTGCTTACAGGTAAAAGCTGTGTTGCGGTTCGTACCGACGGAAGTTTGTCGCCGGCTTTTAATTGATTTGTAAGTATGAGGTCTTTATAATAATTGTATATCTCAATGTATTTTTTCATATCTGTACCTTGTTTTTTTTATAAATTTGCCTATATGAATAATGTCAATGCTATTATATAATATAAATGTAAAAATTTGAAAAAGCACAAATGAAATTCAAACGTAGCTTA
>CAVBQD010000232.1:0-2254 GCA_963597385.1 bacterium | reverse complement strand
ACGGAAGACGGAGAGCAAATCAGGCTTGATGTTGTATTCCCTGTTCTTCACGGAAAGAACGGTGAGGACGGCACGGTACAAGGACTTCTTCAGCTTGCCCAAATTCCGTTTGTAGGCTGTGACGCAACTTCCTCAGGCAGTTGTATGGATAAAGCGGTTACAAACGCAGTTGCCGACGCTTTTGGTATTGAACAGGCAAAATGGTGTGCATTTACCGAATACGAATACAGCAAAGACAGCAAGAAATGCATCAGCCTTGCAATTGACAAGCTCGGCTTTCCTATTTTTGTTAAGCCTGCAAATGCAGGTTCGTCCGTAGGCATAACAAAGGCTCACAACGAAAAAGAGCTTATTGCCGGAATGGAAAAAGCGTTTAAAGAAGACAAGAAAGCAGTCCTTGAGGAGTTTATCGAAGGTCAGGAAGTTGAGGTTGCGGTTCTCGGCAATGAAGAACCTGTTGCCGCAGAAGTCGGTCAGATTGTTGCCGCCGCAGAATTCTATGACTTTGATGCAAAATACAACAATCCGGCGTCCGAGCTTCATATTCCGGCTCTTTTGAGCGAAGAAAAGAGAAATGAAGTAAGGCAAGCCGCCCTCAGAGCGTATAAGGCACTCAGTTGCGAGGGTATGAGCAGATGTGATTTCTTTGTTACAAAGGACGGTCAAAGGGTTTTGCTCAACGAAATCAACACAATTCCGGGTCAAACTTCAATCAGTATGTATCCAAAACTGTTTGAAGCCGTAGGTGTAGAATATACACAGCTTATCGACAAGCTGATTGACCTTGCAATAAAACGCGGAGGCATTATTTAATGGCAAAAGCATTGATAACCATCATAGGTCATCAAAAATTTGACGATGACCAAGACCGGGTTGAAATGAAAACCGTCGGCACGGTTGAAGACGACGACAATAATTATATAATCAGGTACAATGAGGAGCTTGAGGAAAACTCAATACCTATCCGTGCAAAGCTGAACATTGCAAAAGACGAAAGCAAGGTTGAAATGATTAAATCAGGTCCATACTCTTCATGCCTTATTATTGAAAAGTCAAAGCGTCATTTATGCAACTACGGCACTGAATACGGCGAAATGTTTATGGGAATTTTCGGCAGAAATATCGAAAACAATTTTAACGAAAACGAGGGTGCATTTAAGTTCAGCTATGATATTGACATTAACGGTGCAATTTCCTCGCAAAACGATGTAATTATAAAATTCAAAGTATGTGAGTAATCGGGAGAACAGATATGTCAAAAATGGTAAAAGAAGTAGAAAACAAATTATATGAGGCTATCGAAAATGCTGTTAAAACGGCAACTCAAAACGGTGATTTGCCTCAGGCGGATATGCCGAAATTCATAATTGAAAAGCCTGCCGACAAAAAGAACGGCGACTTTTCGTCAAACATCGCAATGGCGGGTGCAAGGTCATTTCATCAGGCACCTCGCACTATTGCACAAGCTATTGTTAAAAATTTCAGCCTTGACGGCGGATATATCGACAAGTGCGAAATCGCAGGCCCGGGCTTTATCAACTTTTATCTTTCGGATAAATATTACAGCGATGTGCTCAAGGATATTGTTGCAAGCGGCGACAGCTACGGTCGCTCAAACTACGGTGAGGGCAAAAAAATCCTTGTTGAATTTGTATCGGCAAATCCGACAGGACCTATGCACATAGGCAACGCACGAGGCGGTGCAATCGGCGACTGCCTTGCAAGCGTTCTTGATGCGGCAGGATATGATGTTCAAAGAGAATTTTATGTTAACGATGCCGGCAATCAAATAGAAAAATTTGCCACTTCGCTTGAAGTGAGATATTTACAAGAGTGCGGCAAAGATGTTGAACTTCCGGAGGATGCGTACCACGGCGAAGACATCACCGTTCACGCAAAGAATTTTTATAATGAAGTCGGCAACAAATACGCCGAATGCGAGTCAAAGGAACGCAGAAATGCACTTGTTGCATACGCTTTGCCTAAAAACATTGCGGGTCTTGAAGAAGACCTCGGCAAATACAGAATCAAATATGACAAGTGGTTCAGGGAGTCAACTCTCCACAAGGACGGCTCCGTACAAAAGATTATTGAAGCACTTAAAGAAAAAGGTGTAACCTACGAACAGGACGGTGCACTTTGGTTTAAAGCAAGCGAGTTTGGCAACGATAAAGACATCGTGCTTATCCGTGCAAACGGTATTCCGACATACATTGTGCCTGACATTGCATACCACTACAACAAGCTTGTAACC
>CAVBQD010000231.1:0-2259 GCA_963597385.1 bacterium | reverse complement strand
CTGTTATTGCTTACGGTTATGGTTTTCTCCATAACATAAACAAGGTTTGCCTCGGTCTGGGTTTGCGTCCAGTCGACATCGTCGGTCATAAACCCGTCATTTGCAACAGTGACACTTCCGCTTTGGTCATTATCGGTATCGTAAGGAGCCTTAACCGACCACTTTATGCTTCTGATTCCAGAGTAAGTATCGGTTACGGTGATTTTTACGGGAACATCCTTTGAATAAAGCTCGCCGCCGTTCGAGGTTTTGTACTCTGTGGCCTCTTTATCAAAAACAATGTGATTCTGTTCCTCTTCGTGTTTATCCTCTGTTTCAAGGATAGAACCGTTAGGATACTTAAATCCAACCAAAGGATCTTCTTTTACTATACTTGACGAACTATTATCAAAGGTACTGTTATTAGGTGTATTTCCAACCTTATCAGTTGCCAAAGCAAATATTTGACCTTTGAACGAACTCCTTATGATAAATTCATATGAATTTGTTGTAGTATTGTGCTTTTGTGCTTCTTCAATTTTCTCAATAGAAATAATGTTTCCATCCGGATTTACAGTATAGTATTTACCGTCTTTATCGCGGAGAACAACAGTTATCGAATCAACCCCGGATACTGTTTCAAATTTTGAGTGCTCATCTTTTGCGGTTATTTTGACAATAGTGTCTTTTTTGAAGTAATATCCGTATTCTTCTTGAGTTGCTACAGTTTCGAGCGGAACATTTTTGTCTTCGGATGTAAATTCAAAAGAGTTAATAACGGGTGAAGTTTGGTCCTTTTTAACAATTGTAGATGTTTGCTGAACATTGCCGGCATTATCTATTACGATAACGCTGATTCTATACTCACCGTCTTCATTCGGCTCAATACCTTCTGTAGTAAACCCATATGTTTGAATATCTCTTTTAGCAACTTCATTATTAGTATAATCAACGGGATATCCGGCAATAGAAACATCGTTGATTCTAATGTCAACATTAGCTAAACCGGCATCTTTATCTTGTGCAGTAAATTCAAGCTTTATATCTCCGCTATATGTTTTGCCGTCATTCCTTACACTTGAATCCAATATA
The DNA here is from genome assembly GCA_963597385.1 of bacterium. Classification (GTDB taxonomy): domain Bacteria; phylum Bacillota; class Clostridia; order Oscillospirales; family Acutalibacteraceae; genus Eubacterium_R. Next base: position 1,188 of record CAVBQD010000231.1, on the reverse strand, counting down.
CTATCTTGAATCTGAGATATCACAGGCTTAACAGTTTCAATCATTAGACTACTGCTTTTGATGTTGGAATTCACTTCCGTGGGTTGCACTTTGTACTCAGTAACATTGCCAACATTATCGGTTGCAGTGGCAGAAATCACTTTATCAAACACCTTGTTTTCCCCAACAATTTCATCAGTGGGAATTACAAAGGTGCTTTTTCCGTCTGAATTAACCGGAACAGTTGCAATTTTTTCACTGTCGGCATAAAGTGTTATTTCCTTGATTCCCGATGTTGCAGCCTCATCTGTTGCAATGACGGTGATCTCAACCTGATCGTTGCAGAATATACCAAAAGTCAGGAAGTTAATGACTTTGGAAACAACATCGTCATGAACCTTCTTAATCTCGAAATTCGACACTTGCGGTTTCTTGGTATCAATATATACTTTCTGTGTAGCCGCTTCCGATTTCATGCCGGCATTATTGATTACCGAAACCTCGATAGTATTTTCACCGTCAACAGGATTTTGAGAGGTGTTGATTTCAAATGTCTCAGCATCAGTATGATTTTTATAGAACAAAGCATTGATATCCTTATTGTTGATATCCTTTTCAAGCTCAACGCCGTTAAGTTTAATGCTTACGGAATAAATGCCCGCCTTGGATTCCTCATCGGATACCCTAACCGTCACAACAGTGTTACCGTCATACCACAGTTTTCCGTCCTGTGTATACTTTGCTGAGGAAGTTGTGAACTCGACAGTTGGCTTAACAGTTGTAATTTTTACATAATTGCTTGATACATTAGTATCAGTCGGTGCTGCAGTAGAGTTGTTGCCGGCAACATCAATAACCTTTGCAGAAAGATTCTTACCATCCTTAAACTCTTCTTCGGTCAATTCAAAAGTTGCAGATTTTCCCGTTACTTTTTTCTTTGCAAAAAACTTTCCGTCAGTATAAAGTTCAATTTCGTTGAGTCCGGAAGAAACATCGTCATCCTTTGCCTCTACCGTAACATACATCTTTTCGTTACAGAAAATACCGAAGGTAAGGAACTTGATTGCATCTTGAATCACATTATTTTCTTCCGTGCTAAATGTAAAAGCGGTGATTACAGGGGCTTTCTTATCAATCCTAACTTGCGTTGTTGCGTAGGCGGAAATATTCCCGGAGATATCAACAGCGTAGATATAGTAGATTGAATCC
>CAVBQD010000230.1:0-2286 GCA_963597385.1 bacterium | reverse complement strand
TTATTTTTGTCTCGTTCATGGTTGTAGCAGGACCATATAACCTTGTCTTTATTACTTCTGCGTATAAAATAAGCCCCACACTCTTTGCAACGGATTCGTTTCGAGAGAGGATAGGACTTGGATGACCTTGGAGAGCCAAAATATTCTGCTTTTTCTTTCAACAGCTTTTGGACTGTTTCAAAGGTTTCTCTGTCAATAATCGGGTCGTGACTTCCGGTTGCGTAATACTGATCTTTCTCTCCGTTGTTTTTCTTCTTTTCAAAGGGGAGCGTATCGGTTTTGAATGTTTTTTGGAAGAGCGTATCTCCGATATACTTTTCATTGGTGAGTATATAGAAGACGGTAATATAGTGCCACTCAGTGTCCTTTCGTTTTGCCACCTGCAGCCGATTCATATCTCTTGCAATTTCATTGACAGACGAACCTGACAGATATGCGTTAAAAATATCTTTTACCGTCCGAGCTTCGGGTTCATATACAGTCAGTTTCTTATCCACCAACCGATATCCGTAAGGACAGGTTCCGGCAATGTATTCGCCGCGCTTCATTCGTTCAAGATTGGCATGTCGCAGACGCTTGGAGATTGCTACCGATTCCTCTTGGGCAATAGCACTGAATGTTGACAGCATCAGCTCATCACTCATGCGGAGCGTATTTATGGATTCTTTTTCGAAAAAAATCCCGATGCCTTGTCTTTTGAGCTTTCTTGCAAATTCAAGGCATTCGGGAACATTACGGGCGAACCGTGATATTGATTTTGTTATTATAAAGTCTATCTTTCCGTGTTCACAGAGTTTCAGCATTCTCTGAAATTCCACTCGCTTATCTGCTCTTGTACCCGTAATACCTTCATCGGCGAAGATATCCACGAAGTCCCATTCGGGATTTTCACGGATTGCTTTGGTGTAATATCTGATCTGTGCCGCATAGGAGTTAAGCTGATCTGCGGAGTTGGAAGATACTCGGCAGTAGGCGCAGGTGCGAAGCTTTTTATCGTTGTTTTTTAATGCCAGTGGGTCAATTCGTGTTACTGTTGCCATTCGCTTTACTCCTTTCGTTAATTTTGCAACATCACAATACTATATAACAGCGACAAAGTCCAGCGAATTATCGGCAACACTTGAAATTTAGCATTCAAGACATATTCAGAGCTTTCCGCCGCCGACTGCTATATCGGCGGCGGTGCGGAATTTTACACGAATATCCGTATACTTGACTGAAAATAATTCGCATAGTAGCGATTTGCTTTTCTCATCTCATTTTTTGTAATAAGTCCTTTTTCATAGAGCTGTCGGACATATTCCACAGCTCGGTAATACATCCGATTGTTACAGCAAATGCTTTTGGTATCATTCATATATCCATCACGCTTTCTTTTTTTCAAAATATTCGGCTTTCTTAACCGAGTTCATAAAGTCTGCAATTTCACTTACAGTGTGAATTTGAGGGTATTTTGCCAAAGCTGTCGACACCTTTGCACCGTATGCAGGGCTGTTTGCCCTCGAGTCAAGGATTGATACCACACCGGTATCTGTTTCGCTGCGTATAAGCCTACCGACACCCTGTCGAAGTTTAATAAGCATATTGGGAATGCAATATCTGTTGACAAAATCAAATGTGCCGTCGCAGTCTCCCTTTTTATCTTCCATTATTGCCGTTCGCATTGGAAAAGGAAGGCGGACAATAATTACGGAAGAAAGACCGTCACCGGAGCAGTCAACGCCTTCCCACATAGAGCCGGAAGCAAACAAAATACCGTTCTTTGACTTCTTGAAGTCCGTAATGGCTGTCCTGTTGCCGCGGTTCATGCAGATAATATCGTAATCTGTGAGTTTATCTGTAAGCAGGTCGTGTACCGACTGCAGCACCTTGTATGAAGTGAACAGAATGGCTGTGTGTCCGTTGGTTGCCCGAATGATTTTATAACATTCGTCGGCTACCGCTTTAATATATTCCTCACTGGTGTTATCCGGTGTCGGCATTGATTTAGGGGTATACAGTCTCGCGTGATTCTGATAATCAAACGGCGACTCGGTTTTTGATTCAAGCAAAAGATGTTTTGCGATACGGTCAAGACCGTTTTGCATTTTGAAGTAACCAAAGTCAGTACCGTCGGACATTGTGCCTGAGGTCAACACATGACTTACATTTCGATTCCAAACCTTGTCTCGCAGAATATTATTCACATTATTTGGCGTTCTGCAAAGGCAAAGAGTTTTGTTTTCATCAACATTAAGCCAAATAATGCTGCCCGTTCTGTTTTTTATTTCTCGCAATGCAGAGAGA
>CAVBQD010000229.1:0-2287 GCA_963597385.1 bacterium | reverse complement strand
TTTTAAAAGGGGAGGTGGCAACACGAAGTGTTGACGGAGGGGTTATAAAAGTACCACAAATATCGAATTTGTGGTACTTTTGGCGTTTTTCGTTTTTTGCTCGGGGGCGGTACCATCGTACAGTTCCCGCTCGCAAGAAAACGAAATTCAGAGCCTTTCTCAACAGCCTACAGCGTGCCGAAAATCTCATTAAAATTTGCTCGAATTTTAAAGTTTTCTTATGACAAATGTAAGAATTTTGAAAAAATTAAAAAAGTTGTTGACATATGTCAAGAAAGTGGTATAATGCCATTGAAGCAAATAAAAGGCATTGTCGTTACGGAGGTGTTTTTATGGCAAGACCAAAAAAACCCAGACGCATTTGTGCTTATCCGAAAACAATGGGCTTTAAGCCTTTTGGAGACTATGCCGATGTGGTTGATTTAGCCTTTGACGAATATGAGGTTATGCGACTTATGGACACGCTCGGCTATTCTCAAGAGGAATGTGCAAAGCAGATGGATGTTGCAAGATCCACCATTGCCGCAATATACGAATCGGCAAGGCTGAAAACCGCAGATGCTATTATTAACGGAAAGTCACTTGTTATCCACGGCGGATATGTTGAGCTTTGCAAAAGCAATGCAATATGCTGTCACAGGTGCGGTCAAAAGGCGTGCGTCGATTGTGAACACGGTACAAACCCGCAGTGCAAAGGCAATGTGACTCGATGATATAACAAATATTTTACGGAGGAAAACAAAAACATGGAAGCATGGAGAAATTTTAACACAGGCGTTTGGTGTGACAAAATTGATGTTTCAAACTTCATCAAGATGAACTACACACCGTATGATGGCGACAGCTCATTCTTGCAGGGCCCTACAGAGAGAACAGAAAAGACAATGAAGAGAGTTAACGAGCTCCTTATCGAAGAAAACGAAAAGGGCGGCGTACTTGATGTTGATACAGAAAGAGTACTCTCAATTCTTTCTCACGACGCAGGTTATGTAGTTGACAAAGATACAGATATTATCGTAGGTTTGCAGACAGACGCACCTCTTAAGAGAGGCGTTTCACCTTTTGCAGGTCTCAGAAACACAGTTCAGGCTTGCAACGCATACGGCTACGAACTTTCAGAAAAAATCAAGGACGAGTTCACTTATAGAACAACTCATAACACAGGTGTATTCCGTGCTTATACAGATACAATGAAAGCTGCCCGTCACGCAGGTATTCTTACAGGTCTTCCTGACGCTTATGCCCGCGGCAGAATCATCGGCGACTACCGTCGTATCGCTCTTTACGGTATGGATTACCTTATCGAGCAAAAGAAGATTGATAAGAAAAAGATGGGTGAAAAGGAAGTTCTTGATGAGGATACAATCCACAATCTTGAAGACCTTTCAAAGCAACTCGACTTTATGAATCAGCTCAAGGGCTTGGCTCTTCGTTACGGTTATGACATTTCAAAGCCGGCAACAACAGCTAAGGAAGCTATTCAGTGGCTCTACTTCGGTTACCTTGGTGCTATCAAGGAACAAAACGGTGCAGCTAACTCAATCGGCAGAATTGCTGAATTTATGGATATTTACATTCAGAGAGATATTGAAGAAGGCGTACTTGACGAGGTTCACGCTCAAGAGCTTATCGATGACCTTGTTGTAAAACTCAGATTAGTTCGTCACCTTCGTACACCTGAATATAACGACCTCTTTGCAGGCGACCCGGTATGGGTAACAATGGCTTTGGCAGGCGTTACAGGCGAGGGCAAGCACATGGTATCAAAGACTTCATTCCGTGTACTTCAAACTCTTTACAACCTTGGCTCATCTGCTGAACCGAACATCACAGTATTGTGGTCAGACAGACTTCCTGAAGGCTTCAAGAAGTTCTGTGCTCAGGTTTCTATCGATACAGACTCAATTCAATATGAAAATGACGATGTTATGAGAAGAATGTACGGCGACGACTATTCAATCGCTTGTTGCGTATCTGCTATGAAGACAGGTAAGCAAATGCAATTCTTCGGTGCAAGATGTAACCTTGCAAAGGTTCTTCTTATGGCTCTCAACGGCGGTAAGGACGAAATCGAAGGACATCAGATTGCACCTGTAGGCGAAGTATTTGAAGAAAAAGAACTTACTTTTGACGAAGTATATGCCGCTTACAAGAAGTATCTTTCATGGATGGCTCGTTTGTATGTAAATACAATGAACATCATTCACTATATGCACGACAGATATGCTTATGAAAGACTTATGATGTCTCTTCACGACACAGATGTTGAAAGACTTATGGCATTCGG
>CAVBQD010000228.1:0-2289 GCA_963597385.1 bacterium | reverse complement strand
ATTGGAGCCTCGGCGTAATTTTGTCGGGCGGTATAGGCAACCTTATCGACAGAGTTCGTTTTGGCTATGTTGTTGATTTTATTGAACCTACTTTTGTAGATTTTGCCATATTTAATATTGCCGATTGTGCCGTGACCTGCGGAGCGGTTGTTCTTGTCGGCTATTTGCTTTATGACGCATTCAAGGACGCAAAAAAGCTAAAGGAGAATACCGATGGCTGAAAAATACAGTTTTGTATGCCCGTCCGGCGGAATACGGATAGACAGATTTTTGACGGAAAATATTGAAGAAATTACACGCTCCGCCGTGCAGAAAATCATTGAGGACGGCAATGTTATTGTAAACGGCAAGGCGGTTGCAAAAAACTACAAGTGTAAAGTCGGAGACAGTATTGAAGTTGTTGTTCCCGATGCAAAGCCGCTTGAAGCGGTTGCACAAAATATAGATATAGAAATTGTTTATGAGGATGATTACCTTCTTGTGGTTAATAAACCGAAGGGTATGGTGGTTCATCCGGCAAACGGCAATCCCGACGGAACACTCGTTAACGCTCTTCTTTATCATTGCGGCGACAGTTTGTCGGGGATTAACGGTGTGATAAGACCCGGGATTGTGCATAGAATAGATAAGGATACATCGGGGCTTTTGATTGTTGCAAAAACCGACAAGGCTCATATCGGGCTTGCCGAACAAATCAAAGAACACAGCTTTTCCCGTGCTTATGAGGCTGTTGTTTACGGCAATGTCAAAAATGACAGCGGTACGGTTTGTCAGCCGATAGGCAGAGACAGCAAGGACAGGAAAAAGATGGCTGTCACTGTGAAAAATTCAAAGCCGGCAACCACGCATTATGAGGTTATCAAAAGATACGGCGAATTTACTCATATAAGATGTATACTTGAAACGGGTCGTACCCATCAAATCAGGGTGCATATGGCTTATATCGGTCATCCCGTTGCAGGCGACAGTGTTTACGGTCCTAAAAAGGTTATTGCAAGCTTAAACGGTCAGTGCCTGCACGCAAAACATATCGGCTTTGTTCACCCTATAACAAACGAATATTTGGAATTTGAAAGCGATTTACCGGAGTATTTCACATCGTTTTTGGATTTGTTGGAGAAAAAGTATGGAGAAAACATTTGAAAATTGGTTAGTTGTGTCCGACATAGACGGAACTCTTAACAATAAATTGCGTAAGCTCCCAAAACGAAATTATAAAGCTATTAAGGAATTTACCGACCGCGGCGGCAATTTTACGCTCGCTTCGGGTAGGCTTCAATCAAGCCTTGAACGCAATTACAATCGCATTACTGCAAATCAACCGGCGATTGTCCTCAACGGTGCAGGTTTGTACGATTATCATAAGCAGGAAATGATGTGGCGTTCCACAATCGGTGAAAAAGGTAGAAATTTCGTCAAGTATATCAGCGAAGAATTTGATGAAATTTTCAAAAGTGTAGACATCGGAGTTTATTTTGACGACTATGTTTATATTGTTAAAAACGGCTTCCTTTCAAATTTCACAATGTATGCCGACAAAGCAAATTACGAGCTGGTCAGGCATGTTGACGATGTTCCTCAAGAGGGTTGGATGAAAGTTATATTTTGGTCGAACCCGTTCACTATCGAAAAGTTGCGTAAGGTTATCTCAAAACTTGAAAATCCCGATGCAAACTTTATGTCATCGTCAATTCTCACTCTTGAAATGTTGCAAAAAGACACTCACAAGGGCGTCGGAATTATGAAACTTGCCGATATGCTCGGCATAGAAAAGAGCCATGTTGCCGCAATCGGAGATTACTATAACGATTGGGATATGCTTCAAACAGTCGGCTTGCCGGCTTGTGCAGGTCAGGCTCCGAGTTCAATACATAAGATTTGCAAGTTTGAAGCTTGCCATTGCAACAAGGGTTGCGTTGCCGATTTGCTCGAATATATTATGAGCGGCGAAGCAGAGAAAAACATAGGAAAATGATTTCTAAAATATAACAATATGATAAAAGGCTCTGACAAAACAGTCGGAGCCTTTTGAAGTGTTGTCGTACGGATTTATAAATTGCTGATTAATAAACTAAGATATTTATGTGCCTGTTCCTTTGTGCAATTGGATTTTATTGCTGTCCACTGCCATACAAGAAACAGTGTGTTGCTGTAATGGTCTGCAAGCAGTTCGTTCGGAATATCCTTTTGCATAGCTTCAGGACAAGATTTGAATATCGAACGCATCTCAGTATTCAGAAAATTTCTGAAACTTGAAAACATATATCCGACTTCGCTGTTGTGTAAAAG
>CAVBQD010000227.1:0-2297 GCA_963597385.1 bacterium | reverse complement strand
GAAGAATATATAAAATCAATAAGTTAAAAAAGGCGTTGGAGGTTTGGTTCTCCAACGCTTTCGTTTTATATTTCTTTCATAAAAATATTATCGATATCGCCGTCATAATTTTCGAGCTCATCGATCTTGCAAAATCCGTATTTTTCGTAAAGACCGATTATATTTGACGGAATATATACTTTATCAAATCCAAACTTGCGAGCGTGATTTATTGCAGATTGGATAAGCTTTTCACTGATTTGATTTCCTCGATATTCTTCATCAACAAAAATTGAACTTATCCAAGGAAAATAGCGATTTTCGGGATAGTAGTCTGTTTCAAGAAAAGTACAAAAGCCGATAATATTATTATCACTCAAAGCTATAAAAACGCCTTCAAAATCTCGAAAATCATCTTGTTCCAATAGCTTAGCCAAATGCTTTCCGACATTCCAAGAGCAATGATTTGCAAAGGCGATCGTTTGATTCCATAGGTTACTATTACTTTGTAGTTTTTCGATTTTAATTTCAAAATACTCATCACGCAAGATCGCATATAAATACTTGTCACACCATTGATGATTTAACGCACTGTTTCCTTTATAGCATTTTACATAATGTGCCTCTCGACGCATACCTATTTTTTCCATTATACCGTATGAGCCTTTATTTAAGGCATTGCAATCGGCAACAATTCTTCTCAAGCCTAATGTTTCAAAACCAAGTTGCAAAAGGGTATTTCCAATCTCTGTTCCATAACCCTTATGCCAATAATTGCGATGCAACTCCCAAGCTAACTCTGCCGGGTCGTTATCTGTATAATACAGTTCACAAGAACCTATTAACTCACCTGTTTCTTTCAAAACAACAGCATACCTATAATTAATACACGGCTTTTGCTCGGCACATTTCATTCCCCAATCAACATACTCATGAACTTCCGGCTCTGTTTTAGGCTCGCTTGAACGATATTTCATATTTTCTAAATTGCTGAGCATATCATAAAAAACATCAAAATCTTCCTTTTTGTATTTTCTGAATATCAGCCTGTTTGATTCTAATTCGATATAGTTCATTTGTGCACCTATTTTTGAAAATGTCACGTCGTTTGTATTTCATATAAAAAATTTGTATTAATTCGATTCTTTCTTTGCAGTTTTTTCTATTTGCTTAATAGTCTGCAAATACGCTTCTTCTACAGGTGAAAGATTTTGATTCACATATTTTTTGTATTCCTCGTTTGCTTTTTCAAGAGCTTGCTTGTGGCTGATTTTTCCTGCATTATCAAGCACTTTTCCGCCTGTTACTTGAATTAAATTATCAAGTTGGTCAACATAATCGCTCATATATACGGGATTGTGACGCATAGCTTGAATTTCCGCAAAATCGAAATAACCTGAAACAATATTATTAAGTACCTTTAGCTCATCTTCATTAAGATAATTTTTTGCAACACTAATATCTTTGGCGGTTGGAAAATCGCCGTCAAAAGCATTCATTCCCATAAACGGTTTATTTGCATCTGCACGCTCGTAAACAATTTCGGCGGCAGTATGACCGTGTGCCGCATAATGCAATTTGTTTTGAACCATTTTGAAAAAAGCAACAGTTTCGCTGCTTTTCGGATTATAGTCAACACTTGTCGCATAAAGGTCAAGGACCTGGCGATACATAACTTTTTCGGAAGAACGAATATCTCTGATTCTGTCTAAAAGTTCTTTCCAATAATTTCCGCCACCGAGATTTTTAAGCCTTTCATCATCCATGGTGAAACCTTTTATCATATATTCCTTTAAGCGTTCGGTTGCCCAACGACGAAATTGAGTAGCAGTAATTGATTTGATTCGATAGCCAAGTGAAATAATCATATCGAGATTGTAATATGAAACGCTATAATTTTTACCGTCACTCGCAGTTGTTCGGAATTTCCGAACAACTGAATTTTCTTCAAGTTCGCCCTCTTCAAAAATATTTTTAATATGCTCACTTACATTTGATTTGCTCGTTTGGTAAAGTTCACATAATTGTGCCTGCGTCAACCATACCGTTTCATCAACAAATCGAACATCAATTTTTGTATCACCGTCATCAGTTTGATAAATAACTATTTCGCCTTGATTGTTATCTTTATTCATTTTTTTAAGATCAATTTTTTGTTCTTTCATAGCGATTTATCCTCCTTTTATCATAGTACCATAATTGGCTTTTATATACAACATTTTCTTGTCTGCACAATTTGGGGCAGTTCGTTTTTATGAATTTAGTTATAATATTTTTGACAAGTGCTTATATAATGATTTTTCATATCAAGTCATAGG
>CAVBQD010000226.1:0-2312 GCA_963597385.1 bacterium | reverse complement strand
TTCTACATCAAGAGGGGGCTTTTTTCTATTGTCCATTTTTCACGGACTTGTTCACCATTAGGGGAGCCTTGAGAGTTTGCCTCCCCTTGAGGCAAGGGGATTCCCCCGTTAATCGGGGGAAATGTCTGCAAAGCAGACAAAAGGGGGCGTCTACGCAGTAAAGGTGGATTTTGCGTAGCAAAAGACGGTGGGGTTTTACATTATTATTATTATATATTTAACCCCTCAGTCTGCACGCGAGGTGCAGCCAGCTCCCCTTGATTACAATCAATGGGTGCCATGGAGGTCTGCCTCCCCTTGAGGCAAGGGGAGGTGGATTTTGCGTAGCAAAAGACGGTGGGGTTTTACATTTATATTATTCTAACTCTTCAATAATTTTAACCCCTCAGTCTGCACACGAGGTGCAGACAGCTCCCCTTGATTACAATCAAGAGGAGCCATAATAATAATAGGTAATATATTATTTACATTTATATATATGCGGATATGCACAGGAATGTATAAAAATACAGGATTTGTTGTAAAAGTATACATATAAAGGTGGAAATTTGCAGATTTATTTGTATTTTTATGCAGAAATTTGCAAAAAGGGGTTGCAATATAAATATGAAGTGATATAATAGTGACAGTTAATATCAATAAGGAGTTTTATTTATGGATAAGAAAGACATCAAAAAAGTTGTTCTCGCATACAGCGGCGGACTTGATACATCAATCATTATTCCTTGGCTCAAGGAAAACTACAACAACTGCGAGGTTGTTGCGGTAAGCGGTGACGTAGGACAAGGCACAGAGCTTGACGGACTTGAAGAAAAAGCACTTGCAACGGGTGCTTCAAAGCTTTACATTCTTGACCTCAAGGAAGAATATGTTGAAGATTACATCTTCCCTTGCCTCAAGGCGGGAGCTGAATACGAAAACTATCTTCTCGGCACATCGCATGCCCGTCCTTGCATTGCAAAGGCACTTGCAGAGGTTGCAAAAAAAGAGGGTGCAGACGCAATCTGCCACGGTTGCACGGGTAAGGGCAACGACCAGGTTCGTTTTGAGCTTACACTCAAGGCATTTGCACCTGAAATGGAAATCATTGCTCCGTGGCGTGAGTGGGACATTGTTTCCCGTGAGCAGGAAATCGAGTATGCCGAGGCACACAACATTCCTCTTAAAATAAACCGTGAAACAAACTATTCAAAGGACAAGAATGTATGGCACCTCAGCCACGAAGGACTTGACCTTGAAGACCCGGCAAACGAACCGCAGTACAACAAGGAGGGCTTCCTTGAACTCGGCGTTTCTCCTGAACAGGCACCGGACGAACCGACATATCTTACACTTCATTTTGAAAAGGGTGTACCGACAGCTATTGACGGCAAGGAAATGGGTGCACTTGAAATCGTTGAAAAGCTCAACGAAGTCGGCGGCAAGAACGGAATCGGTCTTCTTGACATTGTTGAAAACCGTCTTGTAGGTATGAAGTCACGCGGTGTATATGAAACTCCGGGCGGTGAAATTCTTTACAAGGCACACGAAATGCTTGAAACAATCACTCTTGACAAGGAAACACAGCACTACAAGAAGCTCATTGCTCAAAAGTTCGGCGAGCTTGTATACAACGGTCAATGGTTTACTCCGCTCCGTGAGGCACTTTCGGCTTTTGTTGACGAAACACAGAAGACTGTTACCGGTGATGTAAAGGTTAAGCTTTACAAGGGCAATGTTATCAACGCAGGTATTACTTCACCGTACACACTTTATGATGAAAATGTTGCATCATTCGGTGACGACGGCGGTGCATACAATCAGGCAGACGCCGCAGGCTTCATCAACCTTTTCGGTCTTTCAATCAAGGTAAAGGCATTGCTTGACCAGAACAGGGACAACAAATAATTCGAGTGTAAAGCAAATTCGGAATGCCGAGGACGGCATTCCCTACGCAAGCACCCGACAAATAACAAGGGTTTGTTTGACAATACAAATGTAATATATTATAATTAGGGCGGTTAGTATGACCGTCCTAAATTTTTAATGAGGTACAGATATGGCACAATTATGGAAAGGCAGATTCAAAAAGGAACTTGCCAAGGAAACCAACGACTTTAACTCATCCATCGGTTTTGACTGCCGTATGTTTGAGCAGGATATTAAAGGCTCGATTGCACACGCAACGATGCTCGGTGCAACGGGAATTATCGACAAGAGCGAAAGCGACAAAATCGTTGACGGCTTGAACGATATTTTGAGCGACATCAAGAGCGGAAAGCTCCGCATTGATATGGAAGCCGAGGACATACACACATTTATTGAGGGTGAAC
>CAVBQD010000225.1:0-2345 GCA_963597385.1 bacterium | reverse complement strand
CCTTTGCAAACGCCTTATCCACACCGTCACCCTGCGGTTTGTATGTCACGGCGTATCTCAAATTGCCGAGTCGTTGCCAATTTGTGCCTATTGTGTTATAAATTTTCAGCAAAATATCCGACACAAACGGCAAGCCCCTGAGCAGACTTGTACCCAAAATTTCATTAGGTTCCGGATTTAATACGGAAAATAAAATCCTGTCCTGATACTTAAACGGTACAGACCCGCTCATATGACCGGAGCAAAAAATCAAATCCAAATCGTTCTCCGCCCGTTTTACATTTACGCAACCGAGTTCGCCGTTATAAAGTGCATAAAATCCGTGTTCATCAGCCACAATTTCGCCTATTGCAGAACCGTAAGTCAATAGCTGATTCATAAAATTATCAACAAAAGATTGTATTCCCTGCTGATTTCCGCCAACATTAACGCAAGACAGAAATTTATTCATATCGTCATTGATTTTCTCGTTTTTGCAATCAAGCTCAAAACCGCCCATAAGCCTGACGATTTTATTAATTGCACTGTCAATAATGGGAATGCCCTCCCTCAACGAGCGATAAATCCTGCCGTTTGCCTCTGCAAGCGGAGCGTACCCGCCGTAAAATCCGAACGGATGACAGTTTCTTCCTGCCGTTTGCACAGAAGCTGTTTCCAATGCAGCCGAAGAGCCGTCTTTTTTATTTTTGCCGAATATACTCAAGGCTTCACATCCTTTCTACCGCAACGGAAAACGAACAGTCCTCTTTGCCGACATCTAAAACCGTGTTGACAAAATACCGTATGTCGTCCATTGCATGGTCGTTTTCTTTTTTAGGTGCGTCGCGTTTTATGTCGTTATCCCAACGGTAAATCGAAAATTCTCTTATCGCGTCCGTGCAAGCCGGAGATATAAATATCTCGTTTTGCCTGAGTGCCGTACAAACCCTGTTTATACCTGTAAGAACATCGTTGTCTGCTTTGATAACGACAAATTCTCCGTGACGGCGAACCGTTTCGATAAACGAAGCGGCTGACGGGTCAACTATCAGAGCCGTTATTGTTTTATCCCCGGCAAGCCCTTTCAAGTGTTCGTAATATTCCTCGTCAGTTAATTGAACGCCTTTATCTCTTGATGAGTGATAATACTCGTTAATTCTGTACCAGCCGTCATTACCTTTACCCCACAGCCCGAGTGAAAAAGGATTGACCGTGCCGTAATCACAGCTTAGGTAATATTCACTGAATGAATTTGCCGTTTTTATGTGCTTTTCAGTCGAAAACATCGGATAAACAAGTCCGTCGGCGGCAACCCATTTGCCTTCAATAAAACGCTCATAAAACGCACCTGTGTAAAGATTTTTGTATCGACTTTTGATTTTCGGCGAAAGTGAAGGATTGTCGTCCATGGTAAAATGAAGATAGAGCATATTTTTTTCATCAGCCTTTTTTATCCACTCATTATAAAACCAATGAAAAGGGTGCTCTGGATTGCAATTGAACCAAAACTTTGAGCCTTCAAGCGAACACCTGGCAAGTGCCTGCTCAACAAACGAGCGTGGCATAAGAGCAACTTCGTCAAAAAGGACACCACCCAAGGTCATACCCTGGATAAGAGCGGCTGAACTTTCATCCCTGCCGCCGAAAATATAAAATCTGTTTTTAACGCTTCCTTTTTGAATTTCCAGCATATTCTTACTGATTTTTTCGGTTACATTAAACCCGAGCGATTTGAGCATAGGTATCATCGGCGTAACTACATTTCGCCTGAGCGACGATATTGTTTTTCCGCACAACGCAAACGATGTATCGCCAAACGAATAAAATGCCCAAAACACAAACGACAGCGACATACAAAGCGTTTTACCCGACCTTACGGCACCGTCACAGATAATCCCGTTTTTTGTGCCGTGCTCACTGCCTTTGCACCACCAATTAAGCGTTTGAAGCTGCTTATTGGAAAAAGGAAAAAACTTAACCATTGTCGTTATCTCCGATATTATTTTGTGCACTCTTTTCAAGTGCCTCGTAAAAACTCAACCCGTTTTCCTGCCTTTCACCGTCACGCTCAATCAATTTTTCAAAAGCCTTTATGCGGTCAAAAAACTTTATTTCCATTCCGCCGCCCTTGGGTCGCTTAATTTCGCTGACATTGATAAGCTTCAGTTTCGGAAGTTTCTGCATTGTTTCCTCCTCCGTCATAAAAAGGAGCTTTACCGCATCACAGCAAGAACCGAACGCCAGGTCGGTCAAGCCCTTTTCAATCTGCTCTTCAAGCGACTTTTTCTTTTTTGCCATTCTTTCACCTCAAGTCGATATTTTGAAAGCGTTTTTGACTTGTCATCAACAAACCCTTTCACCTATAG
>CAVBQD010000224.1:0-2372 GCA_963597385.1 bacterium | reverse complement strand
ATATACAATGTTTACAATTTTCTTTCTGCGGCAAGTGTTTTGAAAATATTGGGATTCAACTTTTTGCCGCTTCAGTCGTTTGGCGGTTCGTTTGGCAGAGCAGAGAGCTTTTATTATGATAATAGAAAAATTACCGTTATGCTTGTAAAAAATCCCGTGGGCTTCTCAAATTGCTTGCAACTCGCATTCAGCCGATACGGTGAATTTGACAGCGTATTTGCACTTAACGATAACGAGGCCGACGGCAAAGATGTAAGCTGGATTTGGGATGTCGATTTTACCTGTGTTTCGTCAAGAAAAAACTATACTGTAGGCAAGCGTGCGTATGATATGGCTCTCAGATTAAAATATGACGGCGTAATACCGACCGTAATAGACGGTGAGAAGTACCAAACCGTCATCAATTTAATAAAAAACAGCGACAGAGATTTTGTGATATTTGCTTCTTATACCGCTATGATGAATATGAGACATATGTTAATCAACAACTTCGGCGGTGATGAATTTTGGCAGTGAAAATTTTGCATCTGTATCCCGATGAAATGAATCTTTACGGTGACGGCGGTAATATTATCTGCCTAAAAAAACGGCTTGAAGCACGCAATTATAAAGTTGATGTAATCGGCGTAGGTGTCGGAGAACGAATCACGGATTTTGATATTATGTTTATAGGCGGCGGACAGGATAGAGAAATGAAAATTATTGCCAAGGATGTTCGTCGTAAATCAGATGAACTGTCATATTATATTAATTCCGGCAAAACTCTTCTTGCGATTTGCGGCGGCTATCAAATACTCGGGGAATATTATAAAACAAAATCATCTCAAACAGTTGAACTCACCGGAGCTTTGCCTTTCTTTACCGAAAGCACAAAACAAAGAATGATTGGAAATGTTGTCATTAATTCGCCGTTCGGCAAGATTGTAGGATTTGAAAATCATAGCGGCAAAACCTATCTTGGCGGCGAACTTCAACCATTCGGAAAAGTTTTAACGGGATACGGCAATAACAGCGAAGACAAAACAGAGGGTGTGCTTTTTAAAAACACATTCGGTACATATGCTCACGGTCCTGTTTTACCTAAAAATCCTTTGCTTGCCGACGAAATAATCAAAAGAGCACTTCGAGTTAACGAACTGCGTAAAATTGATGATGAACTTGAACAAAAATGCCATAATTCTCTTGTTGCAAGATTTACATAACCCTTGACAAAAAGACGCTTATTTGGTAAGATACTATCAATATTGAAAGGCTGAGATTAAGAGGAGTAACACCGCATTCCTTTCAGAGAGTCGGCGGTTGGTGCAAGTCGTCAGGTAAACGGTGTGAAGGTAGCTTATGAGCCGATAGGGTGAATTTACAGTAGCTCTGTTCGTATTTCTGCGTTAAAGATGTTAAGTGGCACGGCAAAACGCTGTGCAATTTGAGTGGTACCACGGATTTTATTCGCCTCATTTTTGAGGCGATTTTTTTATTAGGAGATGAAAAAATGGCAAAAGAACTTGCAAAGCAATACAACCCTTCGGAAGTTGAGGATCGCACATATGACTTTTGGTGTAAAAATAAATACTTCCACGCAAAAAGAGAAGAGGGTAAGGAAACTTATACTATCGTAATTCCGCCTCCGAATATTACCGGTCAGCTTCATATGGGTCATGCACTTGATAACACACTTCAAGATATTCTTATTCGTTATCACAGAATGGCAGGTTATGACACTTTGTGGCTTCCGGGCACAGACCACGCTTCTATCGCAACAGAAGCAAAGATTGTTGAAAAAATGCGTGAAGAGGGAATTACAAAAGAGGATTTAGGCAGAGAAAAGTTCCTTGAGCGTGCTTGGGATTGGAAAAAACAGTACGGCGGAAGAATTATTGAGCAACTCAAAAAAATGGGTTCTTCATGCGACTGGGACAGAGAACGCTTTACTCTTGATGAGGGCTGTTCAAAGGCTGTCCGTGAAGTGTTTGTAGGTCTTTACGATAAGAATTTGATTTATCGAGGCAACAGAATGGTTAATTGGTGTCCTCATTGCAACACTTCAATTTCGGACGCCGAGGTTGAATACGAAGAAAAAGAGGGCAATTTCTGGCACCTTCTTTATACGGTTAAAGAAACAGGCGAAAAGCTTGAACTTGCAACCACAAGACCTGAAACTATGCTCGGCGATACGGCGGTAGCTATTAATGGAGATGACCCAAGATATGCACATCTTCACGGTTGTCATGTTATTCTTCCGCTGCTTAACAAAGAAATTCCGATTGTTTGTGATGAACACGCTGATATGACAAAGGGTACGGGCGTTGTAAAAATTACTCCTGCTCACGACCCTAACGACTTTGAGGTCGGACTTCGTCACAACCTTCCTATCG
>CAVBQD010000223.1:0-2383 GCA_963597385.1 bacterium | reverse complement strand
AAATAGTTGGAGGGCAGCCTCCCGTGAAAATAGGTCGACGCCGACATTACAAAAAACCACTCATAAGAGTGGTTTTTATATATTTTCTTGCCTTTTAATTAATTTGATGTTATTGTATAACTACAGCGGAGACGGCAAGTATCACCGCTGTGTTATGGGTAATAGGAACTTTACTTATTCGTTAAGTAAGGTTTCTATTTTTTCTTTTGCTTCATCAACAGTATTACAATCATCTAAGATTGTTAATACCATTTTGAGCAGAGACTTGAATTGAAAGTCTGTCATAACTTCTTCGTTCATAGTTTTTCCTTTCCGGCACTTGCCATATTTTTAATATTGCATTTTTTCGTTACAGAATGTAAAACAATTCCCAAATAGAAAATAATTACCTTACTTCTTTTTGGTTGTTTTAACAAATGCAACAGTGCTGATTATCAATGAGATAATACTGATGATTAAAGCTGCTACTTTCATTTAACATTCTCCTTTAACTGTAATAATATGTTTTTTGTATTAGAATGAGGTTGCCCTATCTTTCTCAGCCTACCACCACTTGACAGCATTAATTAATGCGGCGACACTTGCTATGTAGACCGCTATTAATTTTGCAACTTCAAAAGCGGTAGGCTTTTTTGTGTCTTGTTTCCTTTATTATACCATTTACTTAATTACTTGCAAGTAATGGTACAATTTTTTGTACTTGTTAAATTAGTTTTTGTAAGTTAAGATTTTCTCAACAAGTAGTTTTTCGCACCATTCAGGGCATTTCCGCCTGCCGGCTTCCCAATCTTCAATGGTACGCTTGGGAATTTCAAGCCATTCGGATAACGCTTTTTGCGTTAACCCTGCTTTCTGTCGTGCTTCTTTTACAGTCATAGCTGTGACCTCTTTCTTTATAATGTTAGTTTTTTTAATTTTATTCTTGATTTTTTCTTTATCCTTGCTTATAATAAAGTTACAGAGAAAGCACCGCAAGGGTAGTGCTTTCACTGTTGCGAGTTTCTGTGGAGGGTTACTCGCTTTTTTCTTTTGAGATTGTATCTATACAGTCTTCGATTTCATTTAAGCCGAAGCCTTTAGATTTTAGCCAATCAATTAACCTTGATATTTCCTTGGTGGTCAATTCATTGTCTTCCTCTCTTTCTTGATTAAACGACATTTTGATAACTCCTTTCTTCGCATTTCACGAATATTCATTTTTGATTTTTTCAACTCCTTAGTCTGCAATATTGCAGTTGTCAACGAGAGCAAACCCAAAGTTGCAAATATTATTCTTGTGTATATAGTTTGTTCTTTGATGAAAACGGATAGCATTGCAATGATAAAAGGCAGTAAACATACATATTTTTTCATTTGACATTCTCCTTTAATTGTGATATTGTATTTTGTGTTAGGGAGAGGTTTCCCTCTCCCTTTCAGCCTACCACCACTTGATTGCTTTTATTAATGCGGCAATACTCGCTATGTACACTGCTATTAATTGTGCAACTTCAAAAGCGGTAGGCTTTTTTGTGTCTTGTTTTCTTTATTATACCATTTACTTATTTACTTGCATGCAATGGTACAATTTTTTGTACTTGTTAGATTAGTTTTTCATTTTTGAGCTTATATTCAATAAGCTCTGTTACATATTCGGGGCAATGCCTCTTACTATACTCCCAATCTTGAATAGTGCGGAGCGGAATGTTAAGTAATTCCCCAAATTTAGCTTGTGAAAGCCCTGTTTGCTTTCGCATTTCACGAATTGTCATTACGCATTCTCCTTGGTTTACTTTTTAAAAATTATAACAAATGCTGTAATACTGATTGTCAAAGAGACAATACTTAAAATTAAAGATAATACTTGCATTTAATTTGTGATTGAGTACGCTTGTGATTCGCTCAATCATCGTTATCACCTCCTTTCTTGTCACAATATTATTGTAACACGCTATGCGTGTAATGTCAACACTTTTTTACAAAAAAATTCAATAAATTTCAAAAAAAGTTAAAGGTAACAGGAATGTTGCCTTTAACTTTTTATTATGCAGAGATATATACGAACTAACCATTACGGTTGGCAAGGCAAAGTATACAAGATAAACGGTAGCGAACCCGGTTATCCTAACCTTAAAGACAGCACAGGCTATCCTGATGACATATTAGGTTTAGGCGGTGTTAACTGCCGACACAGAATGTTCCCATTTTGGGTGGGTATCAGCACACCTAACCCTATTAAGTATGACGAAGAAGAAAACAAGCGTATATATGAAGCACGGCAACATCAACGCAAATTAGAGCGTGATATGCGTTTGCTTAAAAAGAAAAAGGCTTGTGCAGATGTCATAGGTGACACAGAAACAAGCGATATGCTCAAAGCAAAGATAACGGCTAAAAGCAACGA
>CAVBQD010000222.1:0-2402 GCA_963597385.1 bacterium | reverse complement strand
GATGAATACCGCTCCGAGGCTTACACGAGCGGTACAAATGTAAAAAACAATAATATGTTCAACGCTTCACAGGAGGCGGCTTTTGTTACCGGACTTGAGAAAAACGGTGCCGTTGTCAAAATGGCAAGCTGTTCGCCGACATTTTCAAAAATCGGAGCAAACAACAAAAATCAAAGCCTTGTGTGGTTTGACGGCGATGATTTGATTTACACGCCGAGCTATTATACGCAACTTATTTTTTCAAATAACACGGGCAAAAATTATGTCAATTCAAATTTGAGTACGGAAAATGACGGAGTTTATCAAAGTGTAACCGTTGACGAAAACTCACGCACTTTGTACATAAAACTTGTGAACACTTCAGGCAAAAAAGAAAAAGTAAGTGTCAATTTGAGCGGATTTGAAAACATTTCCACAGTGTCGGAGCAAAGCGTGGGAAGTAAGTATAAATCGGCATATAACAGCACTGAAAAGCAAACCGTCGCACCCGAACAGATGGAACTGAAATTTGACGAAAATACTTTTGATACGGAGCTTGCACCGTACAGTGCGAGTGTTATTAGAGTCGGTTATGAGCAAAACAACGGCAACGGATTTTACACCTTGCCGAACAATATAAACACGGAGGTTAAAGCATACATTCCTATGAGTATTCCTGTATTTATTATTATGATAATTGCCCTGTTTGTTGTGGGCAGCGTAGGCGGATATTTTGTATATTCCAAGTTTGTGCTTAAAGGTAAAAAGCCGAATAAGCCGAATAAAAAGAAGAAAGAAGATAATGACGATGAAAAATAAGGTAACATTCATTTCCGATGTCACCACTCCGGAAAGGGTGTATTCAAATGTTCCCGAATTTAAGGACTTTGATGTTAAATTCTTCTCAACCCGTGACAATGAAGAAAAAATCGTTAAAGAAGCGGGTGATACGGAGTATTTGATTGTTGATGCAATGGGCAGAGCGAGCGAAAAGCTTATTGATTCGCTGGCGAATTTGAAGTTGATTCAGTCCGAGGGCGTAGGCTATCAGGGCGTTGATGTTGAAGCGGCGACAAGACGGAATATCCCTGTTTGCAATAACAAAGGTATTAACGATACAGCCGTTGCCGAGGTTGCGGTATTCCTGATTTTGGGTTGTCTTAAAAAGTACAACGACGGAGTTACCGCAGTGTATGACGGCAGACAAATTCAGAAAAAAGCCGAAAGTTTCGGCGTCATAAAAGAACTGTCTGAATGCACGGTGGGCCTTGTTGGCTTCGGTGATATTGCAAGGCAGACGGCAATGCTCCTCAAAGCTTTCGGTGCAAGAGTAGTTTATTACAATCGCACCCGATACGAGCGTATTGAGGAAGAGTACGGCGTTGAATATGTCAGCCTTGACGAGCTTTTAAAACAGTCGGATTTTGTATCGCTCCACCTTGCCGTGACGGATGATACAAGAAACATTGTCAATTCCGATTTTTTGAAAAAAATGAAAAGCACGGCTTATCTTATCAACACCGCAAGGGGTGATTTGGTTGATAATTCGGCACTTCTTGACGCAATCAAAAATAATAAAATTGCAGGTGCAGGTCTTGATGTTATTGCACCCGAACCTGTGCAAAAAGATAATATTTTGCTTGATGAGAGCATAAAGGACAAGCTTATGCTCACACCGCATATTGCCGGAATAACGGCGTTGACTGTCAAAAAGCTGTATTGCAATTGCTACGACAATATCGTTGCAATACAAAACGGCAATCGACCGAAAAATAAGGTGAATTGAATATCGGTAAAAGTATTTCGCCAAAACCGTAAATCAGTAGTAATTATGAAGTCGTTTCACAAAAAGTGAAGCGGCTTTAATTTTACACCATAGTTGAACAGATTTTTACAGCAAACCAAGCTATGATAAATTTATGCTGCTATCATAAAGATTTCCGACTATAAACAGCAATTGCTTTCGGCAGTCGAATATCCGTATGCGAACAGATAGTGAAGAATAATCAAAAAGGCTTTACACCGTCAACCGAAAATGTTAATATTGATAATTGCAAGCCGTTAAAACCGAATGTACAACTGTTTGCTAAAAATCAAGCGAATACAAAACCGTTGAACTGCCAAAGGCTGAATACGGTAAGGTTATGCATACTATTGCAACGGATATTAGCAAAGAACAGAAGCAAATGAAAGTGTTTAAGAAAGCGATAGGTAATAACATTTATACTATTGAAAATAATGGATTTGGCGAATATAGAATAATCGGTAAGTGTGATATAGATGAACAATACAGACAAAGAATTGATAAGATTATTAAAGACGATATTTAATAACTTCGATTTTATATTAGGGGTTATGAGTGAAGTAAAAAATGAAGAAGATAAAAAAGATTTAATAAATTATATAAAGAGTAACCCAAATAT
>CAVBQD010000221.1:0-2406 GCA_963597385.1 bacterium | reverse complement strand
CCTGTGTACCGTCATCAAAGTAATTCATTACTCCGAGGCATACAAAAATCAAAATCATAAGAACGAAGCTGAGAGCCGCACCGAGATTATAATTATTCGCAGACTGAAACTGACTTTCGATAACATCACCGATAAGAACAATTTGTCCTCCGCCGAGTTTTTGTGTGATGTAAAATGTTGAAACGCACGGCACAAACACCATTGTAATGCCCGACAAAAGTCCCGGAAGTGACAAAGGGAGAACCACTTTTCGAAATGTTGTTGCTCTGCCCGAGCCTAAATCGTATGCGGCTTCAACAAGTGAATTGTCAAGTTTTGACAGCACCGAATAGATAGGTAAAATCATATACGGTAAGAAATTATAAACCATACCCAAAATGACCGCACCGCCGGTATTAATCATATGAACCGGTTTAAGACCTATTGAAGAGAGAAAAGTGTTAATCACTCCGCTGTCGCCCAAAATTGTCATAAGACTGTATGTGCGGATAAGGAAATTCATCCACATCGGAAGCATAACAAGGAGCACCATTGTTCTTTGGGTACGCACGGTGTGTTTTGACAAAGCATACGCAAACGGATAACCGATAACAACGCAGATAACTGTTGCGGTCAAGCCATAAAGTACCGAAAGTAAAACAGTTGAAAAATAATTTTTAATCTGTGCCATATTTGAAAGCGTAAAAGTTCCGGATTTATCCGTAAAAGCATAATACGCAACCATAATGAGCGGAACGACAATAAACAAAGCCGACCACAAAAGATACGGCTTATCAAGCATTTTTTGAGAAAGACTACTCTTCTTCATTTTCGTCCTCCCAATTATAAGAAGCATCGGAAATATGGTCCATTTCGTCCGAGAACGAGGAATAGTCACCGAATTCACCCGAATACTCACTGCGTTTCATAATATGAATAGCGTCCGGCTCAATATACATTCCGATTACATCGTCAACTTTAATGTCGTCTCTTGTGGTTTGAATCATCCAAATAAATCCGTTTACATCAACAAGAATTTCAAAATGAACGCCCTTGAATGTTACGGAACTCACCTTACCCGTAAGAGAAGCCTGTGAACCCGGCTTTGTAATTTGAATATCTTCAGGACGGACAACTGCTTCAACGAATTCATTTTTATCAAAGCCTTTATCGAGACATTTAAACTTAACTCCGCCAAAGGTAACAAGATAATCTTCAAGCATAATTGCGTCAACAATGTTACTTTCACCGATGAAGTCGGCAACAAAAGCGTTGACAGGCTCATTATATATATCCTCCGGAGTGCCGATTTGCTGAATTTTACCCTTATCCATAACAACAACGGTGTCGCTCATAGAAAGTGCTTCTTCTTGGTCGTGAGTTACATAAATGAATGTAATGCCGAGTTCCTGTTGAATATTTTTAAGTTCCCGTTGCATATCCTTACGAAGTTTTAAATCAAGTGCACCGAGCGGCTCGTCCAAAAGAAGGATATGCGGTTTGTTTGCAAGTGCTCTTGCAATAGCCACACGCTGTTGTTGACCGCCGGACAAAGAGTTAATCGGTCGCTTTTCAAAACCTTTAAGATTAACAAGTTTGAGCATATCGGCTACGATTTGGCGAACCTCTTCCTTAGGCTTTTTTTGAAGCTGAGGTCCGAAAGCTATATTTTCATACACATTAAGATGAGAAAAAAGAGCATAACGCTGAAAGATGGTATTG
This sequence comes from bacterium, assembly GCA_963597385.1. GTDB lineage: Bacteria > Bacillota > Clostridia > Oscillospirales > Acutalibacteraceae > Eubacterium_R. The sequence continues at coordinate 705 of CAVBQD010000221.1, read as the reverse complement.
ACTCTGCGTTTATGTGCAGGCAGGTCATTAATGCGTTTACCCTCAAATATAATATCTCCGCTGTCCGGTTTGACAAATCCGGCGATGGCACGAAGAGTTGTGGTTTTACCGCATCCCGATGGTCCTAACAGGGTTATAAACTCTTTTTCGTTAATGTATAAATTGAGATTTTCCAAAACTGTGTTATCACCGTAGCTTACAGTGATATTCTTTAAGTCAATAATCTTTTTCAATTATGCACTTCCTCTTTATTGCAGGCGTCGGAAAGACTCACCGACCCCCTCACGATTTACAATTAAAAATTGCATTAAATCAAATATATATTTTTTAAATAATAAAGTCAATATATTTTTTAAAATAATGTCGAAAAATATTGCGTCGTTTTAATTTAACCCCTCAGTCGCACACAAGGTGCGACATAAGAGGAGTTTTGTTTGGTTTAAATCATAGGATTAAACTGCATACCGTCTGCGGCACATTTTATTGTACTTTCCACCTTCGAGAAATCACACACGAGAGAGCGTGGCTTTTCACACGGATTATCGAGTGACATAGGCACAAAATAGAAATCGCGTGTATTCATAAGAGCACCTATATTTTTTGCCGCCGCACCGAGTGCGTCATTTGTTGAAACACCGATAACAACCGGTTTATTGTTGCGAATATGTGACTTTACAGCCATTGTGACCGGAGTGTCATTAACTC
>CAVBQD010000220.1:0-2420 GCA_963597385.1 bacterium | reverse complement strand
GCATAATTCGGTTGAATATATTTTGGCGTGTTTCAGGGACTTTATCGACAGTCTGGCCTCCCCTTAATTTTAAGGGGAGGTGTCAAACCGCAGGTTTGACGGTAGGGTTTATTAAATTTAAACCCTTTCGTTTTTTGCAATGCAAAATCAACATATATTGAGGAATTATTATGATTACAGAAGAAAACAAACAAAAAATAATGAATGCCGTTCGTGACATTCTTGAAGCGGTGGGCGAAGATGTAAACCGTCCGGGACTTGTTGAAACGCCGAAAAGGGTTGCAAATATGTATGAAGAAATGTTTGCCGGTCTTGACAGCGACGCAACGCAGTATCTTAAACTGTTTGATGAAAAATCAAACGATGAAATGGTTATTGTGCGTGACATTCCGTTTTCGTCGATGTGTGAACATCATTTGCTTCCGTTTGTCGGAAAGGCACACATTGCCTATATTCCGTCGGACAACAAAATTCTCGGTCTTTCAAAATTTGCGAGAATAGTTAACAATTTTGCAAAGCGACCGCAGGTTCAGGAGCGTTTGACTTCGGACATTGCCGATTTTTTGGAGGACGAGCTTTCACCGAAAGGCGTTGCCGTAATTATCGAGGCGGAGCATACCTGTATGACAATCAGAGGAGCAAAGGCGTCGGAGTCGTCAACGATGACATCGGCACTTCGCGGAAGTATGAAAAAAGACGCACGCACACGGGCAGAGGTTTTGTCTTTGCTTAAATCGTAAATTTATCCAATCGAAAACGAGGTTTTATTATGATTTGGAAATGTACCGATAAAAATATTGAATACGGCGACAGACCAATTGTTATGGGCATTGTCAATGTTACGCCCGACAGTTTTTCGGACGGCGGCGACCATTTTACACCCGAGGCGGCAGTGGAATATGCATTGAAACTTGTTGAGGACGGAGCGGACATTTTGGACTTCGGTGCACAAAGTACCCGTCCGGGATATACAGAAATTTCGCCTATTGAAGAAATGGACAGGCTTGAGCCGGTCATTTCGAAGGTCAGGGCACAAACCGATGTTCCGATTAGTATTGACACCTATTTTCCGGTTGTTGCTCTCAACACGCTTGAGTGGGGTGCAAATATCATTAACGATGTCAGCGGTGTTATAACCGAAAAAATGGCAAAAGTTGTTAAAGATAACAACGCAGGCTGGATAATTATGCACAACGGTGCCGGCGGAGTAGACGAAGTGCACAAATTTTTCAACGAGTCCATACAGCAGTGTGAAGCACTCGGAATAGACAAAAATCAGCTTTGCTTTGATATGGGTGTTGGCTTTGGCAAAGAAAGAGTGCAGGATTTGGCTCTTATTTCGCGTATAAGCGATTACAAGCCTGACGGTTATCCTCTGTTACTCGGAACCAGCAGAAAGCGTGTTATAGGCGAATACGGCGGCGAGAGCGTGCCTAAAAACCGTGATTACGGCAATATAGCAGCCGATACGGCGGCGGTTTTGGGCGGAGTTGATATAATTCGTCTTCACAATGTAAAAGCCGAAAAACAGGGTATAAACATTGCATATGCAATCAAAAAATGTCAAACGGAAAAATAACAGGTAAATATTATGGATAAAATTTCAATCAAAGGCTTGAAGCTTTTTGCCTATCACGGAGTGAATCCCGAGGAAAAAGAAAACGGTCAAAATTTTGTGATAGATTTGGATTATTATGTCAACATTGCAAAGGCTTGTCAAATGGACGCACTTGACGACACGGTAAGTTACGCAAAAGTTGTCAAAACTATTCGCCGAGTTTTTACGGCAGAAAAATATGATTTAATCGAAAGAGCGGCACAGGTTATCGCAGACGCCGTACTTGAAGATTTTGAGGATATTTTTAAGGTTGAAGTAACGCTCAAAAAACCCGAAGCACCGATAAGTGCCGAGTTTGACTATGTTGCGGTATCAATCACGAGAGAAAGGTAAAAAATATGACTTATGTTCTTGCAATAGGCACAAATATAGGCAACAGAAAAGAAAATATCGATTCGGCGGTCGAGGCAATTAATCTTATACCGAAAACTTCGGTTATCGCCTGTTCCTCGATTTACGAAACCGAGCCGGTCGGATATGACGAACAGGACGATTTTTACAACGCGGTCGTTCTTGTTGAAAGCGGTCTTGACCCGCACGAAATGCTGGGTGCCTGTCTCGGTATCGAAGCGGGATTCGGCAGAGTACGGACTATAAAAAACGGGCCGAGAGTTTTGGATATTGATTTGATTTTTGCCGAAGATAAGTTTATAAACAGCGAAAATCTTGTTTGTCCGCACCCTCGTTACAGCGAACGCAGATTTGTGCTTGAACCGCTTTTGGAACTGTTTCCGAACGGCGAATTTTTTGGAAATAATTTCCTGAAATCCGCTGAAACCATTGACGGTCAATTCGTAAGAGT
>CAVBQD010000219.1:0-2421 GCA_963597385.1 bacterium | reverse complement strand
ACGCACAAAACATCAAACATATGCTTAGGACCAATCGGTTCAGCCTCTTCTATGGAAGCAATAATATTCTTGCCGCAAACTGCCTCAACTTTTTCTCTGACATCTTTAGCATTTGCAAAACGGGTATCAATATTATAAGCATTAAACGACATAATCGGAGTGACATTATGACCGTTTTCAACGAGAGTCTCAAGCGTTTGTATGCTTTTTTCAAAAGTACAAAATGACCCTGTAAGGCAGTAGCCTATATTCACTCTTTCACCTCCCAATGTTCAATAACCGTTTTGGCAACGGCTTCACCTGCAGATTTTGGCGAATATTTTGCGGGAAGTCCCCTTGCAATAATCAAATTAAGCCCGAGAGAATCTGCGAAATGCACATCGATGCCTCCCGGGAACGACGCCAAATCGACAAGCAACGCTTCCTTTTTAAACAAACGGAGTTCTTTTTCGTTAAGTACAGGATGAGGCACTGTATTAAATACAAAATCAAAATCGAAATCATATTGATTGACAAGTTCGTCAAAAGTAATAGCATTTGCACCGTTCATTTTTGCCGTTAATAGTTGAACGCGGTTTCTTGCACACACGCTGACATTATTTGTAAACGGAGTTAAAAATCTGTAGAGAGCTTTTGCAATTCGCCCATAGCCGAGAATAAGGACATTTGAATTCACCATACTGACGCAACTGTTTTGGTTTGCAACCGACAAAGCCGCTTCTGCTGTTAAATAGGCGTTTTCGGTGGCAAAATATTCATCTTTCGTATAATCGAATATATTATCACCCGAAACATTACCGGCAAAGACAGAAAAATCCTTGTAGGCGTCAAGATTTTCAGGATTAACTCCTGCCAAAACGAAATCGGCTTTTGAAAGATTGTCAACCGCTGAAAACCCGTATTTTTGCAAATATTCACTTGCATACAGTATTCTTTTATCGTCCAAGGACGCTACATAAAATGTTGTCATATTTTACTTCACCCTTTACATTTTATGAAATAATAAAAAAAGAGTGTTTATTTTTTACAATTTAGGTAGTATAATAAAAAAGATAATATGAATTTAGGAGGCAGAGCCTTGAAAAATATAGATGAACTTCTCAAAGAAAGCAAAAAAATACACTTTATCGGCATCGGCGGTGCGGGAATGTGCCCCATTGCGGAAATTCTTTTGTCACTTGGATATGAACTTACCGGTTCGGATAACAACGATACCGAAACTTTTAGGAGAGTTGAAAAAGAGGGTGCAAAGGTATTTTTGGGTCAAAAGCCGGAAAACATTGCAGACGACACGGAACTTGTAATATATACGAACGCTATTCTTGCCGGCAACGAAGAGCTTGAATATGCAAAAGCAAACTTTCCTTGCTTTGAAAGAGCGGAAGCTCTCGGTGCACTCAGCCGTATTTTTTCAAACTGTATCGGCGTATGCGGCACGCACGGCAAGACCACAACTTCTTCAATGATTACTCAAATTCTTATGGAAGCGGGACTTGACCCGTCAGCTGTTATAGGCGGCAAGTTGCCTTTAATAAACGCATACGGCAGATACGGTCACAGTCAGAATTTTGTATGCGAAAGCTGTGAATTCAACAACACATTTTTGCATATGAACCCTGATATGGCGGTTATTCTCAACATCGACGAAGACCATCTTGACTTTTTCGGCAACCTTGACAACATCAAAAAGTCTTTCAGAAAATTTGCAGAACTCACCACAAAAACAATCATTTATAACGGTGACGACGCAAACACAGTTGATACACTTAAAGGCATTGAGGGCAAAAAGCTTATTTCTGTCGGCAGAAACGACGGAAATGAGTGGGTTGCAAAAAATGTTGATGTTCCGGGTGGATTCCACAGCGAATACGACGCATATCACAACGGCGAATTTGTTGCACATGTTATTCTTTCGGTTCCCGGTGAACACAACATCCTGAACTCTCTTTGTGCTTTTGCGGCGGCATACGAAAGCGGTGCAAATGTTGAAAAAATTCTTGAAGGACTTAAACATTTCGGCGGTGCTGCAAGGAGATTTGAAAAGCTCGGAACATACTGCGGTGTAACCTTTGCCGACGACTATGCACACCACCCTGCCGAAATAAAAGTAACTCTTGAAGCGGCTAAAAAAATGGGATACAAGAATGTTTGGGCAGTGCATCAACCGTTTACTTTTTCAAGAACATCATTACTGCTTGACGATTTTGCAGAGGTTTTGCAAATTGCCGACAAGTGCGTGGTAAGTGCGATTATGGGTAGCCGTGAAGTGAACACAATCGGCATAAAGGCAACCGACCTTTCAAGCAAAATTCCGGGTGCAGTTCAGCTTGATACATTTGAAGAAATTTGCGATTATGTATGCGAAAATGCCGAGGACGGCGATTTGGTAATCACCCTCGGTTGCGGCGATGTGTACAAGGT
>CAVBQD010000218.1:0-2434 GCA_963597385.1 bacterium | reverse complement strand
CCGTCAACACTTCGTGTTGCCACCGTCTCACCTGCCGGTTCGGTCAGTGCTTCTGCACTAAAGTGCAGAGGTCTCCACAGGAGACCCGCACCCTTAAAATAAGAGGAGGCAAATCGGTTGAATGTATTTGGCGTGGTTCAGGATCTTTATCGACAGACTAAAAAACTCGGAGCGGATGCTCCGAGTTTTGTTTTGGATTATTGATTAGCCAAGTTCTGAGAAGTACTTGATTGTTCTAACCATCTGTGATGTGTATGAGTTTTCGTTGTCATACCATGAAACAACCTGAACTTCATATGTGTCATCAGCAACCTTAAGAACCATTGTCTGAGTTGCGTCGAAGAGTGAACCGTATCTCATACCAACGATGTCTGAAGAAACGATTTCATCAGTGTTGTAGCCGAATGATTCTGTAGCTTCAGCCTTCATAGCTGCGTTGATAGCTTCAACAGTAACTTCCTTGTCTGTCTTGATAACAGCTGTAAGGATTGTTGTTGAACCTGTTGGAGTAGGAACTCTCTGAGCAGAACCGATAAGTTTGCCGTTGAGTTCAGGAATTACAAGACCGATAGCCTTTGCAGCACCTGTTGAGTTAGGTACGATGTTAACAGCAGCAGCTCTTGATCTTCTGAGGTCGCCCTTTCTCTGAGGACCGTCAAGAGTCATCTGATCGCCTGTGTAAGCGTGAATTGTGCACATGATACCGCTCTGGATAGGAGCAAAGTCGTTAAGAGCCTTTGCCATAGGAGCGAGGCAGTTTGTTGTGCAAGATGCAGCAGAAATAACTGTATCTTCAGCTGTAAGTGTGTCGTGGTTTACATTGTAAACGATTGTAGGAAGATCGTTACCTGCAGGAGCAGAAATAACTACCTTACGAGCACCTGCCTTAACGTGAGCAGAAGCCTTTTCCTTTGATGTGTAGAAACCTGTGCATTCAAGTACAACATCTACGCCAAGTTCGCCCCAAGGAAGTTCTGAAGCGTCAGCCTTTGCATAAATCTTAATTTCCTTACCGTCAACGATGATAGAATCATCTGTAGCTGATACTGTATCAGCAAGAGCATACTTACCCTGTGATGAGTCATACTTCAAAAGATGAGCAAGCATCTTTGGGCTTGTAAGATCGTTGATTGCAACAACTTCGTAGCCTTCTGCACCGAACATCTGGCGGAAAGCAAGACGACCGATACGGCCGAAACCATTAATAGCAACTTTTACCATTGGATTATACCTCCGAAAATTAAATTAATTAAATAAATTGCTTTATTTTATTGCACTATTTATTTTATACTGTTTATTCCTAATAATCAAGTGAAAATATGATTTTTTACAGATTATACAAAAACAATCTGTATACTCGTCAAATATTATGTTAATTTTGTAACAATCCGTGAATTTTCGGTGTTATTTTAGTAAAATCAACATCTGTTTTTATCATATTTTCACAAGTTTGTTAGCCAAAGGAATTTTTTCAATAATCAGTGACAAACATACGCACACTGCAAATATCAGCACAGAAACAATCAATGTAACTATTGAACTGTACTGCTCGCCGGCCAAAACAAATTTGCGAATAAGCTTAATAAACATCATATGAAACAGATAAACCGCCAAAATATGTTTTCCCAAAAACGCAATTACGTTTTTCGGAATGAACAATTTTTTATCAAATACTTTAAAAAAGTTAAACAGTCCGAAAGTTAATATCAAAGCACCGACAGTCGGAAAATAACCGTTTACGGAATCCTGCAATTCACCGCTTGCGTTTGCACAAAAAACAGCTTCTGTTGTTAAAATTGCCAAGCCAAAACCGGCACAAACGAAACTGACAAACGGATTGACCTTTTTGTCCTTAAATTCTGCACCGAGGAAGAAATAAAGCAACGAATACATTGTAAACACGCCTGTTTTTTGAGGAAATGTGCTTCTTGAAATTTCGTGTCCTAAGATATTCAAATGAAAATCAATATTAAGGCAGAGCATAAAGGTCATAATCATATTATAAACGAACGGCATAACAAGCACCGCAAACATCAACAAATATCTAAATTTCTTATTATCATATATCTTTTTCAACAATGGATACAGCAAATAAATAACAATCAATGTTTTAAAAAACCAACTTGGAAATTCCGTAAAATTCCAAACAAAAAGAAGCAGTGCAATCTTTGCCGCTTTTGCGTAAATCCGTTCAACCGTGTACTGCTTATTCAACAGCAAAGCACCGTTGACCATAAAAAACAAAGGCACACAAGCCGCCGATATATTGGTAAACACCCTGTCAAAAGTCAGTTGATAAACACCGTTTTCAAAACCGCCAAGATTCGTTTTCCCCAGATGATAAAAAACGACCATCAAAGCCGCAATTATTTTAATAACATCAAGGTAAAGTATCCTGTCTGTCTGTCTGTCTGTCTGTCTGTCTGTATGTCTG
>CAVBQD010000217.1:0-2514 GCA_963597385.1 bacterium | reverse complement strand
CTGAATCAACATATACTTTAACATCCGATTTGCTGTCAAACCAACTTCCCATATTACCGCATTTCATTGAATGATTATTGTTATTACTGCATTAACTTGCTTTTTGGGTTGTTGGTTGTTTTGAAGTACTTGTTGCTTTTGTTGTATGCTGTGTTGGAGATTTTGTTGTTTGAACAGGTTTTGATGTTGTAGACACAACCTTTCTTTTCGTGGTTGTTTCACTCAACTCAATCTTGTTTGAAGTTGTGTTTGTTGTTTTTGCATTTGTAGTTGGAGCAGTAGTTGTTGTATCGGCTTTTGTATCATTTTCAGCAGTCGAAACAGGAAGCGTTGTTTCTTTACTTGCAGAAAAGGAACTTGTTTCTGCATTTTCATTCACTTCGCTGTTTTTAACCGAACAACCTACAAACGAACTGATTAGCACAACTACAAGCATACACATAATCACTGACTTTTTCATTTAGCATTCCTCCTTTGCTTTCACTGCCAATTTAACATATTTTGGAAATTTCGGCAAAGGTGCGTTTATTAAATCATACACATCATTCCTTTATTTGATTTATAAGGCTCTTTCTTTTCTGCAAGTTTGTATGTTTATTAGGGGATATATTGAAAAGAGGGGGATAGAAAAAACATACTCCTGCTATCTGCTGTCCCTTTCGGCTCTGCTTTTCAAAAACTTGTTGTAATGCTCCAAAGCCTTGCATACATAATCTTGCCTTTTTTCAGGTGCAACAGATTTCGGGATATACTTTTCAAGCGTTTTATGTGGAATTATGAGCCTTTCCTGTTGGTTAGGTTTCAATTCACACATAACATCAAGAATAGTATCGCTGTTGAGTTCTCCGTCATTAAACATCTTGTGCATACGAATAGCCTGAGCGTGAGACGGAGTACAACACTCGCTTTCTATTGCTTCCAACAAATCTTGCTGACACTCTTTATCAAGAAATGATATTTCAACAGCCGGTAACATTTTCATTTTACCCTCGTCAACCATTTGCAACAATTCGGGTATAAGATTTGTTAAGCGAATAAATCGTCTTATTGTTTCTCTGCTTTCTCCTACTTCTTCTGCAAATTTTTCATTACTTCTTAACTTCGGCACAACTTGTGTCGAAGTTAAATCGTTTCTTTTGCCTTGTCTATTCATCGCATCTAATTTCATTTTGTATGCAAATGCCTTTTCACTCGGTAAAATGTTTTCTCTTTGGATATTGCTGTCAACCATAATAACGGTTGCGGCGTCATCGTCCAAATTTGAAACGATACAACGCAATGTGCTTTTGCCGGCTATCTCACTTGCAAATTTTCGTCTGTGACCTGAAATAATTTCATAATCACCGTTATCTTTCTCACGAACAATGGCAGGAACCAACACTCCGTTTTCAGAAACGCTTTCAACAAGTTTATTCATTTCCTCGTCATCACGCACCTTAAACGGATGATTCGGAAACGGCACAAGTTTGTCAAGCGGAATATCTTTTATAGTCGGAGTAAGTCCGTTTTCTCGCTCGCTTTGTGATGTAAATAAATCATCGAGCCTGTTCAGAGTAAAGTCTGTTTTTCTCTTTTCGCTCAAGTTTCAATACCTCCTTTGTAAAGTCTGCATACGCTTTTGCGACTTTGCTGTTTTTATCGTAAGCAAATATAGATTTACCGCTTATTGCAGTTTCAGCCGCTTTAATACCCATAGGTATCTGCGTATCAAAGATTTTAAGATACTTGCCGTAGTCATTTACGATAGCTTCCTTTGTACTTTTGGAAAGATTAGTTCTGCCGTCAACAAGTGTAAGCAAAATACCGTCAATTTTAAGCGACGGGTTAATTTGTCTTTTAACCTTGTCTATGGTTTTAACAAGTTGCATCATACCTTTAGCTGCAAGAAATTGCGACTGCACAGGAATGATAACCGAATCGGCTGCAACCAATGCATTTACCGTAAGCACGCTCAAAGACGGCATACAATCAATAACCACATAATCATACGCAGGTTTGATTGAATTTACATAACCTTTCAGCACGGTTTCACGGCTCATTGTGTTTACCAAGCTAAGTTCAAGAGCCGACAAATCGAGGTTAGCCGGTAGCAAATCAATATTTTCTTTATGATGAAGAATACCGTTTGCAGGGTTCTTATTCCTTTCTTCGATATACTCAACGAGTTTGTCTGCAAGAGTAACAGAAAGTTCATCTGTATCTCTCCAACCCAAAGCTGTTGTTAAATCACCTTGTGGGTCACAGTCGATAAGCAAAACTTTCTTGCCCTCATTTGCAAGACCGACTCCAAAATTCAAGGCGGTTGTAGTTTTACCCACACCGCCTTTTTGATTGCATATTGCAATTATTTTTGTTTGTTTCGTTAAAAACACCTCCGTTTTATTTCTATATATACAAAAAAGCCTGCCGATTTTAACCGACAGGCTTTTAACTATATACAGATGTTTGGTTGTTAATAAAGGATAACTATTGATTATCCCGTATTAGTTAAATACATTTTTCATTATTTTGAAA
>CAVBQD010000216.1:0-2518 GCA_963597385.1 bacterium | reverse complement strand
GTGTATATGTTATATTAGTCTTGAGGTGATTTTATGATTAGGAAAGCTAAAGTAAACGATTATTTGGGAATATGTAAAGTCGCAAATAATGATTTAGGCTATGAATGTGAACCCGAGCTTGTAAAATACAAACTTGAAAATCTTGACTCAAACCGTGAAAAAGTATTTGTAGCTGAAGCAGACGGTAAAATTGTCGGTTTTATTCACGCCGAAATTTATAATACTTTATATTTTAAAAGTATGGTCAATCTTCAGGGCTTGGCTGTTGCAAATGAATACAGACATAAAGGCTACGGCAGAGCACTTCTCGTTGAAGTTGAAGCCTGGGCAAAAAGTAAAGGTGTTGATTTAATCAGGGTAAACTCCGGCTTTTCACGAAAAGAAGCTCACGCATTTTACCGCAACTTAGGCTATGATAACGAAAAAGAACAAATCCGATTTCTGAAACAATTATGATTGTATATACAAAAAGTGTGCATAACTAAAATGCACACTTTAAATCTTACTCTATAAATGATTTGTACTTTTCAAAATAATTGAGCAGTTCCTGTTTTGTGTTGTATGCTGAAAGAGCACCTACTTTTGTTACAGCCTTGCCGCCTGTGATGTTGCCGAGTAGTACACATTCTTTAAGCGGCTTGTCATAGAAAAGTCCGTACATAAAGCCTGAAAGAAAGGCGTCGCCGGCACCCGTTGAGTCTACATTTTTGAATTCGTCAATGCTCGGTACAAAGAAACTACCGTTTTCATCAACGCCGATACAGCCATCCTTATCGATTTTTACGACAACATTTTTAAAATATTTTTTGAGCGCTTGTGCGGCTTCTTCGGGAGTTGATGTGTCGCTTATCTTCTTTGCTTCCTTTTGGTTCGGTGTGTAGTAGTCGGCAATTTCAAGATAGTCTGCATATTTTTCAAAGCTCATCTCGTCATCCCAACCCGTATCAAGTACAAGCTTTGTTCCGTCTTCGTGAAGCTTTTTGTATACCTCTAAAAAACCTCCGAGTTGCATCATTGTAATTTTACTGCCTTTTGCTATTTGATAGAACTTTTCTTTTGCTTCGTCATCGGCTTCTATAGAACCTTTGCCGTATGTAAAAAATGTTCTGTCTTTCGGCAGAATGATTGCCGAGGTAATATTGAGCGGAATTTTATCACCTTCGTAAAGATTTGTCGGTTCAACTCCGTTTTGTAAAAATTTATCTTTTGCAAATTCGGAAAAAATATCTGTTCCGAGCTCTGTTGCGATTTTTGTTTCAATTCCGAGTCTACCGAGATTTATAAGTGTAGCCGGCAAACCGCCGCCGAGCTGCAAGTCGAAATCCTTGCAGTAAAGTTCTTCCCCTACATCCGGTATTCTTTCCATTCCTTGATACAGCAAGTCAACATTTGTTGCACCTGCACCCGCTATAAAAGCCATATTAATTCCCATAGCCTTTCCGGCTACAAATAGTTCATTAAAAATCATCCACACGCCTCTCTGTAGCCGGACAAGGCGTATAGTGGGAATTTAGCCATCTCAAAATTATGCCGCAAGCAAATTTTGAGGGCAATATAATAGGTATAGTGTGATTTTTCACACTATATCTCCTTTTTGTGTATAAATCATAATTTATTATATTGTTTTAAACTTTTTATGTCAATAAATCCGGTGTATAAAAATATTTATTTTATTTGTTAATTATCGGTTGACTATTTTGTCAATTTATTATATAATTAAATTCCGAAAGAGGTGCGATATGACAACACTAATTAAGGGCGCTTTCGTATATATGGGAGTGGGATTTTCAAAACTTGATGTTCTGATTACTGACGGCAAAATCAATACCCTTAGTACCTCCATTTCTACAAATGGAGTTGACGCTGTTTTTTATGCACAGGATAAGTATTTAATTCCGGGTTTCGTAGATGTTCATGTACATCTCAGAGAACCCGGTTTTTCTTATAAGGAAACGATTAAAACAGGCACACTTGCCGCGGCTAAGGGTGGCTATACTGCTGTATGCCCTATGCCTAATATTAATCCTGTACCCGACAGCGTGGAGAATATCAAGACAGAACTTGGATTAATAAATAAAGACGCGGTTATCAATGTCTATCCGTTTGCTTCAATCACAAAGGGCAGAAAAGGCGGAGGAGAGCTTGTTGATTTTGAGGCGTTAAAAGATTTGGCAGTCGGATTCAGCGATGACGGAACAGGAGTCCAAAAAGAACAGGATATGGCTCTTGCAATGGAAAAATGTGCAAAGTTCGGCAAAATTATTTCAGCTCATTGTGAAGTAAACGATTTGCTTAAAGGCGGCTATATTCACGACGGTGAATATTGTAAAACGCATGGACATAAAGGTATTTGCTCCGCTTCTGAATATGAACAGATTGACCGTGACTGCAAACTTGCAAAAAAGACAGGCGTTCATTACCATGTTTGCCATATTTCAACCAAAGAAAGCGTTGATATAATCAGAAAAGCAAAGGCAGACGGCGTTAATGTAACTTGCGAAACGGGTCCGCATTATCT
>CAVBQD010000215.1:0-2525 GCA_963597385.1 bacterium | reverse complement strand
ACTTCTCATAGACCATGCGTGGGGCTGGGAACCTTGCACAATAGATGATGTAAAATCATATAAGCCCGATACTAAAAGCATTAGCTCCGGTCAGGTGCTGACCCGTCCGTACAGTTTTGCCGAAACTGCTGTTATAGTGCGTGAAATGGCAGAACTTCTTGCACTCGATTTGGTAGATAAAAAGGTTGTTACCAATCAAATTGTACTCACTCTTAATTATGATATAGAAAATGTCAAAAACGGTTATAAAGGCGAAGTCACGGTAGACGGCTACGGTAGAAAAGTCCCTAAGCATTCGCACGGCACGGGCAATATTAACCGATTTACCTCATCGTCGAAATTTATTGTAAATGCGACTATGGATGTGTTTTACAGAATTGCCGACCGTAGTCTTTCTGTCCGCAAAGTTAATATTTGTGCAAATCATATAACGGATGAAAACATGGCGGAGCAGGGTAATGTTCAACTCGACTTCTTCACCGATTATTCCAAAATAAAAGCTGAAGAAAATGCCCTGAAAAAAGAGCGAAGCTTACAAAATACTATGCTTTCAATTCAAAAACGCTACGGTAAAAACGCAATTTTAAAGGGTACAAACTTACAGGAATGTGCCACAACAATAGAACGAAATAACCAGGTAGGAGGGCATAAAGCGGAATGAAATATGATGACATTATAAATTTACCGCATCACATATCTACGAGGCACGCACATCTTTCAAAGGCACAACGCTCCGCACAATTTGCTTCGTTTGCCGCTCTCAAAGGCTTTGAGGACGAAATTGCCGAAACTGCCAGAGTAACCGATGAAAAAATAATTCTTGATGAAAACGAGATAGAAATTTTAAACGAAGCGTTGCAATATATTTCATATAATATCAACGAAAATTTAGAAGTGGCAATTACTTATTTTGTGCCCGATAAATTCAAATCCGGCGGTTCATATGTTACTAAAAAAGGTACTGTGAAAAAGATTGATACTTTCAACAAATCCGTCACCGTCGATTCTGTTGAAATACCGATAAACGACATCCTTAAAATAGAAATATAATTTTACATTCGGCTTGCAGTATGATATTATATATAAAAATATCGTGAGGTGAGAAAATGAAAAAAATCGTTGTCGGCATACTTGCTCATGTTGACTCGGGCAAAACAACTCTGTCCGAGGCTATGCTCTATCATTCGGGAGCAATTTCAAAGCTCGGCAGAGTAGACAGCAAAAATTCTTTTTTGGACACTTTTTCACTTGAACGCTCACGAGGTATTACGATTTTTTCAAAGCAAGCGTTGCTTAAATATAAAAATACGGATATTACGCTTATTGACACACCGGGGCATGTGGACTTTTCAGCAGAAACCGAACGCACGCTTCAAGTGATTGATTATGCGATTCTCGTTATCAGTGCAACCGACGGTGTACAAAGTCACACTCAAACGCTGTGGAAGTTGCTTGCAAAGTATAATGTACCGTGCTTTATTTTTGTTAATAAAACCGATTTGGACGGAGCGGATAAGGAAGTTGTACTTCATCAACTTAAAACAAAGCTCAGCGATAACTGTGTGGACTTTAGCCTGAATAAGAACGAACTTAATGAAAGCATCGCTCTCTGTGACGATGACCTTCTTGAAAAATATGAAACCGGCGGTATTGACAGGTCCGATGTTACATCGGCAGTAAAACACAGACTGGTTTTTCCTTGTATGTTTGGTTCGGCTCTTAAACTTGACGGTGTGAGTTCCTTTATGGATTTAATCAATGATTATACCGAAATGCCGATATACGGCACAGATTTTGCCGCAAAGGTGTATAAAATTTCCGAAGACAAGGGTCAACGCCTTACGATGATGAAAATCACAGGCGGCACTCTAAAGGTAAAAGAGATCCTTAAAAGCGATAAGAATATTAACGGCGAAAAAGTAAATCAAATCCGTCTGTATTCGGGTGACAAATTTACCGCCGTTGATGAAGCGGCGGCAGGTACGGTCTGTGCCGTTACCGGTGTAACTTTTACAAATTCCGGAGACGGTATCGGAGCGGAGGATAACTCTTCAATGCCTGTTTTGACGCCGGTTTTAACCTATACCGTTAAAATTTGTGACGGTACAGACGCTCATACCGTTCTTTCAAATATGAAAATTTTAGAGGGTGAAGACCCGGAATTAAAGGTTGAATGGAACGAACGCTCTGCCGAAATATATGTAAAGCTTATGGGCGATATTCAACTTGAAGTTTTACAAAGTCTTTTTGCCGACCGATTCGGTATAAACATATCGTTTGGTAAGGGTAGTATTATTTACAAAGAAACCGTAGAAGCACCCGTTGAGGGCGTTGGCCATTTTGAACCGCTTCGCCATTACGCTGAGGTGCATTTGCTTCTTAACCCCGGTAAACGCGGAAGCGGACTTGTGTTTAAAGCGGATTGTAAAGAGGATGTCCTTGATAAGAACTGGCAACGGCTTGTCCTTACTCATTTGTATGAAAAAACGCATATCGGTGTTCTCACCGGTTCGCCTATAACGGAT
>CAVBQD010000214.1:0-2593 GCA_963597385.1 bacterium | reverse complement strand
GCTGTTGAGAAAGGTTCTGAATTTCGTTTTCTTGCGAAGGAAGATGTACGATGGTGCCTCGATTGAGCAAAAAACGAAAAACTCCAAAAGTGCCGCAAAATCGATGTTTACGGCACTTTTCTTTAAATAATGTTATTAAATAGTAATTTATCGGAATAGTTAAGCCTATCCACTACAATATTGCTAATATAGCTTTGGTGTGTTTCAGGGGCTTTATCGACAGTCAATGGAAAAGGTGTAATCCTATATCGGGATTACACCATAATTCTTTAAATATTGCCTTATTAGTTCGTGGTAAATGGAACCGTTTTTTATTCCGTGTATTTTTGTCTTTTTGAATTGAGATGCCTTACATCAATGTAATCCGGAAGTCCGTTACGGTACGGCACTTGTGCAATGCCGACAACAAGCGGTTTAATGTATTCCAAAAACTCTTCCGTTACATAATTACCCTCGTCATTAATCCACTCTCTCGGAACGGTTTTTACCGCGTTTGCAACAATTCTTACATCTTCCGTGCCGTAATGAACACAGTACGGTGAATTGCTTGTTCTTATGATTGTGGAAAAGACTCCGGTTTTGCCGTCAAGAGCGGCTTTTACAGCCACTTCACCAAGGTTAAACGCTTCATTCACATCTGTAAGCGAAGCAATATGAGCACCGCTTCTTTGTAAAACTCCGGGTTCAAGTGCTCTTACCTTACAACCGATTCTTTCTTCTATCACACTTTTAAGATATACTCCGACACCGCTTAGCATAATGTGACCAAATTTGTCTGTTTTAGAACCCTCGGCACTGATATAATTTCCGTCCTTATCGCGTATGCCTTCACTGACAACGATTATTAAGGAATTGTATTTTTCAAGTAATTTGTTTACATCTTTGATAAATTGCTCGGTTGAAAATGCAACTTCCGGCAAATAGATAAGGTGCGGTGCAAGTGCCGTGCCTTCTTTTGCAAGAGCTGCCGATCCGGCAATCCAACCGGCATCTCTGCCCATGGTTTCAATTATATGAATGCTTTTAATGTTGTAAATTGAAGTATCATATGCAACTTCTCTTACGCACGACGCAATGTATTTTGCCGCACTGCCGAATCCCGGTGAATGGTCAATGCCTACAAGGTCGTTGTCAATTGTTTTCGGTATGCCTACAAATTTTGTATCGCTTCCGATTTTGCTTGCATATTCACTCAACTGCTTAACCGTATCCATGGAATCATTGCCGCCGATGTAGAAAAAGTAACCGATATCGTACTTCTCAAGAAGAGCAAAGATTTTTTTGTATTCCTCTTCATCTCCGCTAAGCTTGTATCTGCATGAACCGAGATACATTGCAGGCGAGTGCTTCAGACTGTTCATCATATACGGCTTACCTTCAAAAGTAGCGTTGAGGTCAAGCAGATTTTCATTCAAAAACCCCTCTATGCCGTTAATCATACCGTAAACATTTTTAATTCTTTCTTGCTTAAACGCACAGCTTATTGCACCGGCAAGTGAAGAATTAATTACCGCAGTCGGTCCGCCCGATTGCCCTATAATCATATTGCATTTGTTCATTTTGATAACTCCTGTTTTGTCAATCAGCTATATATTATATAGCCTTTCACCTTTTTTTGCAATAATTAAATATGCCAAATTGTAGCAATTAGAACATTTGTATTGATTTTTGTTTTTTTCGTGATATAATGTACTTGGTGTTAAACAATATTCCTACGGAGGCGTATTTTATGGCAAGACAAAAAACATATATCGCAATAGATTTAAAATCCTTTTACGCTTCGGTTGAATGCGTTGAGCGTGGACTTGACCCGCTTAAAAATAATCTTGTTGTTGCAGATGAGGAACGAACCGAAAAAACAATTTGCCTTGCCGTGTCGCCGTCGCTGAAGGCTCACGGTATTTCGGGCAGAGCAAGGCTTTTTGAAGTTGTCGAGCGTGTAAAGCAGGTTAACAATAACCGCAAACTTAATATTAATTATGCCGATTTTAAAGGCGAATCGTACAATGCCGATGAACTCAAGAATGATTATTTTAAACTGTCGTATATCGTTGCTCCGCCGAGAATGAACCTTTACAAAAAGTACAGTAACAGGATTTTTGCCATATATTCAAATTTTGTGTCACCTGAGGATATTTTGGTCTATTCGATTGACGAGGTGTTTATAGACGCAACAAATTATCTTCGTTCAAGAGGTATTTCCGCACATCAGCTTGCGATGGAGATGATAAAAGCCGTGCTTAGCGAAACCGGTATAACCGCTACGGCCGGCATAGGCACAAATATGTATCTTTGCAAGGTTGCAATGGATATAGTCGCAAAGCATATCGAACCCGATAACGACGGCGTGCGAATTGCCGAACTCGACGAAATGTCATACCGTAAACTTCTGTGGAACTACCGCCCGATTACCGATTTTTGGCGTGTCGGCAGAGGTATCGGCAAAAGGCTTGAAAGCGTCGGCATTTACACTATGGGTGATATTGCAAAATGCTCGCTCGGGAGTGATACGGAATTTTATAACGAGGATTTGCTGTATAAACTTTTCGGAATCAATGCCGAACTTCTCATAGACCATGCGTGGGGCTGGGAA
>CAVBQD010000213.1:0-2596 GCA_963597385.1 bacterium | reverse complement strand
GTCTGTCTGTCTGTCTGTCTGTCTGATAAGATTATTCATTGTTTTTCTCCTTTTGTCAATCCTTTTTATACTGTCAAATCGCCGTATATATTATACGCTTTACAACAAAAAAATTCAACTGTGATTATAAAATCCGCTTTTCATTCTATATTTCCGTACTATATAAAGTAATTAATTATAGTATTTGACACAAGCATACCTTTTGGTGTGAGGGCAATTCTGTCGCCGAGGTCGGCAATATACCCCATTTTAACAAGATCATTGTAATCACGGCTGACAAGCGACTTGTCAATACCTTTTGTAAGGCGAAGTCCGAGCATAATTTGTTCTTCCTTGTCGCCGCCCGTACCGTCGGGAATTTTGTTCCACTCACGGTCGTAATAAAATCTTTTGCCGTTCCAAAAACTGTGAGCCGACTTGCCTATGCCGAGATACGGCGTTAAATCCCAATATTTTGTATTATGCCTGCTCTCAAATCCCGGCACGGCAAAATTGCTGATTTCGTATTGCTTGATGCCAAAAGAGCCGAGAGTATCAACCGTTTTAAGGTACATTTCGCCCACTGTATCGTCATCGGGCAAAACGAGTTTGTCACGCATTTGATAAAACTTTGTACCTTCTTCGATTTTGAGCATATATGCCGAAACATGCGGTATTCCCATACTTTTGATAAAATCAAACGAATAATCAAGTGTGTCCGGCGTTTGCTTCGGAGTACCGAGCATAAGGTCAAGACTGATATTGTCTATCCCTGCCCGTCTTGCATAATTTATCGTTTTTTCAACCTCGGTTTTACCTGCCGCTCTGCCGAGTGCAAAGCGTTCCCTGTCAACTGCACTTTGCATACCGAGACTTATGCGATTTATTCCGTACGAAGCATATTTTTTAAAATCCTCGGATAAATCCTTACTCGGATTACATTCCACGGTGATTTCCGCCTCGTCGGATATATCAAACCGCTCCCTTGCACAATCAAGGATTTTTCCGATTAACTCGGGCGGTAAAATACTCGGAGTGCCGCCACCGAAATAAACAGTATCAAAGGTGCCTTGATACTGCTTAATTTCGTCACATATTTCATCCGTATATCGCAAAGCGGCACTTTCGTCATACTTCACGCTGTAAAAATCGCAATACGGACACTTGTTTTTGCAAAACGGAATGTGAAAATACAATCCCGAACGCTCATTTTTCATAATTAACCTTTTTTGGCTCTGTTTTCAGCCTTTAATCTGAGTTCCTTGCTGAGAATTGTTTTACGCAAACGGATTGACTTCGGTGTAACCTCAAGAAGTTCGTCGTCTGCCAAAAATTCCATACTCTGTTCAAGCGAAAGAGTGGTTGGCGGAACAAGCTTGAGTGCTTCGTCCGAACCGCTTGCACGGGTATTTGTAACATGTTTTTTCTTGCAGACATTACATACAATATCCTCGTCCTTTGCACATTCGCCGACAATCATACCCTCGTAAACATCAACGCCCGGACCTACAAACAAACGACCTCTGTCCTGTGTGTTCCAAAGGCCGTAGCCTGTTGTTGTGCCTGTTTCGTGAACTACGATTGAACCGCGGCTTCTTGTTTCAATATCGCCGTGCCATTCTTCATATCCGGCAAAAAGCTGATTCATAATACCGTTGCCGTTGGTGTCGGTCAAGAATTCACTTCTGTAACCGATAAGACCTCTTGACGGAATTTTGATTTCCATATGGGTCATTCCTGTCGGGCGTGTATCCATATTAATCATTTCGCCCTTGCGTGAGCAAAGTTTTGTCATAACGGCACCGACATATTCCTCCGGCACCTCGATAATAGCTGTTTCCATCGGTTCAAGCAATTTACCGTTTGCGTCCGTCTTTGTAATAACCTGCGGACGGGAAACCTGAAATTCGTAATTTTCTCTTCTCATAGTTTCGATGAGAATTGAGAGGTGAAGTTCGCCTCTGCCCGACACCTTGAAGGTGTCCATAGAATCCGTTTCCTCAACACGCATGGAAACATTGGTTTCAACCTCTTTGAAAAGTCTGTCGCGAAGATTACGGGAAGTTACATACTTTCCCTCTTTGCCTGCAAACGGTGAATCGTTAACAATAAAGTTCATACTGATTGTAGGCTCATCAATCTTAACAAACGGAAGCGGTTCGATATGTTCCGGGTCGCACGCAGTTTCGCCGATGTTAAGGTCGGCAATGCCGGCAACGGAAACAAGGTCGCCGAATTCCGCACTGTCGCACGCAACTCTTTTAAGACCCTCAAACTGATACATCTTTGAAAACTTTACATTTTCCTGTGTGCCGTCCTGACGGCAAAGAACATAGGGCGTATTGACCTTGATTTTGCCTCTTTCAACTCTGCCGACGCCGATTCTGCCGACATATTCGTCATATTCAAGGGAAGAAAACAAAATCTGTGCCGGGCCGTCCGGATCGCCTACAGGTGACGGAATATATTCCAAAATAGCGTCTAAAAGCGGACGCATATCGCCCTCGCGAACATTCGGGTCAAGTGACGAATAACCGTCTCTTGCCGAAGCGTAAACAACAGGGAAATCAATTTGGTCATCGTCTGCACCAAGCTCGATAAAGAGGTCGAGAACCTC
>CAVBQD010000212.1:0-2603 GCA_963597385.1 bacterium | reverse complement strand
TCTCCACAGGAGCCCCGCACCCTTAAAATAAGTGGAGGCATAATTCGGTTGAATATATTTTGGTGTGGTTCAGGAGTTTTATCAACAGTTTGGGGCAACCTGCGGTGCCTAATTTCTTTTATTTCCTCGTAGGGGGTGGCGTCCTCGACACCCCGTGATTTACCTTTTAACCCCTCAGTCGCACATATATATGTTAAGACCTTTTATTCCCTCAGTCTGCATACAAGATGCAGACAGCTCCCTTTGATGACAAAACAAAGGGAGCCTTGGTCGGTTTCTAATTTATATTTGGAGCCTCGATTGGTTAAAAACATTTTATTTTAAAAGCATTGTAAGCAAAAGAATAATAACAAGAATAACAGCGATTGCGACAAATGCTTTGGCAATTCGTGTTACGGCATCAAAAGTATTGGTCGGGCAAAGTTGCATAATTGTATACTTAATGGGATTGTCCACGCTTTTACCAACAATATCCTTATAACGCATATCGTAAGTTTCAATGTGACCGTCGGTGAAAAGGTCGATAACTCTTGTGCCTCTGTCCTTGCCCGGACCGTAAACATTGAAACCTGCACCCTGCGTATAGCCTACATCAATGCCGTTGATGTCGCCGTTGAACGAATTGTTATGGTCGTGACCGAAGTAAATACCCTTTACATCACCCTTCTCGCACATAGCGGCAAATTCTCCGCTGTTAACCTGTGGGTCGGCAGGCGACTCTTTCATAAAAGCGTCCTTATTTACTCTGTCCTTTTTAAGAACGAAATACTCGCCGTCATGGGTTCTGAAACCTCTTACGGCACCTTTTGTTGTGCGTTTTACTCTTGTCATCAAATCAAAGACTTCACACACGGGAATATGCTGAATAACAACGCTCGGAACTACTTTGCCGAGTTTTTGTTCATAGCTGTCACGAATGTTTTTGTACCACTCAATTTGGTTTTCGTGCACGCAGTCGTAGCCCACTTTAAGATTACTGTGACTGTCGATTGTATAAAGCAAAAACTTAACTTCATCACCGTCTTTAATCTCAAAGCAATGGTTGCCTACACCGTCAATGCCGTCATCACTTTCGCCGATGAATCCGCTGAAAGTCTTGTAAATTTCAAACTGCTCTTCGTTTGAAAGACCAACCTGTCTGTCGTGATTGCCGAAGCATATTGCAAAAGGAATTTTACGCTTTACAACAGGTTCGACAAGAATTGACAGTACTTCTTTAACCTTATCGGCATTACCCTTAAAACTGCGTTTACCCCAAATTTGGTCGCCGCTGTAAACAACCATATCAGGTTGACTGCGTTCAAGCGACGCCTCAATAAGTTTGAGGGTATCGGAGCTTACCTTACTTCCCTCTTGGGTGTCGGCTATCATAAGTATTCTGAATTTTCCGTTATTAAACTTTAATGTCATATCATCACCGAAAATATAATAACATAAATAATGACGAAGTGCAATTATATAGTCAAAAATTATGCTTATATGGCGGTAATTTTAAAAAATTTGGTTATCCTGACAAAAAAGAGGACAATTTGTTGAACGCAATAATCAGCTATGCTATAATCAGTTTGACAAAAGATAAACGAGAGGATAGAAGATGAAAGCATTTTTTGAAAAAGTTAAAATATCACAAATGTCCGATTCTTTTTTAACGGCGATATTTATTGTTCTTTCGGGCGGATTTCAGGACGCATACACATACATATGCAGGGACGAAGTTTTTGCAAATGCTCAAACAGGCAACATTGTGCTGATGAGTGCAAATCTTTTTCAGGGTGAGTTTAAAAACTGTGTAAGATACCTGATACCCGTGCTGTCATTTATGATAGGAACATATGTTGCCGAACATGTGCATTATTATTTTAAATATCTTGAAAAAATTCACTGGCGACAGATTATTATTTTTTGCGAAATAGTGTTACTGTTCATTGTCGGATTTATTTCTCAAAAGCATAACGCACTTGCAAACGCTCTTGTTTCGTTTGTCTGTGCAATGCAGGTGCAGACTTTCCACAAAGTTCGCGGACAGGTGTACGCTTCCACGATGTGTATCGGCAATATGAGAAGTGCAATAGTTTCGCTCTTTGCCTACTTTAGATACAAAGACAAAAAAATCGGAGAAAAGGCACTTGTGTATTTCAGCGTTATCTGTGTATTTGCAATCGGTGCCGGCATAGGAAGCGTGGTTACAAAGCATTTGGGAGTAAAGGCAATTTGGGTTTGCTGTGCTTTGCTCACCGTAAGTTTTCTTATGATGTTTGTTGATTTGGAATTGAGCGAACGCCGCAACGGCAGAAACGGAACAAAAGCCAAGAATGACATCAAACAAAAAGAGCCGAACACAAACCCGAAGAAAACAAACACGCATATGGATTAAATAAAAAAACGAGGTTCAAAAGAGCCTCGTTTTTTGTTTGTTATAATAAACCGTAGGGGCGAACTTCGTTCGTCTAATTTCTTATATTCCCTCATTCTGCATATAAAATCAAGAATGTTCATTTCATTTAATATAAACCCCTCAGTCGCACATAAAGTGCGACAGCTCCCCTTGTAAATGAACTGCCCCAAATTGTGCAGACAGTACAAAAAGCCCCCCTCTTGATGTA
>CAVBQD010000211.1:0-2662 GCA_963597385.1 bacterium | reverse complement strand
GTATTATATATTACAATTATGTAATATATAAATTTATTTTATTGACAATTTTCTGTCGATGTTTTATTATTAGATTGATAATTTGTTTAATAACTTTGTTAATGAATTATATAAAGTTTAGGGAGGACTTGCTAATGGGACTTACTTTAGCACAAAAACTTATTAAATCTCATCTTGTTGAGGGTGAAATGAAAGTCGGAACAGAAATCGGACTTCGTATTGACCAAACTCTTACACAAGACGCAACCGGTACTATGGCGTATCTTGAATTTGAAGCCATGGGTGTAGACAGAGTTAAAACAGAACGCTCTGTTGCTTATATTGACCATAACACACTTCAAACAGGATTTGAAAATGCGGACGATCATAGATTTATTCAAACCGTTACCAAAAAACACGGTATTTATTTTTCAAGACCGGGCAACGGTATCTGCCATCAGGTTCATCTTGAACGCTTCGGTATCCCGGGCAAGACTCTTATCGGCTCCGACAGCCACACTCCTACAGGCGGTGGTATCGGTATGCTTGCAATGGGAGCAGGCGGTCTTGATGTTGCCGTAGCTATGGGCGGCGGTACATATTATATTCCGATGCCGAAAATGACAAGAATTAACCTCACAGGCTATCTCAAGCCTTGGGTTTCCGCTAAAGATGTTATTCTTGAAGTGCTCCGTATTATGAGCGTTAAAGGCGGCGTAGGTAAGATTATCGAATACGGTGGAGAGGGCGTAAAAACTCTTTCTGTTCCTGAGCGTGCAACCATCACAAATATGGGTGCGGAACTTGGTGCAACAACTTCTGTTTTCCCGTCGGATGAAATCACTCTTGCTTTCCTTAAAGCACAGGGCAGAGAAAATGACTGGGTAGAACTTCTTCCTGATGAAGACGCCGTATATGACGAGGTTATTGATATTGACCTTAGCTCACTTACTCCTATGGCGGCTTGTCCTCATATGCCTGATAATGTAAAAACAACAGATGAAATCGGCAAGATTAAGGTTGACCAGGTTGCTATCGGTTCTTGTACAAATTCCTCTTATGTTGATATGATGAAAGTTGCCTCAATTCTTAAAGGTAAAACTATAGACCCATCGGTTTCACTTTGCATTGCTCCGGGTTCAAAGCAGGTTCTCAATATGCTTGCTCTTAACGGTGCACTTTCCGATATGATCAGTGCAGGTGCAAGAATTCTTGAAAGTGCTTGCGGTCCTTGTATCGGTATGGGTCAAAGCCCTAACAGCGGCGGCGTTTCACTTCGTACATTCAACCGTAATTTCGAGGGCCGTTCCGGCACCAAAGACGGCAAGATTTATCTTGTATCTCCTGAGGTTGCGGCGGCATCTGCTCTTACCGGTTATCTCACAGACCCGAGAGAGCTTGGCGACGCTCCTGAAATTACTATGCCTGAGCACTTTATCGTAAACGATAATATGGTTGTTCCACCTGCTTCACCTGAAGAAGCAAAAGATGTTGAAGTGCTTCGCGGTCCGAACATTAAACCTTTCCCAAAAACAGAACCGCTTCCTGCGGATATTACTGCAAAAGCTGTGCTCAAAGTCGGTGACAATATCACTACAGACCATATTATGCCGGCAGGTGCAAAGATTTTGCCTTACCGCTCAAACATTCCTCATCTTTCACAATTCTGCTTCGGCGTATGTGACGAAACATTCCCTGAGAGAATCAAGGCAGAGGGTAAAGGCTTTATCATCGGCGGTGCAAACTACGGTCAGGGTTCATCCCGTGAACACGCCGCTCTTGTACCTCTTTATCTCGGAGTAAAAGCTGTTATTACAAAGAGCTTTGCCCGTATCCATGTTGCAAATCTTGTAAACGCAGGCATTTTGCCGTTCACATTTGCAGATGAGAGCGATTATGATAAAATTGACCAAATGGACGAGCTTGAACTTGTTAATATCCGTGATTGCATAGAAAATAACAAGCCGGTTGTACTCAAGAATATCACAAAGGGTGAGGAATACAATCTTGATTCATCACACCTTTCCGACAGACAAAGAGCAATGCTTCTTTGCGGCGGACTTCTTGATTACACTCGTGAAATGAACAAATAAAATCCGTATGGGAGGATATTATTCCCCCCGCAATAAATCAAATTTAACACGACGAACATAAAGGAGACATATTCAATGGAAACAGAAGAAATCAAGGCTCTTGACGCCGCTTGCGACCAATTTAGAGCACTTATGGAAAAACAGCTTGAAAGAGCAAAGAAAATTAAGGAAGACAAGGATTTTACAGATTATCAGTCGCTTGACAAAATCGTTATCGGTATTTGCGGCGGCGACGGTATCGGTCCGATTATTACAAAAGAATCTCAAAGAGTTATTGAGTTTTTGCTCAAGGACGAAGTTGAAAAAGGCAAGATTGAATTCAAAATTATCGATGGCTTGACTATTGAAAACCGTGCCGCTCACAATCAGGCAATTCCTGATGATGTTCTTGCTCAGCTTAAGCAGTGCCATGTTATTCTTAAAGGCCCTACAACAACTCCTCGTCAGGGCGATCCGTGGCCGAATGTTGAAAGTGCCAATGTTGCAATGCGTAAGGAACTTGACCTTTTTGCAAATATGCGTCCTGTTAAAGTGCCGGAAGAGGGCATTGACTGGACATTCTTCAGAGAAAATACAGAGGGCGGTTATGC
>CAVBQD010000210.1:0-2697 GCA_963597385.1 bacterium | reverse complement strand
AGCCTGCCGACGGTTATCTTGATAATGAAGATGTATTTACTGTAATAATCAAAGAAAATGAGCAAGTTGTTGAACTTACTGCAATCAATGATAAAGTACCCGAACTGAAGACAACGGCAACCGTCAATGGTAAAAAGAAATCAGTTGCAAAAGGTGATATAACCATAAAAGATACTGTTGAATACAAGCATTTAGTACCTAATACCGAATATGTTATCAAAGGCACATTGATGGATAAATCCACAGGCAAACCGTTCAAAGTTAAAGGCAAAGAAATCACTTCAACCGTTAAGTTTGTACCCGATAAGGCTAACGGCAAAGTAGAAGTCACCTTTACTTTTGACGGCTCAATAATTAAAAAAGATACCGAACTTGTAGTGTTTGAGACATTGTATTGTAACGGTGTCGAGTTAACCGCTCACGCTGACATTAACGATGACGGACAGACCGTAACTATTAAACCGTATATTCCTCATAATCCGAAAACGGGTGATGACAGGAATGTCAATCGTGTTTTAGGTATTGCCGGTGCTTCACTTGTCGGTATCGCAGGTTGTGTATATTTCTTTATCAAGAGAAAGAAAAAACGAGGTGCAGATAATGAGTGACAGAACTAATGCAGGCTACACCATTATCAATGCCGTAACTGTTGGTAAAGGTGAAATCGTACTTGGCGAAAGGACTAATGCCAATAAAGAAAAACAATATGTCACTTGGGAATGTAATAACGGTTCGTATTATTACGGTCATTATACCGAAAACAAGCTTGATGCGTTAAAAGACTTCGGTCAAAGGGTTGCCGATAAGGCTGAAATGTATCGCTGTTTTGAAAAAGACAGACAACAACATAACCGAGAACGAGATGAACGATAATAAAAGGAGGTAAAAGATAATGACAGCTAAAACGATTGTGTCTATTGCACTTGTTGTCTTTATTGTTTCAGGGCTTGTATTTCTCCAAGTCAGAAACAAAAAGAAAAACGAGAATTAAATTTATTTGGGCGGTGACTTCGGTTGCCGCCTTTAATATATACGGAGGTTAATATGGACAAAGAAAACGAAGTTATTAACGGTTATGAAATTATTGAATCTATGTATGTAGGTGAAAATGAGGTCATAATCGCAGAAAATCATAATGAAAACGGCGATAAATATCTTTGTGGGTATTATGAAAGCAATGAGCTTTTTGCAAGAATTAACGCTATATGTACATCAAATTCTTATCCCGATATAGTCATTGCTTTTTGTGATAATGTAAAAGAACAGGCAGAAAAAAGAAAGGAACAAATAATTGACGGCATAGGCGTAATCACAAAAGATATGTGTGTTGCCATTGATGAAAACGAAAAACTCATCGG
Source organism: bacterium (assembly GCA_963597385.1). Taxonomy (GTDB): domain Bacteria; phylum Bacillota; class Clostridia; order Oscillospirales; family Acutalibacteraceae; genus Eubacterium_R. Next base: position 1,339 of record CAVBQD010000210.1, on the reverse strand, counting down.
TAAAATTATTGTCCTTAAACCGTCTGTCTTAAGACGAGAATACCGTTATGCCGACAGTCAGCTTTTTTACTGTACCGGAGGTAACGGAGCAATGCCTAATGCAATAGGCACAAAGGTATATGGTTGTTCTCTCTCGACAGGAAAAGAAATGTATGTGCGCCGTTATGACATACTTGGAACGATTGGTAAAAACAATTTGCCTGAATGGGCAAAGGTCGGACTTGCCAATGTTCAACGAAGTGAAAAGGTAAAAGACAGAGGTGAACGCTGATGGATACAAATTTCCAAACAAAAACGAAAGTGCTTTTAAAACTTTTTAAGGCAGGCAAATGCAGTGAAGCGGATATTTTGAATATGAAAACGGAAGAAATGCTCGATTTGCCAAATGTTTCTATTAAAGAAATTAAGGTTATATGTGCAATTAAAGAAAATGTTAAAAAGCATACGCTCTATTCATATCTCGGAGGTAAGCAAGATGAAAGGTGATGACTATGGCTACAAGGTTTGAACTCATTTCTGCTCTTTATGATGATGTTTCAAAAGATGTTATCCGTTCGCCGAGTAATTGGCAGGAATTTTTGAAAAGTTCTTGCAATAATTACGGCTTGCCGTTTAGTGAGCAACTCCTTCTTTATGCTCAAAAGCCTGACGCTGTTGCAGTTTTGCCTATGGCAAGCTGGAACAGAAAGTTTGGCAGATGGGTAAACAAAGGTGCTAAAGGCATTGCACTTTTTGATGTGTCAAATCAAAACTATCCAAGGCTTAAATATGTATTTGATATCAGCGATACACACGAGGGCGAGCAGGCAAAAGAAGTCCCTATTTGGCATATGAAAGACGAATACACCGATAATGTTATTAAGACACTTGAAAATGTTTTCGGTGAAGTTAATGATAAATCAGATTTGAGCAGCACTGTCATATCCGCTTGTGAAAACGCTGTAAGCGACAATTTGTCCGACTATCTTTTTGAACTTTGCAGTGCAAAACAAGACAGTTTTCTTGAAGATTTCTCCGATGATATTATTTCATCAAAATTTCGTAAATTGGTTTCAAACAGCGTTTCGTATACAGTTCTTTCAAGGCTCGGTGTTGACGCCGATTTAATGCTTGATACGGAAGATTTTGAGGATGTTGTTAATTTCAATACGCTTAATACTTTTAATGCCCTCGGTGAAGCAACAAACAATATTTCAAAAACAGCACTCCTTGAAATATCAAAAACCGTATTTGCACTTGAAAAAGAAAATCGCATATTTGAAAAATCTTCATCTATTCCTTACAATAAGGATGAAAACAAAAGCGAAAGGAGCAATTCAAATGAAGATAACATATACAC
>CAVBQD010000209.1:0-2704 GCA_963597385.1 bacterium | reverse complement strand
GGAGGTGTTGTAATTACATTTACTAAAGAAATTCTTAATCTTATTACGGGATAAATTAGTTCAATATGATATCAACGAAGGCGTTTCTCACATAAACACAGGCAGTATAAAACGTTTATTTATATTTCTCCTTTCTGGCAACGGCGGTGCGTTGATGACTTCTTAATTCCTTTCCATTTATTCTATACTTCAACGAAAAATATTCAAAAATTCAAAAAACTCGCTTGAAAAAGTTTATACTTTTTGGTAAAACTCCCTTGAAAAAGTTTAGTTTTATTGTATAATATATAATAAAAGTATATAAAGCAATAATATAAAGGGTGATGGACTTGCTAAAAAGAAAAATTGAACAGGATTTAATTAAATGGAAAAACACTGAAAATCATAAGCCGTTAATTGTTAAAGGCTGCCGTCAGTGCGGCAAAACATACTCTGTAAAGAAATTTGCAGAAGAAAATTATAAATATGTGGTGTATATCAATTTCTTTTCAAATCCTGATTATGTGTCTGTATTTTCCGGCTCATTAGAGGTGGATAATCTCACAATGATGATGTCTGCAGTGTTAGGACCTAATGTAATGTTTGTGCCAAATGAAACAGTAATCATTTTGGATGAAATTCAGGAATGTCCTGAGGCAAGAACAGCATTGAAATTTTTCAAAACAGATGGTAGATATGATGTTATCGGCACAGGCTCGCTGCTTGGAGTTAAAGGCTATGGTAAAGAACCTAAGTCAGTGCCTGTCGGATATGAAACCGTAATAACTATGTATCCGCTGGATTTTGAAGAATTCTTATGGGCTAACGGAATTAATGAAATGTTGATTGAAAAATTAAAAGAGCATTTGATTTCAAAAACACCTGTTGAAGAGGCTTTGCATAACAGGTATCGCCAATTACTTTTGCAATATGTTGCAGTTGGCGGTATGCCTGATGTTGTTCAGACTTTTGTCGATACAAAGCAGATGAATACTGTTCTTCAAATGCAAAGAGATATTGTTCGTTCTTATGAAGATGATATGGTGAAATACGCAAACTCAAAGGACAAATCATTAATCAAAGAGTGCTTTCAGTCTATACCGAAACAGTTAGCAAAAGAAAACAAAAAGTTTCAGTATTCAGTTATTAAAAAGGGATCAACCGCATCCCGATTTGCGGGTAGCCTTCAATGGATTGAAGATGCGGGAATTATTACAAGATGCTATAATCTTTTTGCTACAGAATTGCCGCTTGAAGGTAATGCTAACGAAGACATATTTAAGGTGTACATGGTGGATACAGGCTTGTTTATCAGTATGCTTGAGGACGGCACTCAGTTTGATGTCTTAAGCGGAAATTTATTGGGATATAAAGGTGCAATTTTTGAAAATCTTATGGCAGACTTTTTTACAAAAATGGGTAGAAAACTTTATTATTTTCATAAAGATTCAGGACTTGAAATTGATTTCTTCATAAGATATAAAGGTAAATGTACGCCTATAGAAGTCAAAGCAACTAAAGGAAATACCAAAAGCCTGAAAACTGTTTTGAAAAACACAGAGGTATATCACCTTGACAGTGCAATAAAACTTGGTGATTATAATATAGGTGAAGAGAATAATATTTTAACCTTACCGCTTTATATGGGATTTTTGCTTAATGATTTTTAGATTAGGTACTGTAAAATCCTTAAATAACTAAATATATAATTATTATAAATAAGTCCCAAACGGCAAATTAATACCGTTTGGGATTTATTGTATATATAAAAGGAGATGAAATTATGTCAGATAACTGGGTAGTACGCAATCTCGAAAACGCTCTTGAAACTTGGAACGATAAGCTAACGGAGATATGGGGATTGCTGACCGCTACACCCGAAGAATTCAAAGGCGGTAAAATATGGAATGTCATACTCGATATTAACGGAGCATTGCAGGTGATCGGTACAGCTTTGCTTGTTTTGTTCTTTGTTGTCGGTGTTATGAAAACCTGTGGCTCGTTTGCCGAAGTCAAAAAACCTGAACACGCATTAAGATTATTTATCCGTTTTGCACTTGCGAAAGGTGCAATAACCTACGGACTTGATTTAATGCTTTCATTATTCAAAATTGTTCAAGGTACAATTTCAACAATTATGACTTCTGCCGGATTCGGACAAGCAAATGAAACAACCTTGCCGCAAGAAATGATTACGGCTATTGAAAATTGCGATTTCTTTGAAAGTATACCACTGTGGGCAGTAACACTAATCGGAAGTCTGCTGATAACAGTTTTATCATTCATTATGATAATGACTGTTTACGGCAGATTTTTTAAGTTGTATATGTATACTGCCATTGCACCGATACCGCTTTCAACATTTGCAGGAGAGCCGTCACAGCATGTCGGCAGGTCTTTTATCAAAAGCTATTGTGCAGTATGCTTGGAAGGTGCAATTATTGTTCTTGCTTGCGTTATATTCTCACTCTTTGCAGCGTCACCGCCGCAAGTTGATACAACTGCACCTGCGGTAACTATGGTGTGGAAATATGTGGGTGAACTGATATTCAATATGCTTGTACTTGTCGGTGCAGTTAAAACATCCGACCGTATTGTACGGGAAATGATGGGACTTTAAGGAGGTAAATAATGCAAATACAAATCAATAAAGAGTTTAGAGATTATCGTGAAAAGGTGTATTTCGGACTGAGTATGCGACAGTTGATATTTTCATTTCTTGCTG
>CAVBQD010000208.1:0-2787 GCA_963597385.1 bacterium | reverse complement strand
GAACTGCGATCCAATTCAAAATTGTATAATCGGATGAATTTAGATTTAATATGTTTAAATATTCGGTATCTAAAGTATATTTGTTTGCAAATCCGCCAACTAGTGATGAAACCGCCCATTCTTTAGCTAAATCAAGATTTTCTGTACAATAGAAAGCAAGTCCGAAATCGTTATGTTCTTTACCAACGCCAAATGTCGGCTTTTCGATTATTTGTTCCGAGCCATGATATAAAGTAATCAACTTATTCATAATATCACCCTTTCAAGTATATTGTATCACTATGGTGATAGTTAGTCAAGACGCTTGTTAATTTATTGATAATTACTTATTCTTTTACCCTGTTTGAAACTCGCTTCTTTCGTGTTGGATTATGTTCCGCAAATTTATGCGTATTGCGCAGGATTGTCTAAATTATGTGCCAATCCGAATACAAAAACAACTGAACTTCCAACAATACGCACTTCTAATATACGGCAAAACGCCAACAATACGCAATGTTAAACAAATATAAATCCTTTTCACTATGCAAGACTATATTATTATCTGGATATTGAAAACACTTTGTGGTATTTTGAATATCGGTGATAATTATGTATGAAATGTATAACAAAGACGGCAGTTTTAGGTGTTACCGAATTCAACGCACAGTCAAGGATTTGAATAATAATAAAAAGAAAATCTATGCTTATTCAAAAACTTCAATTAAAGACTGCAAAATCAAAATGAATAAAATGCTTGCAGCGAATCAGCTTGCACATAAGGAAAAACAAAAACGACTGGAATCAAAATATAATTTTGACCAATATGCTTTAAATTATTATAAGTTGTATATAAAAAATGCAAATCTCTCAAAAGCGTACAAAATTTCTTGGAAGTCGATTATATCAAGTCAACTGATACCATATTTTCAAGATAGGTCAATCAAATGCATATCTAATGATGACTGCCAATATTTTGCGAACATGTTATGCGTATTCAGCAAATCATATATGTCAAGTATAATAAAGAAACTCAGAAAGATCTTCAGTAAAGCCCAAAAAGATAATGTTATCAAATTTAATCCAGCCGAATATATCGTCCTGCCAAAATCTGTAGCTAAAAAAACACCACGCCGTTCTTTATATGATGAAGAACGGCATTATTTATTGTCTGCGACAAAGGATTCCATTTTAGGATATATGATAATAACCATGCTTTACACGGGGCTTCGACCTATAGAAATACAAAATATGTCATGGGATTGGATTGACTTTAAAAAAGCGGCATTAACCGTAAAAAAATCAAAATCACAAGCTGGAACCAACAGAGTTATACCTCTTATTCAACCGGTAGTAACTGCCTTGAATGAACTTTACATTGTTAATGCCGACAGTCAATATGTATTTTGGATTAACCATAAGAAAAAATGGAATCAACAAAATTTTTACGGAAATTTTCATCGATATATTCAATTGATTGAAAACAAATACAAGTACCATTTTTCCGATGATTTTTGCCCATATCTTTTACGCCACACTTTCTGTACGGATTGCCAGGCTGAAGGAGTGCCAATCAATGTAGCAAAGGAATTTATGGGACATTCAGATATCTACATTACCGCAAAAATCTATACGCATACTGTAGATGAGGTTTTTGAAATGAACCGAGAAAAGTATAATAAGTATTTAGAAAATCATTCGTTATAAGCAATTGAATTTCTTAGCTCGCTTATACTGGTAAATAACTTCTCTTGCTATCATACAATTAAATGTTTTTTCTGATTAAGCAATCGTGTTGAAAGGAACTTAGAGCGAAAAGAGGTTTGCCCTAACATTTGGGGCAAACCTCTTTTTAAGTTGTGTCTCTATTTTTGACTAATAATCGCATCTCGCAAATGAGCAAATGTACTTTGAGTTTTGAGTTCTGTTTCATGCTTATCAAGTTCTTGCTTAACAGCATTCAAAATAGCAACGCTAACAGGTGGTGCAGAACTTTCACTGTATTCGCCAGGAGGTGCATATGGTCGATTTTCTTTGCTTGAAGTACGCGGATATTTTTCAAGGATTTTACCAACAAGTCTTTTGGAAGATGCATATTTAACTGTACGATTACCTCGTTCATTAACAGCGTATGTTTCTTCAAATTTAATACCCCATTTGAAGAATAATTGCAGTTTTACCTTCATAGGATAAACGCCCGTTTTCATAACAATAAATTGTCCTTTGGGCATTGATTTAAGCTCATCGGCAGTCATTAAAGGTCGTTCAATCATTTGAAGTGATTGTGAAGGGTCATTGACACTGCGACTGACCGAACCACTCATAACAGTCCTGCTGCCAAGAGCCTTTGACATTGACTCGGCAGTAACAGAGTTTGGAGCAAAGCCACCAAATATAGTGAGCTGAGTGTTATCAACAATGATTGCGGCACCTTCCTTACCGTAGTTCTTTTCAAGCTGTTGCAATGATTGAATAATCGCAACGATTTGAAGTCTTCGAGAACGGGATGCAGAGAACATCATCTCTGCCGATTCAATCTTTGGTAAGGTTCCATACTCATCGCACAAGAATACACAGCGATTCTTTAATTTGCCACCTTGCTCATCAGCAACCGAAAGGATTTCTCTGTATAGCTGTTGAATGATAAGTGAAATCATAAAGAACTTGTTTGGATCTTCCTCTGGCATAATAAGAAATATTGCACTTTTTTGATTGCAAAATTCCTCTGCATCAATTTCGGTGTCAAAACAAAGAATCTGTTCGAGTTCCGAGTCAAGAAATGAATTAAGACGAGAAAGGGCAGTAGAC
>CAVBQD010000207.1:0-2801 GCA_963597385.1 bacterium | reverse complement strand
TTTGCTTACCATATTGCTCCCTCCTTAACTTCCGATTTATATTTTCGCTCATTTTAGAAAATGGGCAACTCCGATTGGAATTGCCCACTCATTGTACAAATTATGCGATTTTTTCTCGTTTGCACGATTTCTTGCATCAAATGATGTAAATTTGATGTAAATCGCCATTTTTATAATTTTCTCAAAGTCTACAAACCCGCATAAACACTGGGTTTTTGGCACTTTTTACTTCTCTAATGTCTTCATCGTCGGGAACAACAAAACATCACGGATTGAATAGCTGTCGGTAAGGAGCATAACAAGTCTATCGATGCCGATACCGAGACCGCCCGTAGGAGGCATACCGTATTCAAGAGCCATAACGAAGTCGTTATCAATCATATTAGCCTCATCGTCGCCTGCTTCACGAAGTTTCATTTGAGCCTCAAAACGCTTCATCTGGTCGATTGGGTCGTTAAGTTCGCTGTAAGCATTGCCGTATTCACCGCCGAGAATGAAAAGTTCAAATCTCTCGGTAAGAACAGGACAATCAGGTTTTCTCTTTGTAAGCGGGCTGACTTCAACCGGATAGTCCATAATGAATGTCGGCTGTGTAAGGTTTTCCTCAACAAACTCTTCAAAGAACGAATTGAGGATATCGCCCCAAGTTGCCTTGCCCGGTGCAATTTCAATATCCTTTTCTTTTGCAATTGCAACTGCCTTTTCGTCATCGCTCATAAACGAAGCAAAATCAACACCGCTGTATTCCTTAACAGCGTCAATCATTGTAAGGCGTCTAAACGGACTTTCAAGGTCAATTTCAGTACCGTTGAATACGATATGAAGGCTGTCGCAAACCTCGTTTGCGGCATTGCGGATAAGAGCCTCGGCAATATCCATCATACCGTGGTAATCGGTAAATGCCTGATAAAGTTCGATACAAGTGAACTCCGGATTATGACGAACATCCATACCCTCGTTACGGAAGTTTCTGCCGATTTCATACACTCTTTCCATACCGCCTACAATAAGACGCTTGAGATAAAGCTCTGTTGCGATACGAAGATACATATCCATATCAAGAGTGTTGTGATGAGTGATGAACGGTCTTGCAGCCGCACCGCCCGGAATAGTGTTAAGAATAGGTGTTTCAACCTCAACAAATCCGAGATTGTCAAGATAATGACGGATTGATGAAATAATCTTTGAACGCTTAATAAAGGTATCCTTTACATTCGGATTCATAATCATATCAAGATATCTTCTGCGATATCTTGTATCCGTGTCGGTTAAACCGTGGAACTTCTCAGGAAGCGGAAGAAGCGACTTTGAAAGAAGTTTGAGTTCCTTTGCGTGAACGGAAATTTCGCCTGTTTTTGTTTTGAATACAAAGCCCTTTATTTCAACAATGTCACCGATGTCCCAAGTTTTGAATTCTTTAAATACATCTTCACCGACATCGTTCATTCTGACATAAGCCTGAATTCTGCCGTTTCTGTCCTGAATATCAATAAAATTTGCCTTGCCCATATCACGCCAAGTCATAATTCTGCCGGCGATTGTGACATCTTTTTCTTCAAGCTCATCAAAATTTTCAATAATTTCATTTGAGTGATGAGTTTGAGTAGCAATCGTAATTTCAAACGGGTCCTTACCTGCGTTTTGAAGAGCGGTAAGTTTGTCAATTCTGATTTGCTTTTGTTCATTTTCGCTGAGAACAACTTCTGCCATTGTCATCTGAGCGGCATTGGCATTATTGCCGATTTTTTCAATATTTTCCAAAGCCTCGGCTTCGCTGTCGGCACTGCCCTCAAAAGCAACCGCACCCGTTTGCAAAAACAAAGTGTACTTAACTTTATCGCCGTTAGCTTCTACCAAATACTTAGGGTTGGTCTTTTCCTCATCACCGGCAATAGTATTTTGAACTTTCATATGAGAGTTCTTTTTAACAGCTTTAACGCCACGCTTGCAAGCGTCTTCCCTGTCAAATTCCGGAGACGAACCCATAACCTTTTCGTCTACTATAAATTCAAATGTGAAAGTGCTGTCACCGTGCTTGGTGATTTCAAACTTTCCTGCCATAGTTTTTACCTCTTATCTCAATTAGTCGATTGATTTAATTTCAAATTCCAAGTTGCCGATAGGTGCTTCAACAACAACAGTTTCGCCTGCACTTGCACCGAGAAGTGCCTTGCCTACCGGGCTTTCATCGGAGATTTTACCTGCCGACGGATTGCTTTGTGAAAAGCCTACGATTTCATAAACGAATTCCTGATTATCGGATTTGCGAAGAACGGTTACCTTTGAACCCATAGAAACCTTGTCGCCTGCAGCCGAGTCAACAATAACGGCATTTTCAAGCTGATATTCAAGTTCCTGAATTCTTGCTTCAATCTTTGCCTGCTCGGATTTTGCTTCGTCATATTCACTATTTTCACTAAGGTCACCGTATGAACGGGCAACTTTAAGTTTTTCTGCAATGTCAATTCTGCCTTCGGTCTTAAGTTGTTCAAGCTCTGCCTCAAGTTCTGCTTTACCTGCCGCAGTCATTGTAAATGTTTTTGCTGCCATATTGATAACTCCTTAAATAAAATTTATAAAAATATACTTTTTAACTAAATAATTATATATTATATTGTGCACAATGTCAACAGCAAAAATCGAACGACAAATTAATAAAAGTTTTAAAACAGAAAATCAGTCTTGAAGATGAATGCCTAATCGGTTATGATAAAATTAATCAAGCGAATTACACGGCAAGATACTCGTACTTGCCGTGAGAGGAAAAACATATGAAGTGATTGTCAGCAAACGCTTGCGTT
>CAVBQD010000206.1:0-2814 GCA_963597385.1 bacterium | reverse complement strand
CTGTCATATTTCCGCTGCCGTTAGATTTGTAATATGCTTTTAGTCCCTCTCGCTTCTGTCTTAAATCACTGTCAGCCATAGCTTTCCTCCAATCCGAATATTTATTTATAAGTTTAACATTATTGTTTTCTCTTTTCAAGTACATATAAATCATAAAATCAGAGGGCGTATAACGGTTAAAATGCGAAATCCAAAAAAATTATAAAAAAATTTCAAAAAAGCCTTGACATCTTCTTCGTAAAGTGCTATTATGTGTAAGCACTCGAGAGAGAAAGACATTCCTCCTTAGCTCAGTCGGTAGAGCACTCGGCTGTTAACCGAGTTGTCGTTGGTTCAAGTCCAACAGGGGGAGCCACATAAAAAGACACACATATGTGTGTCTTTTTTATTTTCTTTCTAAGCCCTCATTCAACAACTGCTCCACGGAAATCGTGGAGCAGTTGTTTTTTACTAATTATTCTGCATTATACTCGATTTATTTTGCAAGCATTGGAGTTGAGAGGTATCTGTCACCTGAGTCAGGGAGGATTACAACGATATTCTTGCCCTTGTTTTCAGGACGCTTTGCAACCTGTGCTGCTGCCCAAAGAGCCGCACCTGAGCTGATTCCCACCAATGCACCTTCAAGTGCCGGGAAGTTTGCACCAAATTCAAAAGCTGCTTCGTTCGGTACTGTAATAACCTCATCGTATACCTTTGTATCAAGAGTGTCCGGAACAAATCCTGCACCGATACCCTGAATCTTATGTGCACCGCCTTTACCTGTTGTAAGAACCGGTGAAGTTTCAGGCTCAAGAGCGATAACCTTTACATCAGGATTTTTCTCCTTGAGATATTTACCTGTACCCGATACTGTACCGCCTGTTCCTACGCCGGCGATAAAGATGTCTACTTTGCCGTCGAGGTCATTCCAAATTTCCGGACCGGTTGTTTCATAATGTGCCTTTGGGTTTACCGGATTTACGAATTGACCTGCAATAATTGAATTTGGAGTTTCCTTTTGCAATTCTTCGGCTTTTGCGATTGCACCTTTCATACCGAGTGTTGCATCGGTGAGAACAAGTTCTGCACCGTAAGCTTTCATAAGATTTCTTCTTTCAACGCTCATTGATTCAGGCATTGTAATAACAACCTTGAATCCTCTGGCAGCAGCATAAGCCGCAATGCCTATACCTGTGTTGCCCGATGTCGGCTCAATAATTGTTGAGCCTTCCTTGAGCTTGCCTGTTGCAACAGCGTCGTCAATTATTGCCTTTGCAATTCTGTCTTTAACCGAACCTGCCGGGTTAAAGTATTCAAGCTTGGTGTATACATTTGCTTCAAGGCCGTAAGCCTTTTCAAAATTGTTTACCTTTACAAGTGGTGTGTTTCCGATTGTGTCGGCTACTGATTGATAGAGTGCCATAATAAATTTCCTTCTTTCATTTAATTGGGATTGTCGCCCGGGTGAAAGCCGAGGTTTCATCTCGTTTTGTTTTGTTGTGAACTCATAATAGCACACAATACCCACTATGTCAATAGGTTTTGTGGAATTTATTAAAAATTTTTTTGAGAAACCCAATTGTGCCTGATTTTCGGCAATGTTTTCGGCAATATATAATGTATATAATACAAAAGTAACGATAAATAATAAGTTAGATTTTATATAGAAAACAAAAGAATAAGAAAGAAAACAAGAGCAAGTGTAAATTATTTTAATTTAGGTGTTGACTATTTTTCGACTTTGTGGTAGTATATCGAGGCAATCAAAAATGATTTAGATTTATGAATCAAAAGATTAAGAATTTATTCGGAGGAAAAGACTATGTCAACATTTATGCCAAAAGCTGACGAAATCGAACGCGTATGGTATGTTATTGATGCTGCAGACAAGCCACTCGGCCGTGTAGCTGCAGAAGCTGCCGTTCTTCTCAGAGGCAAGCACAAGCCAATTTTCATGCCAAATGTAGACTGTGGTGATTTCGTTATCATTATCAACACAGACAAGGCTGTTCTTACAGGCGACAAGCTCAACAAGAAGCACTACTATCATCACTCAGGTTACATCGGAAACCTCAAGGATGTTAAGTACGGCACACTTATGAAAGAAAAGAGCGATTTCGCTATGCAACTTGCTGTAAAGGGTATGATTCCTGATACAACACTCGGCAGAAAGCAGCTCACAAGATGCAGAATTTACAAGAACGCAGACCACAAGCATGAGGCTCAGAAGCCTGTTGCTTACGAATTATAAGGGAGGTATATAAATTATGTACGAATCAAATCCTTATTTCTATGGAACAGGCAGACGCAAGGAGTCTGTTGCTCGTGTACGTGTATATGCAGGTACAGGTAAAATTATCATCAACGACAGAGACATCGACGATTATTTCGGTCTTGACACACTCAAGCTCATCGTTCGTCAGCCTCTCACTCTTACAGAAACAACTGAAAAGTTCGACATCGTTTGCCGCGTAAACGGCGGTGGTGTTTCAGGTCAGGCAGGTGCAATCCGTCACGGCCTTTCAAGAGCTCTTCTTCAGTATGACGAATCGCTTCGCCCGACTCTCAAGAAGGCAGGCTTCCTCACTCGTGACCCTCGTATGAAGGAAAGAAAGAAGTACGGTCTCAAAGCCGCTCGTCGTGCACCACAGTTCTCAAAGAGATAATCAGTGCAAATTATTACAACAACACTTCCGCTTTGGAAGTGTTGTTTTTCTTTTGAATGAGTTTCATATCTCTTTGTTCCTGTGGTTCCTCGCAACACAGTTGCTCCGGCGGAGCTAAAAACAGTCCACCGGACTGTTTTCTTCACGCTCCTACAGTTCTCAAAGA
>CAVBQD010000205.1:0-2871 GCA_963597385.1 bacterium | reverse complement strand
GTGACACAGAAACAAGCGATATGCTCAAAGCAAAGATAACGGCTAAAAGCAACGAAATAAACAATTGGTGCAAAGCTAACAATCTAAAGCGTGACTATTCAAGGGAGCTTGTATCAGAGCAGATAGTAAAGAATAATCAAAAAGGCTTTACAAATATCAACAAAGATAATATAATAGTAAATGAACAAAGATACACGGAATACATAAATAAAGAAATTGTTGATAACAGTAACGAGGGAATAAGAAAATGGTATATTGGTAATGTTGAAAATATACCTAACAAATTAAATTATAATTTGTCGTTAGAAGAGTTAGCAAAACAAGCATTTAATATGCGTAACGAAATAAGACATACGGCAAGGGAAAATATGGGAGATGTTGATACAAGGGAAATGCTTGATATTAACTATCCTGATTTAAGTTTTGATTGGTTATTAGCAAAGAAACAACTTAATAAAAAACTTAGTAAATACGAAGCTATGGTTGATATTATTAAGACATCTTCAAAGACCAATGCAAGTATTAATAAGAATTTAAATGTGTAAGGTGGTGAGCGTATGATTGCATTCAAAGATAAAAAGTTAATCTCTGCACAGTTTGATGAAGCTGAATACAAAAAACTTTCAGATTATTTTGATAAAACTTTAGATTATGACGAAGTAAAAGAGTTTAATTTTTTAAATGAAACATTTACTCGGGCATATAAAAAAGACGGACAATATATATTAGCCTTGATAAATGATGGTACTTGGGATATTTTGTATATACGCTCAAACATAGAATATAAATTAATAGGATAAACAAAGGCTGTTTGAGGTGGGAAATTTCGTACAGCCCATACGCCGATGGTATGACAGATTAAATTCGAGAGATGTAAGAGAAAGTGTACGCTTACCAAATAGCCTAAAAGTTTATTATGAAAGCATAGCGAAAGCTGTGCTTTTTTTATTGTTCAAAAGGAGCAAAGTATGAACATTCAAATGTTGAAATTATCCGATATAAAGCCTTATGAGAAAAACCCAAGGAAAAACAACGAGGCTGTTAAGTATGTTGCTCAGTCAATAAAAGAGTTCGGATTTAAAGTGCCTATTGTGATTGACAAAGACAATGTTATTATTGCAGGGCACACCCGATACAAGGCGGCTAAAAGGCTGAAAATGAAAGAAGTTCCGACTATTATTGCCGATGACTTGACAGACGAGCAAGTCAAAGCCTTTAGGCTTGCAGATAACAAGGTTGCAGAAAAAGCCGAGTGGGATTTTGATTTGTTACCGCTTGAAATAAACGATATTGTTAATATTGATATGGAGGCATTCGGTTTTGACTTGGATTTTAGCGGGGGGGGTAGAAGAACAGGTTCAAGAGGATGATTTTGAAGTTGAACCACCCAAAGAACCAAAAGCAAAACTCGGAGATATATATCAACTCGGCAGGCACAGGCTTATGTGCGGAGATAGTACCAATATTGAGGATGTTGAAAAACTGTTAAACGGTAACAAAATGGATATGCTGTTCACCGACCCGCCTTATAATGTTGCCTTTAATGGCAGAAGCGGAAAATTTGATGTAATAGAAAATGATAAACTTTCAGATATCGACTTTAATCATTTTATTGAAAAAATAATCAAAATTATAAAAAAGATAAACATATCAACTTATTATATATGGTGCAATTGGAATTTTTATGGGATACTCCAGAATAAACTTGATTACAAAGCGTGCATTGTGTGGGCAAAGAATGTTTTTGGATTAGGCAAAGGTTATAGACATCAACACGAATTTTGTCTCTTTAACGGTGAAATCGATAATACGATTAAAAACGAAACCGATTTGTGGGAAGTAAAAAAAGATTGTAATTATGTTCACCCCACACAAAAACCTGTTGAATTGTCATATAGAGCGATGAAAAATCATAGTAAAGCCGTAAACATACTTGACATATTCGGTGGAAGCGGTTCAACGCTCATAGCGTGTGAACAATTAAACCGTAATTGTTATATGATGGAGCTTGACCCTAAGTACATTGATGTAATAATCGAGCGTTGGGAACAGTTCACAGGCGAAAAAGCAGTATTGATTGAAAGTATTGAGGAATAGCTATGCAAAAAGACGATTATTTTGTTATTGTTTACAATGTATTAAATTACCTGTATGAACAATTAAAGGACGGCACAACAACGGTTGACTGTCCACGGTTGATAAAAGATTTAGGTGTTCATATAAAAGCGGATTATTGGCTGTACATAGTCAATAGCCTACTTGACGGCAAGTACATAACAGGCAAAACAATAGAACACAAATACATTGACAGTAATGAACCCGTAGCTGACAATCGGGAAGTCACAACATTGCAAATAACCCCAAAAGGGATTGAATACTTATACACTCACCCAATGATGAAACAAGCAAAAGATATTTAGCACAGTAGATTAAATCTATTGTGCTTTTATTACACCCAAAGGAGCAAAGTATGAAAGAATTGCTAAGCAAAGTTACAGGTTTTCTTATTGCGATAGTGTTTATTTTTGGCGTTCGGTATCTGTTCGTAACGCTGATGTTCGAGCTAATCACTATAGCATTCAATATAGCTTTCAGTTGGAAAACGGCATTAGGCATATGGGCAATAGTTGAACTTGTAAGTATGGCGGTAAGACCGCCAAAACAGAAAAAATAAGAAGATAGATAATTAAGGAGCTGTAAAAAACAGCGAAAATAAAAGTCGAGATTCACGAATCAGTGAGTCTCGGCGATTTTTTTAGGTTAGCTTTAAATTGTGGAAAAGTATGCGAATTTGGTGGGCTTTGTCAATAAATCATGGCTTTGTCAATAAAAGTGTGTAAGTTTTTTAAAAAGTTATAAATTCAAGTGTTT
>CAVBQD010000204.1:0-2913 GCA_963597385.1 bacterium | reverse complement strand
ACTTCAATCTATATGACCCTTGACGGCGAAAAGGTTGAATCGGTTAACAAGTCCGGTTACAAGATTGGCTACACCGACTTCTCATCGTTTAAGCTTGAATACAAGACCGATGAAACGGGAGTTGCCGAACCGATAAGCGTTGAATGGACATCAACAAATTCAGAGTATATTACTGTTGACGATGAGGGTAATGTTGCACTTACCACTGTCGGCAGAGCAAAGAAAATCAATTCAACAAACATCAGCTGTACCGTAACGAATTCGGACGGCTCAACCGCTACCGTAAAGATTCCGGTAACAATTCAAAGATAAGAGGTATTAATATGTTTAAACTAAATAACATTAAAAAAGGAATTGCCTCTGTCTTGGCATTACTCACAACAGCCACCTGCCTTTCGGTAGGCAGTGTGGCGTTTGCCGAGGATTTGGTTGCAATTAACGAAACCAATTTCCCAGATAAAAATTTCCGTACGGTTATATCCGAGGTGTACGATAAGGACGGCAACGGATATTTGAGCACGGAGGAAATTGAGCGAGTTAAGGTTATGACGCCGGGTGCTTATCTTGAAAATGACGACGACACAATCACAACCCTTTCGGGTATCGAAAAGTTTTACAATCTTGAAAAACTTTACTGTGCTTCACTCGGACTTAAAGAACTTGATGTAAGCAAAAACACAAAGCTTACTTCCGTCACCTGTATGGGTAACGAGCTTACTTCGCTTACAGTCGGCTCTCTTTCAGCCCTCACTTGGCTTAACTGTTCAAACAACAATTTGACGCAAATTGATGTTTCGTCCTGTCCGGCACTTCAAACTTTGCAGGCGAGCGTAAACTCAATTACGACCATTGATTTAAGCAAGAATACCGAGCTTACATCGCTTCAGATTTTCCAAAATTCGCTTTCGAGTCTTGATTTGAGTGCAAATACAAAATTGAGCGAACTTGTTTGCAAGAGTAACCGCATTGCGGAACTTGACCTTTCGGCAAATACCGCTCTCGGCAACACTTCAACCGAAAATGTGGGCGACCAGTGGATTGAACTTTCGGCAAGCGTCAGCAACAACAAGGTTGTTATTCCTTGCACATTTGCAAATGCCGACAAACTTTCATCAACAAGTCTTGACACGGTTGTGCAAACGGATGACGGCGAGGAAACGGTTCTTGCCTATTCAAGCGGTTCGTTTGTAACAGATGAGCTTATGGACATTTCGGGCAAGCTCACAACGGAAAATAAAGAGGTTAAAGACGGCTTTACCTATAAGTACAACACGGGCAACACAAATTGTGACTTGATGACGGTAAACGCTGTTGTCAGCAGAAATTTGTATCAGGTCAACTTCTATCTTGACGAAAGTAAGAGTGAAAGAATTGATTACAAGCTTGTTGAATACGGCAAAGCGGCAACCGCACCGACTGTACCGGACGCACCTACTTGCAAAAAGTTTGTTTCGTGGTCGGACGATTTTTCAAATATCACTGCCGACAAGAATGTATATGCCGTGTGGACGGACGACCATAATATGGTAAAAAATATTGATGACGAAACCGGCGAGGTGGACATAAAGTGTACAAAGTGCAATCAAAAAACGCTTCACTTTAACTTTATGGAGGCTTACAATTCAGCCAAAGGCGATGATAATTACAACGCTTCGGCAGACCTCAATAACGACGGCTTCGTAAATGCAAAAGACTACGCAATTATATTAAAGTATTGATTTTTCAGCCTGCGGCGTATATAATAACTGCAGGCTTTTTTCACAAATGATATGGATGTGATTTTATGAAAAATAAAAAGTTGATATGTATTTTGATGGCGATTAGTATGCTTGTTTGTGCTGTTTTCAGTATAGGATTTACAGCGTTTGCAGGCGATGTTTCGTTTGAATACGAACCGGAAAGTGCCACGCTTACCGTTAAGGGAACAGGTGAAATTTCCGATTATGACGAAACAACGCTGGCAAATCGCCCTTGGAATGTTTACAAGGACGAAACAGAGCATATCGTTTTGGAAGACGGGATAACGGCAGTCGGCAGTTATGCTTTTGCACAGTTTAAGTATGTGCAAAGCGTGGAAATTCCGTCAAGCGTTACATCTCTCGGCAAAGCCTCTTTTGTCGGCATAAACGATTTAAAGGAATTGACCGTTCCCGACAGCGTTGTTACGGTTGGCGACTATGCCTTCGGCTATAATGAAAATATGGAAATTCCGCAGGATTTTGTGACAAATTGTTCCGTCAAAAGTGCGGCACAGGCGTATTGCTTCAAAAATCAAATTCCGTTTGAGTCACCAATGGAGGGCTTGCAGGCAACTGCACACATTACCGTGTCGGACGAAGTTGAACTTTGGTCGT
Source organism: bacterium (assembly GCA_963597385.1). Taxonomy (GTDB): domain Bacteria; phylum Bacillota; class Clostridia; order Oscillospirales; family Acutalibacteraceae; genus Eubacterium_R. The sequence continues at coordinate 559 of CAVBQD010000204.1, read as the reverse complement.
TTGTTCCGAAAACGGACGGCAAAATCACATTCTACTCAACAGGCACAAAAAACACCGTCGGCTTTTTGTTTGACGCACAAAATTATGTATACACAACCAATTACGGAGAAATGAAAAAGACCGCTCTGAAGTACGATGACAGTTGGAACGGCGGCGATTTCAATTTTAAGTTTTCGTGTGATGTGACAGCAGGTAAGAGATATTATCTCGGTGCACGCTTCCGCTTGGCAAGCTCATATGACGGCTCATCGTCATATGAAGACGGCAAATTCAATGTTGTTGCAAATTTTGTTTGCAGTGAGCATAAATATCAGATTACCGAAACTGTTGACCCGACCTGTACGGAGGTTGGCTACGAAATATATACCTGTATCGGTTGCGGCGATTCTTATAAGGATACGGTTATGCCGCTCGGTCACAGTTATGAGGCTGTTTCGATTGACGGCGACACCGTAAATTTGCAGTGCGTCAAAGGCGACAGCACTTCAAGTATCGGCTTTGCGGAAAATTATCACGCTGATGTTACGGATAATAACAAGGTCCTTGATGTGAACGGTGA
>CAVBQD010000203.1:0-2919 GCA_963597385.1 bacterium | reverse complement strand
GGACCGTTCCAAATTACTGTGCCTGCACCCTTAACGGCGTCAACAAAGAGTTCCATTGACTTAGGGCCGATATCAAGACCCATCCAGCCGTCAGGAATTTCGTCTGAATTAACAATCTTTGCTTCTGTATCTGCGGCATATTCCTTACCAACCTTGTTGTCAACAGGGATGAGGAACTTAACGCCCTTTGCTTCAGCGTCAGCCATCATTTGACCTGCTTTTTCAACCCAGTCAGCCTCAAGAAGAGAGTCGCCGATTGAGTGACCGAGATACTTCATAAATGTATAAGCCATACCGCCGCCGATGATGATAGTGTCGCACTTGTCGATGAGGTTTGAAATTACACCGATTTTATCCGATACCTTTGCACCGCCGAGGATAGCAACGAGAGGTCTCTTTGGATTTGCAAGAGCACCGCCCATAAACTTGATTTCTTTTTGAATAAGATAACCGCAAACTGCCGGAAGAAATGCTGCAACGCCTGTTGTTGAGCAGTGTGCTCTGTGAGCTGTGCCGAATGCGTCGTTAACAAAGATGTCTGCAAGAGAAGCAAGTTCCTTTGAGAAGTTTTCTTCGTTCTTTGTTTCTTCTTTTCTGTATCTTACATTTTCAAGAAGCATAACTTCGCCGTCTTTGAGTTCAGCGGCAAGCTTCTTTGCGTTTTCGCCTACTACTTCAGGGTCTTCGGCAAGTTTAACCTCTGTGCCGAGATACTCTGAAAGTTTCTTTGCAACAGGAGCAAGGCTGAATTCAGGCTTGTATTCTCCCTTAGGTCTGCCGAGGTGTGAGCAAAGGATAACCTTTGCACCGTGTTCCATCAAATACTTAATTGTAGGCAAAGCCGCTACAATTCTCTTATCGTTAGTGATTTCGCCGTCCATAAGCGGAACATTAAAATCACAACGGGCAAGAACTTTTTTGCCCTTTACATCAATATCTTCAATAGTCTTTTTGTTAAGTGCTTCCATTAATTATATCTCCTTTATGAATTTTAACAATAGTATTATACAGTATCTTTACTGATAAATCAATAAAAATGTTAATTATTTAACGAATTCTGCGGTTACTTTTACAATATTGTCTGCCGAAAGACCAAACTGCTTGAGAAGTTCCTTAGCCGGACCCGAATGACCGAACTCGTCATTTACACCGATTCTCTTAACCGGAGTCGGGCACTTTTCGGAAAGGCAGGCACAAACAGCTTCACCCAAACCGCCGATGATATTATGTTCTTCAACTGTTACAACCTTGCCTGTTTTCTTTGCCGATGCAACGATAAGTTCTTCGTCAAGAGGTTTGATTGTTGCAATGTTAATGATTTCGGCGTCAATCCCCTGCTCTGCAAGAACCTTGCCTGCTTCGATAGCTTCCGCAACCATAAGGCCGTTTGCAACGATTGTTACATCTTTACCCTCTTTGATAACCTCGCCCTTGCCGATTTCAAACTTATAGTCATCATCGTGGAACACAGGAACGGCAAGTCTGCCGAATCTCAAATAAACAGGGCCTTCATATTCATAAGCCGCCTTAACAGCCTGCTTTGCTTCAACATCGTCAGCCGGGCAAATAACAACCATACCCGGAATAGAACGCATAAGAGCGAAGTCTTCACAGCACTGATGGCTTGCACCGTCCTCACCGACGGAAATACCTGCGTGAGTTGCACCGATTTTTACATTAAGATGCGGATAACCGATTGAGTTACGAACCTGTTCAAACGCTCTGCCTGCCGCAAACATTGCAAAAGACGAAGCAAACGGAACAAGACCCATAGTGCTCATACCTGCTGCGGCACAAATCATATTTGCTTCCGCAATACCGCAATCAAAGTGTCTGTCCGGATAATCCTTTTTGAAAATTCCTGTTTTTGTTGCAGCCGCAAGGTCGGCGTCAAGAACAACGAGTTTGTCTGCTCCGCCTGCCGCAAGTTCTTTAAGTGCATTTCCGTAGCTGTCACGGGTAGCAACACATTTTACTTCACTCATACTTACGCCTCCAATTCTGCGAGCTTGGCATTAAGCTCTGCCATAGCAATGTTATATTCTTCTTCATTAGGAGCCTTGCCGTGCCAACCCACTTGGTTTTCCATATAAGAAACGCCCTTACCTTTTACAGTGTTCATAATTACTGCAAAAGGCTTTGTTGAATTATGGAAAGCGTCAAAAGCTTTTTCGATTTCGTCAAAATCGTTACCGTCAATAGTAACAATGTCAAAGCCGAAAGCTTTAACCTTTTCATCAATAGGTTCAGCCGACATAACCTCACTGCACGGACCGTCAATTTGAAGACCGTTGCAGTCAATGATAATACAAAGATTGTCAAGCTTATACTGGTTAGCAAACATCATTGCTTCCCAAACCTGACCCTCTTCAATTTCGCCGTCGCCCAAAACGGAGTAAACATTTACATCTTTGCCGAGATACTTTGCACCCTTTGCCATACCTACGGCAACGCTGATACCCTGACCGAGAGAGCCTGTGCTCATATCGATACCCGGAACAGTATTCATATTAGGATGACCTTGAAGATAAGAATCTATATGACGAAGAGTTTTTAAATCTTCAACCGGGAAAAAGCCCTTATATGCAAGAGCGGCATACAAACCCGGTGCACAGTGACCCTTTGAAAGAACAAGTCTGTCTCTGTCGTCCCACTTAGGATTTTTCGAATCAACTCTCATTTCTTTTGCATAAAGATAAGCGAAAACATCAGCCGCAGAAAGCGAGCCGCCCGGATGTCCTGCTTTAGCATTATAAGTACCTTCGATTATGCCCATACGGATTTGTGTGGCATAAATCTCGAGTTCTTTTTTACATACTGAATCCATAAAAAAGCTCCTTTAAAAATCTTTATTATCTATTCCATTGTACCAAATTACAAGTGAATGTGCAAGAAAAAACTTGTTATATAATATATGTT
>CAVBQD010000202.1:0-2959 GCA_963597385.1 bacterium | reverse complement strand
ACCGCCCTTTCACGGCGGTAACACGGGTTCGATTCCCGTCCGGGTCACCACAAAAAGGAGTATCGTTCGATGCTCCTTTTTTTTATTTTGTCTTGCATAAATTCTGTTAAAACTATATAATAAATTTATACTTATATAATGATAGGCTGATTTTATGAAAAAAGACAGAAAAACAAAATCTTTGAATATGGAAAAATACAGTTTAAAAGAAAAGTTGTGCATTCGCAACTGACGACATAGCGGCGGGTGTTTACTCTGTACAGATGGCAAGTTATGAGAGTGAGCATATTTTTGCCCTATTTCAACTGCGGTGTGCCACCAAAACGCAATTCTGCCTGTGCAAACAACGATAACGGAGCAAAATAATATTTCGTAAATCAAACCGCATCAAAAACCTCCCGAGCATCACCGCCGGGAGGTTTCGGGTTAATTTACATTTTGTATTTCATAAACATAAAATCGTTTATTCTCGTGTATTATCTTTAAATTTTTATCCTTGTTCATTTTTTTAGTTTGTTTTTGACCTTTTGGCAAAACTATATATTTATAATCGTATTGATAAATATATTCGGTATACGGCACTCGACCTATTTCAAACAATAACTTTTCTCTGTAATAATTACCTTTATTATTTATTTTATCTGAAAAAATCTCTGCTCTTGTGTCGGTGTATGTCTTAAAGCCTAAAAATTCAAGATACGAGCCTTCGTCACCTATATTAAACACTTTTATTCCGTTTGCATTTCCAACATATTCTGCAAGAAAATCTCCGACTTCTACTTTATATTGTTGAACATTAACCTGTTTTTCATACGCTTCGTATACCGGTATAACAGCAAGTGCACATAACACTATTACTATTACATTTTTTGAAAAAGTTTTAATGTTTTTCAAATCATAAAAATACTCAAAAACCATCGCAGCCGGAATAATCAAAAACGAAAGCTGTCGGGTTGACGAAATTGACATAAGTACAGTTCCGCCGATTAAAAACACATATCTTAATTCCGTCATCTTTGTTTTGTATAAACCATAAAGGCAAAAGATTACGGAAAATATAATAAAGACTGTGTTTGATGAAAACAACCCCGGAGGACTCACCTCGGATATTACGGCAAGTTCTTTAATATTAAGCGATTTTACAAGATACACTATTGATTCAAAACCATAAGGATTAATAAGTGCAACAAGCATACTTACGAAAAATGAAATCCAAATCGGCAGTTTTTTATATTCCGTATGATTTAAAACCTTTATTTTATCACAAATCTTTTTTGACGATGAAAAATCAAACATATACGGCAACATATAAATTAAAAGTATCGGCCATATGGTTGAATGAATTTGAATTTCAAGAATTGATAAAATCGGAATTATCGCTAACAAAGCAACTTTATGCTCCCGTACATATTTTTCAAGTACCAGAAGTTCAATTGCCAAAAATAGATATGTAAACAGTTGAGGTCGCGTATACATAAATTGACCCATAAAAACATTCATTACAGCTATTGTAAGCAAATGTTGAACGCTTAAATTCGGTTTTGTATACATAAGAAGCTTATACATAACAAAATCAAAAACCAAATATAAAATCAGGCAAAATAATTTAAGTGCTAATTTACCGCAATAATTATATATCAGCCAAAACAAAACACAGCAAAGCCACTTTTGAAAGGTAAAGTGCATTCCCTCGTGAACAGTAAACGGTTCATATTCGGGATAAAGTCCGTTTTTAAGTATATATCGTCCGTGATTGAGCATAAACCATGTATCGTTATCCAAATCACGGATTAAGAAAATCGCAATCGGCACTGCTATTATTATAAACAAGAAAAGAAATTTATATATTTTCTCTGCTTTTATGTTCATTGTCATTCTCCTAAATTTAGCTTTACAAACAGTATATCATTTAAAATTCAAGCAGTCAATAATTATAAGCTTTTCTAAAATCTCTCTTTCACAAAAATCAGTTGTAATTTCTATTCACAAAAACAATTCTCCTTCATAGTATGAATTGAAGCAAAGGATAACATCCTTATCTTACAATACTGTGAAGGAGAATTTTTATGCCCGACAATCCTATTATTCAAAACTGCGACAGAAAAATAAGCGAAGCGGTTTGCATTGACACAAAGCGTATATACGATTCGTGCGTAAGCAAGGACTGCTTGGAAGATTTAAGAGTTACATTTTTCGGTGCAAGCCAAAGACTTATTGACGAGGCGACGACGGTGAAGTGCCGAAACTGCACAATCAGAGCGGTGAGCATTGATGTTGACGATGTTCCGTTTAACAGAGGTTTTTACAGTGCAAATGTGCATTTTTACTTTATGCTGTGCTTTGATTGCTACAACGGACAGTGTTCAACTCCGCAAGTTGCCGTGGGTTACACCGATTTTGAAAAGAAGTGCATACTTTACGGCTCGGAGGGCGATGTTAAAATTTTTACATCAAATCTTTCCGACGAAAGAACGGACTGTCCGGAAGCACCGCAGTACACCAACCCGACGGCAAAGGTTCAGGCGGTTGACCCGGTTGTGCTGTCAAGCGAAGTTGTGGACACCTGCAACTGCCCCGTTCCGCTTTGCACAAGTTTTCCTCAAAGCATAACGCAATCGACGAATGAGGGGTCAATTCCCGTTGCTTCAAGCAGAGCCGTGCTTGTAACTCTCGGCTTGTTTTCGATTATTCAAATGGAGCGAGATGTGCAGATGACCATTCCGGCATACGATTTTTGCATACCTGACAGAGAATGCAACTGCTCAACACAAGACCCTTGCTCGGCATTTCAGAGCATCGACTTTCCGGTTGACGAATTTTTCCCACCGGAAAAGCCGGACGGTTGCGACTGTTCCGGGGTTATTGAGCGGTAAGTAGGGTGTGCCGTCATCGGCACACCGCTTTCTTTTAGTCTCGCGATAACCCCTCAGTCGTCATAAATGACGACAGCTCCCCTTGA
>CAVBQD010000201.1:0-2974 GCA_963597385.1 bacterium | reverse complement strand
GTTCGTATCTGCGTTGTACTTCTTCCTGACCTTGATTTACTACATCGTCGTAGCTTCCTTCATAGGGTATAGCTGTATCAATTCTAACTATGTCGCCGCCAACTTCTCTTTGTAGCATTTTTGCGATTCTTTCAGTGTTTCCGTTTGACCATGAATAATAGATGGTTAATATTTTTTTCATGTCGTTCACCTCGATAAATACTATAGCACCTAGAGTTGACTCCAAGTCAAGCGTTTTTTATAAAAAATTTCTGTACTGAATTGGTCTCAAGAGCTTAAAAGGAATTAATTTGTTTCTTGATTTTTCATACAATAACGCCAAGTAAAATTAATAAGCAAAATCAAAATGCCTGTCAAAGTCTGTTTTGATAGGCATTTTCATTTTCCAAAACTTTTTTCTTCAAAACAGGATGTCAAAACGGCTTTCAATTCCAAATAAGTGAAAGGATATTTTTCAATCGGGTTTCAGGGCAGCCCTGACGAGATGTTTCTACCGTTTTTTTGCCGCAGGAGTAAAAACGGTCTGCTCGCTACAGAAAAAATAATGAAAAGAAAAATGTAAATTTTCTGTGAAAACACCCCCTAAAATGCTTCTCCCATTTCAAACAAGTAGAGGGATGTTTTTAAGAATTTTTCTAAAAATCTGCTTTTAAGGGTGTACAAAACGGCATCTCACTTGGAGATAGTGAAGGGACTTTTAAATTTTCTTTAGCAAGAAAATGTGTGAATTTTTTGTGAACATTTTCTTGAGACTACTCATTTGGGGTGTCCAGTTGGCACCCCTTTGTCCAAATGAGTAGAGGGGTTAATTTTCGAGAAGAAAAATTATTAAAAAAATTTCCTCTAATTCCTTTGAAATGGGTGTGCATTTCGGAGGTCTTGTGCAAATAAGTGAAAGGAGTTTTAAAAATGCCAAGATTATCAAAAAAACAAAAACAGGAGTGGGGGTACTTCATCAATCCCGAAACGGGCAGACGAACATACAACGGTCTTTGCAGAAAATGCAGAAATGATTGCAAGCAAAGCTACCGTGCAAAGATTGTTTGTTGCCTTAAATACAAGCCAAAAAGGAGCGTGATTAGCAAAGACGGTAAATAACCCTTGCAAAGAATTTAAGAGTCGCACAAACGAAAAAAATGCCGATTTCGGCACCAAATCAATACAGAAAACGAGGTGATGCAATGAACAAATATTTTAAGGTAAGCGACGCCCAGAATTTTGCTTTCTATAAAGTCCCGAAAGCGTTATTTGAAGAAAAGTACAAATCGGTTTCCACAGATGCAAAAATGCTATATGGTCTTTTGCTCGACCGGATGTATCTGTCCGTTAAAAACAACTGGATAGATAAGCAAGGCAGAGTATATCAATACTTCACAATAAAATCTGCTCAGGAAAAACTACACTTCGGTCACGAAAAGGTATGCAAGCTTTTTGCAGAGCATGAAGCAGCAGATTTAATACAGCGCAAAAGGCAAGGTCAGGGCAAGCCGAGCGTTATCTACCTGAAACAATTCTGATTTTCATATTTCCTGAATTCGGAATAACAGAAAGTATTAAGACTTATAGAGCAAGATATTACTTGCCGAAAAAGATAAATATATAGGAGTTGATTGAATGACAAAAATATTGAACACAGAATTGCTTGTTCCGTTTGAGAATCATCCGTTTAAATCAAGAGACGGAATTGAACAGCAAGAATTAACAGAAAGCATAAAAGAAAACGGATTGCTTGAGCCGGTAATCGTCCGTCCTTCTTCGGTCGGTAAATATGAAATTATCAGCGGTCACAGACGGGTTGAAGCCTGCAAAGCGTTAGGGGTAACCACTGTTCCCGTAACGATAAAAGAACTTACGAAAGATGAAGCCGTGGTTCAAATGGTAGATTCAAATATACACAGAGAACATATCTTGCCAAGTGAAAAAGCTTTTGCTTACAAAATGAAATTAGATGCACTGAAACATCAAGGCAAAACTTATGGACAAGTTGTCCACAAGTCAAGAGATAACATATCTGACACCGAAAGCGGTAGGAATATTCAGCGATATATCCGCCTGACATACTTAATACCAGAGCTGTTGAAGCTTGTTGATGAAGATAAAATAGCCTTTACTCCGGCTGTGGAAATTTCATATCTTTCAGAATATGAACAAAGGACATTGCTAGACCAAATTGAATTTACTGACGCTACGCCGTCACTGTCACAAGCACAGCGATTAAGAAAATTTAGTGAGCAAGGCAGATGTTCAACCGATGTAGTGTTTGCCGTACTCTGTGAGGAAAAGGCTAATCAGAAAGAACAATTACGCTTTATGGAGGAGGATATCCGCAAGTATTTTCCGAGAAATTACACCAAAGCGGATATGCAGAAAACAATAATATCTCTGCTTGAAAAATGGCAGAGACAAAGAGAAAGGAATCGGAGGGATGAACGATGACAGACAAGAATACTTCAATATATTCAAAATATTTTGAAAAAGACGATAAGCCGTTCTTTATGAAAATCGGCAATACAACTTATGAAGTCAGCACACATTTTAATCCTAAGGGCAGAGAAAATGTGCTTCAGCAATTTGAAGATTTACTGACCGAATTAAAGACAGCGTAAGTCCATACAATCGACACTGCGGCATTGCAAGCGTAAAATACAATTACATTGCAATGCCCTGTTGTCACTGAAAGGAGCATATAATTTATGGCAACAAACAAAAATATACAAGGGCAAGAAGAAAAAATCACCGCTCTGTACTGTCGCTTATCTCAAGACGATAATTTAGAGGGTGAAAGTAATTCGATATCAAATCAAAAGGAAATCCTTATGACCTATGCAAAGAAAAACGGATATTTACATCCACAATTCTTTGTTGACGACGGAATCAGCGGAACAACATTTAACAGACCCGGCTTTCAGGAAATGGAAAGTCTTATTGAAGCCGGTAAAGTATCAACCGTAATTGTAAAAGACTTGTCCCGTTT
>CAVBQD010000200.1:0-2978 GCA_963597385.1 bacterium | reverse complement strand
CATCTAATTATATGACGGCAATATAATCATTATCCCACAAGTGCCAATAAATCCTCAATCGATAAATTCTTCTGAAAGCAAACATTAATTCCCATACCGATAAGTTTTGCACCCTGCTGGCAAATCCTGTCAATTTCTCGAGGGGTTACAAAAACATCATTATTTTCTTTGCCGGAAATCACACCCGTGCTGACCACCGTGGGAATGCCGACAGAAACAACCGGCACGCCGAGCGTTGTTTCGGAAATTTCGTGACGGTGATTACCCACCCCGGAACCGGGTGAAATGCCGGAGTCGGAAAACTGAATTGTTGTACCGAGGCGATCTGCCGAGCTTGCGGCAAGTGCGTCAACGGCTATAACGCAAGACGGTTTAATTTGATTGACTACGCCTTTGATGATTTCAAAGGTTTCTATTCCCGTATCGCCGAGCACGCCTGTATTGACGCACGACACAGGGAAAAGCTCCGGTAAGCCGACTTTGCTTTCTAAATTCTCGGAAATATGCCGTGTTGCAAGAATGAAAGACGAAGTTGACGGTCCAAGCGAATCAGCGGTGATTTTTTTATTTCCCAGTCCGACAACCAACACCGACGCAACAGCCTGCGGCAACATTGATTTGAGTACGGCTGAAAATTCATTAAGTCTGCCGTCCAAAATATCGGTGTCGTTTACAAAAGAACTGACATTCAAAACAACATATTTCCCGACCGGTTTGCCAAGATTTTTTGCACCGGTTTCATTAAAAACTTCAACGGTTGTAAGGTTGTCTTTTTCGGTAATTTTAACGCCTGACAAGACCGTTTTTTCGTTTTCTTCATAGCATTCCACTGCCAAATCTGTGCGATTTATCACAAAAACCACTCCAAAACTCACTATTTTTACTAAAAGTATGCCCAAAAATAAAAAAATGCTTGCATTTTACTTAAAGTTATGCTAATATAAATCAGCGTTAAAAAGAAATTAGGCAGAAATGCCTTTACATCCAGTTTCTCGATAAAGGAGTGAAAAAGAAATGGCAAACATCAAATCAGCAAAGAAGAGAGTTTTAGTAAACCAAACAAAGGCTGCAAACAATAAGGCTCGTAACACAGCTCTTAAAACAGCCATCAAAAAGGCTAACACAGCTATCGAAACAAATGCTGACGATAAGGAAGTTGCAGTTAAAGAAGCTGTTAAGAAGATTGACCAAGCTGCAAACCATCACCTTATCCACAAGAACTGTGCTGCAAGAAAGAAGAGCAATCTTGTTTCAAAGCTCAACAAGGCATAAGATATATTATAGCATTAATAACATTAAAAGATACCGAATTGCGGTATCTTTTTTGTTTTGCCCTAAACATCAAATTGAACATTATATTTTTTAATCCAAGTGTAAATTTGCACAATGTACGCAAGCACCTGAGGGCCACGCATCAGCTGACCGAACCACGGCTCGCTCAAGCTGTCCGGATTGTCAATTAAATCTGTTATCGCTTTGGAATTGAGCATTTCATAAAGCGGGCACTGTTTGTCATTCAACACGGCGTTTACCATTGTAATCACCGCATTTGTATATTCGGGATTGAAAGTTTTTGGATACGGACTTTTTTTACGCCAGACGATAGTTTCCGGAAGTTCGTTTTCAAATGCTTTTCGCAAAATACCCTTTTCTCTTCCGCCGTATGACTTTATATTCCACGGCATATTGTAAGCATATTCCACGATTCTGTAATCACAAAACGGGACGCGAACTTCAAGGGAAGCCTCCATACTCATTGCGTCTTTTCGCATAAGCAAAGTTTGCATAAACCAATCCATATTAAGCAAAAACATCTCACGCATACGCTTTTCTGTTTTGCTGTCGGTATCAAGTGTGCTCGTCTTTTTTACGGTTTGAAGATAGGCATTTCGCATATATTCGTCACCGTGAGGCAAAAATCCGTCCGATAAAATTCTGTGGCGGACATCGGTACTTCTGCTCCACGGGAAAGTATCGTCAAACAAAATCTCTTTTCTGTGATACCAAGGATATCCGCCGAAAATTTCATCGGCACATTCTCCCGAAAGTGCAACCTTGTTATTTTTAACGACTTCTTTGCAAAATAACAAAAGACTGCTGTCAACATCGGCAAATCCCGGGCAACCGCGTGCAAATGTACTCTCAACAAGAGCGTCGGCAACATCGTAATTAGACAGAACAACATTGTGATGGTCGGAAGCGATATAATCCGATACCAAATTAATAAAATCACTGTCCTTATTCGGTTGAAACAGACTTGCTTTAAAATATTTGTCGTTATCAACATAATCAACGGAGTAGGTATTCAAAACGCTGTTTCGTTCGCCCATATAATCCGAAGCAACTTTTGAAATAATTGAGCTGTCAAGTCCTCCGCTCAAAAATGTACATACAGGCACATCCGACACAAGCTGTCGTCTGATGGCGTCGGTCACAAGATAGTGTATATGCTCCCGAGCCTGAGTTTCATTTTCGTCAAAATCAGCGGCTTCAAGGTGCCAATATGTTCCTTTTGATGTTTTTCCGTTTTTGTAGTACATATACGATGCCGGCTCAAGTTCCCGAATGTCACGAAAAACGGTTTTGCCTATGGTTTTCGCCGGACCGAGCATAAATATTTCATTAAGGCCGTCCTCATCGCAAACAGGTTCAACTCCTTTTACATTCAAAAGCGTGTCAATTTTTGATGCAAAGGCAAACACAGCAGCTTTGTGGGAATAAAAAAGCGGTTTAACGCCGATTCTGTCACGGCACAAAAACAGTTCTTCACTGTCGGTATTGTATATCGCAAATGCAAAAATGCCGTTTAACTTCTCGGCACAACGCTCTTGCCACAAATGAAAACTTTTAAGAACAACCTCCGTGTCGCACGCCGTATCAAAAACATATCCGTGAAAACGAAGCTCACGACGCACCTCTTCGGTATTGTAAATCTCTCCGTTATATACAATTATGTACTGTATATAACGGAGAGATTT
>CAVBQD010000199.1:0-3023 GCA_963597385.1 bacterium | reverse complement strand
TCCTCAAAAGCTGAAAGAAATTTATGCCCCGCCGGCGGTTTTGTATGTTGACGGTAAAATGCCGGATATAGACGGTACGCTGAGTATAAGTATTGTCGGCACACGCAAGCCGTCAAATTACGCCAAAAGCGTTGCGAGGATAATATCAAAGGGACTTGCAAGGTGCAATACCGTTATCGTCAGCGGCGGTGCTCTCGGTATTGACTCTTCGGCACATATCGGTGCGTTGGAATGTAACGGGATAACCGTTGCGGTTATGGGTTGCGGTCTCGGCTCAAATTACCTTATTTCAAATGAAGAGTTAAGACAGAAAATTTCCGAGCACGGTGCAATAATATCCGAATTTCTGCCGTTCACCCGAGCAACAAGGTATACATTCCCTCAACGAAACCGAATAATCAGCGGACTTGCCGACGCCGTATTTGTTGCCGAGGCGGGAACAAAGAGCGGTTCGCTCATTACGGCGAATTTTGCCGCGTCGCAAAACAGGGATATATTTGCAACTGCCGCTTCGATTTTTGACCAAAGATTTGTCGGTACAAATAAGCTTATTGCGGACGGTGCCGTTCCGGTTGTGGCGGTTGAGTCGATTATTTCTCACTATACCGAAAAATACAAGGCACTTGATATGTCGAAGCTTGCAAGCGTTGACGAGCTTTTGAATGACGAATACAAAGAGCGTGATTTGGCACCCGAGCAGGATGAAGAAATCACATTTGAAAATATAGAAAAACACCGTGACAATCGTACTCAAATTGATGAAAAGTCACGACAGCTTGTCGGTGACGAAAAAGCGGTGTTTAATGCTATGGACGACGATTTTAAGGATGTTGAAAGCATTGCGAATGTTGCGGGGCTTGATGTAAATTCCGTTCTCGTCGCTCTTACAATGCTTGAACTTGACGGGCTTTGTGAGCCGGGCATAGGCAAGCGTTACAGAAGAAAACAATCTTGAATTTAACCGAAAGGACAAAACATATATGTCAAAGTTAGTAATTGTGGAGTCACCTGCCAAGGCTAAGAACATCAAGGGTTATCTTGGCAAGGGATATGATGTTATTGCGTCGATGGGTCATGTGCGTGACCTGCCTGCCGCAAGACTCAGTGTTGATATTGAACACGACTTTGAACCGAAGTATGCGGTTATCAAAGGCAAGGAAGCACTTGTTGACGAACTTAAAACAAAAGCAAACAAAGCTGATTGCGTTTATCTTGCAACCGACCCCGACCGTGAGGGAGAGGCAATTTCGTGGCACCTTGCCAATTTGCTCGGCTTAAAGCTTGAAGATAAAAACAGAGTTACATTTAACGAAATCACAAAAACCGGTGTAAAAAACGGTATGGAGCATCCCCGTCAAATTGATATTGACCTTGTTAACGCTCAGCAGGCAAGAAGAATACTTGACCGACTTATCGGCTACAAACTTTCTCCTTTTGTAAGCCAAAAAATCAGAAGAGGTCTTTCGGCAGGCCGTGTACAGAGCGTTGCACTTCGTCTTGTTGTTGACAGAGAAAATGAAATTCGTGCATTTAAGCCGGAAGAATATTGGACAATTGACGCAAAGTTTACAAATCCGCCGGACAGAAAAGGCTTTGGGGCAACTATGGTTCAGGACAATAACGGCAACAAAGTCGGCACGGATAAAAACAAAATTCCGTCAAAAGAAGAGTCGGACAGAATGCTTGCCGACTTGGAAAATGCTGAATATGTTGTAACCGGCGTAAAAAAGGGAACGAGAAAGAAAAATCCTGCTCCGCCGTTTATCACATCAACTTTGCAGCAGGAAGCGTCACGCAGATTGTCGTTCCAAGCAAGAAGAACCATGAAAGCCGCTCAGGAACTTTATGAAGGCGTTGATGTAAACGATCTCGGCACAGTCGGTCTTATCACATATATGAGAACCGACTCACTTCGTATTTCGGACGAGGCTCGTAGTGCCGGTAACGATTTTATTAAAGAAACTTACGGCGAAAAGTATCTTCCGTCCACGCCGAGATTTTACAAAACAAGAGGTAACGCTCAGGACGGTCACGAAGCTATTCGACCTACAATGCCGGGTGTAACTCCGGAATCGGTTAAAGGCTCGCTTACTTCCGACCAGTATAAAATATATAAGCTTGTGTGGGAACGCTTTATCGCTTCTCTTATGGCGTCTTGCCAGCAGGAAACCATGAAAGTTGAAATAAAAGCTAACGGTTATGTGTTTACGGCAAGCGGTTACACCGTTAAATTTGACGGCTTTACCGCACTTTATGAAGAAAAGACGGATGACGCTCAAAAGAAAGACAGCGAGTCTCCGCTTCCTCCGGTTGCCAAGGGCGATGTCCTTAAATTGAAGTCGATTTTGGGCAATCAGCATTTCACGCAACCGCCTGCAAGATATACGGAAGCTTCTCTCACAAAAGCACTTGAAGAAAACGGTGTAGGCCGTCCGTCAACATATGTAACCATCACTTCAACCATTTTGCAAAAGGAGTATGTTGTTCGTGAGGGCAAGCAGTTTGTTCCTACGGAACTCGGTGAAGCCGTTACAAATCTTCTTAAAGAGAGAATACCTAACATTGTAAATGTTAAGTACACTTCAAAAATGGAAGACGACCTTGATAAAATCGACTCGGGCGATAAGGATTATATCGATATGATTCGTCTTTACTATGACGATTTTATCGAACCTCTCGAAAAAGCCAAAAAGGATATGCAAGGCGTTAAAATTAAACTCAAAGAGGAAGAAACCGATGTCGTATGCGAAAAATGCGGCAGAAAAATGGTTGTTAAGGTTGGCAGATACGGCAAATTCCTTGCATGCCCGGGATTTCCCGAGTGTAAAAATGCAAAACCACTCATCACAAAAACAAAGGCTAAATGCCCACTTTGCGGCGGAGATGTAATTGAAAAGAAAACAAAGAGAGGCACTCCTTTTTACGGCTGTTCAAACTATCCAAACTGTAACTTTATGACTTGGGATGTGCCTACCGAAGAGGTTTGCCCAAAGTGCAACAAGAGTTTGTTCAGAAGAAAGGGC
>CAVBQD010000198.1:0-3046 GCA_963597385.1 bacterium | reverse complement strand
TTGTCAAAATTAATTCGTTGTTTTCTTCAAAAGCTATTGAAATAATTTTAACATCGTCATCTGATACAGACTTTATTAATTTTTCGATTAAATCAATGCTAATATCATTTATATTCATTGTACTGCCTCTAATTCGTTTAATACGCGTTCTAATTTCTTTGGTAAGTCATTTACAAGTTCAACAGTCTGATTATCAATCTTAATTTCTTGCATTCTTGAATTAGCTCTAAAATCACTTGCATAATCAAGGATGATTTTCTTGTATTGAATCGGTAAATCTGTTATAGGCTTTATTTCATCAAGATTATGTTGAAGCATATTGAACCCGAACAAAGATAAATAAGTTTGAATAGCGTTACCCCAGCGTTCCTCAACATTTTGTTTTAATTTAGCTATGTTGTAAGTTATACCGGGTGTCCATAATTTAACTTTGTTTTTGGTTTCAAGAAATTCTTCCCACCATTCAAACATTTTACATCTTGATACATTAGAACTTGTAGATTTATCGATAAATCGAACGAAGTTATTAAGAACGCCAAAATACAGATTGCCAATAGATAAATTGTTAAAAACATATTGATTAGCAAATTCTGTAGCCTGTTCATCACGAAGTTGAAGCTCACATCTTGACCAAAAATAGTCAACTTTTTGTTCTGCAGCTTTATCATAAAATCTAACTCTAATTCTTGACTGAGGACTTCCGATATATGCACTTGTTCCAACTGATGATAAATTAACTTCCCACCACCGAGCCCCGGCAGACGAAGTCCAATTCCCAAAACGCACACAATCGGCTATTGTATTAAGGTCTAAAAGTCCTTTAAAATCATCGTATGCTATATCTATACGGCTAATTTTACTTTTTGGAAGTGATAAAACAGCTGAAAGAAGCATATTAAAATCGCCGTATTCTGAATAACTTTCAAAAGCTCTGCAACCTTGACCGCTGAAACATATATGTATACCTTGATTTTCGTGTCCGTTATAATATACGGATATTCCGTTAAAAAACAATCTGTCTTTATACCCGTCGTGTCCTTTCATATCTTGAAAATTACCTAAACAGTCATTAAGACCTAACATAGTAATAACTTCATCAACATTAAAATTATGAATTGTAAAGGCTAACCAGTCTATAATTATGCGATTCTCGCGAACATTTGCATTATCCATAGTGTAATCTCTGCCCCCTTGTTAAGTCCTCGGGGGCAGATGAGCTTTTCAGCTCATCCTTTCATATATAATTACTTTAAAATTTTCGTTCCCCAAAGGTATTTGTTGGAGATTCTTTTAACTGCTTATAAATTGATTTTTCAGAGATAAAAAGTCATCCGGATTGAAGCCCGGCAAGCGTTTAATGTTATTGCTTTTCTTAGTAAAAACGAAATGTTCGCGAGCTTCAGGCTGAATTTCATATTCATCAATCATAAAATCATTACGATAATTATTCATAGTGAAACTGTCATAACATTTATAATATTTCTTTTTGAAAAAGAAAAATCTAAATGTTGTTGTACCTCGAGTAGGTATATATAATTCGCGACAAGCTCCTAATTTACCGAACGGACGAAAAATAAGGTAAAAAGTATAGCCTAAAACTCCAAATTCGGCAGGCTTAACATAATTAAAATCGATATCGAATAAACCTTGTATTTGCTTGTCAAGGTCTTTTCGAGTTTGCGACACTAAACAAACATTGAAATACATATGTCTATGCATTCTAAAGAATTTAAGCCAATTAGGACGGTCTTTGTCGTTCCAACTTCGAGAATTGAACAAATCGGCAGCTTCATCAATAATAAGTTCGGTAGTAACTTTATTTACATTAAGCTTAAAAAAAGTATATAAATAACTCGGAGTAATTTCCTCATTGTCAAGGACAAAAAGTTTTTGCATTAAATCAGAAGTTGACATTTTTGTAAGTTTGGCAACTTCATCATAAACAAGCGGAATGTTAGTAATAACATAACGACCGCGTTTTAAAAAACTTATAATGTCTTGTGTCATATTATAAGACTTCCCTGCTCCGGGTGTTCCGGTTCTTGTGTATAACATTAAAACATTCTCCTTAGGTATAACATAGATTATTAAGGCAACGAATAGACGAACCCCGCCGTCGCTAAAGCGATACTCACCTGCTTTCGCAGGTTCAGACAAACACGCGCCCGCCCCTTATCGTAAGGGGCTAATTTGCAATTAAGGCAAAGCCTTGATTATGTAAAAAACATCGACCAGGAAGAAAAGACTTTGTCGGCTGCTTTAAGGAGTAGCTTATAAATAAGGAAGCCTATTTCTATAGTTAGGAAAATGTCAACTGACAAAAATAAAATTGAACCGATAAAATTAAGCGGAATAAAATAGTGCACGAAATCAATATATTTTTGAATAGCTGATAAATTTAACTTATTAAAAAGATTAGGGTCATCCGGCAAGAAAACTAAAATTTTTGAAAACAAGTCCCCTATTTTGTTTAAGCACCATAAAATTACATTCGAAAAGCCGTTTTCGAATTCTGAAAAAGAAATTGCTAAATTAATCATATTACAGCTCCTTATTAACTAACCACTTTTTAAAACAAAGATATGTAGTTATTAAAAATCCAACCGAAAGACCGACACGGACAATGCCGACATATGGGTCAATAGGCGAAAAATCAATGTCGAATTGAATTCGTTGATTCATAACAGTAAAATCAATAGGAATTACAGGGGCTTTAACATTATCATCATCAGTTTTACTGATAAATGCAGAATTAAAAACATTTGAAATTGTTTTAAGTGCCGAAAAAGGAAGTTTATCCCCCATTGGTTGAGCGGCGAGCTCAATATTATTAGAACCTATTGTAATTGCGTCCCCCGGGTCCATTGTCTGAACACCCTCAAGTGTCGTTGAAATATCCGTTACTTTGACTTCTTCATTGATTTTAGTTTGCGGTGTTACAGCCGTTGTTGCGGCGGTAGTAGAATCAGCCGTTGTTTTAGCTTTGGTTGTTACCGTTACAGTTCCGGCTGTATCTGATGAAATAGTTCCGTCTTTTACTTTAGCC
>CAVBQD010000197.1:0-3092 GCA_963597385.1 bacterium | reverse complement strand
CTCAACTTCGCCCTCGCAAATAATATCGGGGGATGTAATGCCCCACTGCGGTCTTGCCGGACGCAAATTTTCAACAACAATAGCAACAGGACGCTTGCCCACTGCCGATTCGTTGAATCCCTCTTCACCGGTAAGCGGATTAAGCACCGGAGCCTTTGTTGTGGTTTCTGTAACGGTCGTGGCGGCAGTAGTGGTTTCTTCTTCCTGCTTTGCCGAACAACCAAAAAGTGTGATTACCGTAAGTATAGCCATTAAAACAGCTGTTATTTTCTTCATTTTTATATCTCCCAAAAAGTTTATATATGTCATTTTACCACTTGGGATATACAAATTCAACTGCCGCACAGTAGAAAATATCTACGGATTTTTGTATATTATGGCACGACCGCACCTTCATCGCCCAGTTTTACTGTTTGGAAAACAAAAAGCAGTCAAATACAAAACTGCCTTTGACTGCCACAACTTGTTTATCATTTGAGCTTCACTATCTCAACAGTGATGAAAAGCCGTTACTATTTAACTTTAATGCTTTTAATTGATGACCAGTTACCGTATATTTTCTTGCCATTATTCAGCTTATATGCTCTGACACGAACAAAATACTTTTTCTTAGACTTTAATTTTTTTACAGTCTTTTTGTTCACATTTTTAACAGAATAATTCTTTTTGTTCTTCTTAAATTTTTTATCTGTGGCAATTTGAAGTTGATAACCGGTTACATCATTTTGTTTATTCCAATAAACAACAATTGCTTTTTTCTTTGCCTGCAATTTGTTGATTTTTGCATTTGTCGGTTTTTTAATAGTTACCGAGCTATTGTCGGCTGTTGTGTATGAGGTTAATGAAAGCGAATAAAATGTACTACCGGAATAATCATACATTCTTAAATAATATACGCCTGATTTTAATGAAATTGTTTCATTTAATGTATATCCGCCGGTTGCATAATTTTTACTTGTGTAATAATTTTCAATTCGATTACCGTCGGAATTTAACAAAATAGCATCAATAGCTTTATTGTCGGAATTCACTTTCAAAGTATACTTTCCGTTTGTAGATACTATTTTATAATAATCGTTCTTATCGTTTATTCCAAGCATTCCTTTATAGGATTTACCAAACTCAACCTCATTTGCTTTTCCTATAACATCATTGTTTACATCAAAAGTTTCTGTAAATGTTTCACCCGACGGTGTAAATGCAGTAGTAATTGAATAATTATTTGCATTTCTACTATCATTATTTAACTTGAAATAATAAGTTCCGGCAAGTAAATTGTAATACGTATTACTATATGCCTTGCCTAAATCAGAATTATCTCTTACATAATCAACATAAATAAATTGTTCCGGAATGTTTTCCTGAAAAATATAAACCTGATACGAGCTTACTCCTTCGGCTTTAAATGATAATCTGCCCGACTGATTTAAAGTGAATTTAATAAACTCAACTCTGTTTTCATCAAGAGTTCCGTTAACTGTTTCTCCAACAGAATATTCTTTTGCCGTGCCCATTGTTTGATGTTCGCCTGCATACACAGTTGCACCATATCCAAACACAGTAAACGCCATTACCAAAGTTAAGGCAAAACTTATTATTTTTTTCATTGTTAAAGTCTCCTTTTAAATAACATTTCATTAACATTATACATTGTTTTGTCATAACAGTCAACAGAAGACTTTCACAAAATCAAAAAGGTTTTTATTATCTTGTCCTAACGGTGATTTCGCCGGAGCGGAGGGTATCATGTGTGCCGTCAAAAAGGATAACCTCAAGTCCGCCGGCGTCGTCAATGCCAACTGCCGTTGCCGGAGTGGTAACGCCGTTTTTTATAAAATTAATATCCTTGCCCACAATCATACTGTGGGAGCGGTAGTAGTCAATAAAGGCACTGTAATCGCCCGTTACTATTCCGTTGAGTTCATTTGCAACGGTTGCGATAAATTCCGCTCTTTTAACCGGTGCTTCAAGACATGAAGCGTTTTGCACATCGGACGGAAAACTGTGAGTTTTGAGATTAACCCCAATGCCTATAACAACCGACTCCACCGTTTGCGTTTCAAAATTTGTAACGGCTTCGGTTAAAATACCGCAAATTTTTTTGTCGTTTACATAAACATCATTTACCCACTTGATTTGCGGAGTAATGTCCGTCAGTTTTTCTATAGCCTTGCACACGGCAACCGAAGCGGCTGTGGTGGCGGTTACGGCATTTTGAAGTTTCGCCATCGGATGAACAACAAGGGTCATATATATCCCCGTTTTAGCCGGAGAATAAAAGCTCTTGCCCTGTCTGCCTCTGCCTGCCGTTTGCTCTTCGCCGACAACAAGAAGCGGTTTTGTATCGCCGTCGGTAATAATACGCTTCGCTTCGTTATTCGTTGAGTCTATGCTTTTGTAAAAAGCCAAATTGCAGTCAAAATCTATATATTTTTTAAGTTCGTTTTCGTTTAAAATATCGTTATTTGCGTCAAACATATAACCGCGGTTTGTTACGGCGGTTATAGTGTAGCCGTCCGATTGAAGCGACTTTACGGCTTTCCACACACCCGCACGGCTTTTGCCGAGATTTTGTGCAAGCTCTTCGCCGCTGATATATTCGCCGCTGTGTTCGGACAGATAATTCAAAATTTCTTCTTTAAGTGCCATAATATTAATTACATTATTAAAACAGTGATTTTTATTTATTTTCTGATATAGAATATTGCAAGCGTTTTCGGACCGCAGTGAGATGAAATTGTACACCCCGCGTCTGCCACAATCACCTGATTGAACTTATCCTTGCCCTCGATAACGCCCTTTGCAAAAGCTGTTATTTGCGGCGACACGCCACCGCTTTCGGCAATAACAACACGGTCGGGCTGAATACGCTTTATTTCGTTCATACGGTCGGTAATATATTGCTTGTAAACAAGCTCGGTTTTGCCTCGGTATTTTTTTGAAACCTCAAGTTTACCCGTTTGATTATCAACGGCAATTGACGGCTTGATTCCGAGAACATTTGCACCGAACTTTGCAACAGACGAACATCTGCCTCCCTTGTGGAGATATTCAAGTCCGTCAAGAACAAAAGTTGCACTGACCTTAGGCAC
>CAVBQD010000196.1:0-3133 GCA_963597385.1 bacterium | reverse complement strand
CTGTTGAGAAAGGCTCTGAATTTCGTTTTCTTGCGAACTTTGCTGTACCTCGTCAAAACATATTCCGTATAGAACAAAACAAAGTTTTGTAATTATACTTCATATGTTTTTCCTCTTTCCAAAAAATCAAGTGATTTTTTGGAAGCCTTACATATGCTTGTGAGCAAAAAACGAAAAACGCCAAAAGTGCCGTAAACTCGATGTTTGCGGCACTTTTATAACCCCTCCGTCAACACTTCGTGTTGCCACCTCCCCTTGCAACAAGTGGAGGCTGTATCGGTTGATTGAATTTTGGCGTGTTTCAGGGACTTTATCGACAGTCTGAGAGGTCAGGCAAGCCTGACCCCTACGGTATTTGTTTAAATTATAAATAATTAAACGGATTAACTCTTGTGCCGTTTACACGAACTTCAAAGTGACAGTGCGGTCCTGTTGAGTTGCCTGTTGAACCGCTTCGTGCGATAACCTGACCCTTTGTTACATGCGTGCCGACGCCAACCAAAAGTGTGGTGTTGTGAGCATAAAGGGTTGAAAGTCCGTTGCCGTGGTCAATTACAAGATAATGACCGTAGCTGTAATTAAGATTTTTCGCAATAATTACAGTACCGGACGCCGCCGCATAAACCGGAGAGCCGGAAGCAACCGGGAAGTCAACGCCGCCGTGATAACGACCGCTTGAATAGTTTGGATAGCCTGCCGAAACAGTTCTTGAGCTTGTCGGATATCCGAGAGTTCCGCTGTATGCACCGCTGCCCGATGAACCGCTTGTTGAACCTGTGTTTACAGATGATGACTGAGCCTTGCGGATTTCTGCGGCAATTTGCGACTCGATTTCTGCAATCTCGTCCTCGTTGTCCGAAATGCTTTCCTGATATTCCGCAGTCTGACTGTTAAGCTTACGCATCATAGCGTTTGCTTCGCTTATTTCCTTGTCAAGCTCGGTTTTTGAAGCGTTAACCGTTGCAATATTGCTGTCAAGTTTGTCTTTTTGGGTTTGAAGCTTTGCCTTATTCTCCTTGAGGTCAAGACGCTTCTTTTCCAAATCTGCCTTGTCTTTTTCAATCTCGTTCATCTTATCCATAAGGGCGTTGAGCGTGTCGCTGTCCTTTTTTGAAACGGATTTAATCATTTCCGAACGGGTAAGAATTGAGCTGATGTCACTGCTTGTAAGCAAAACTTCAAGGTTGCTTGCGTGACCCGATACATACATTGCACGGAGTCTTTGACAGTATTCGTCAAAGGTTTCGTCAAATTCAGCCTGTTTTGCGTCAATGTCGGCTTGAATTTGGTCTATCTGGTCTTCTGTATCGTTGATTTTATTTTTTACCTTGTTAATGTTGCTTTGCAAGCTGTTTGCTTCGGTTTTAAGAGTGCTTATTTTGTCTTTAAGTGCCTGAATTTTGGTGTCAAGAGCAGAAATGTATTCCTGCGTTTCTTTCTTTTCACCTGCGAGCTTATTGATTTTTGATTGAGCCGCGTCAATTTGGCTTTGAATTTTTTGCTTTTTCTCACGGAGTGACGATGTGCTTGCCGCATATGATGTGGAAGTACCGCCTGCAATGCTGAAAGCAAAGGTGAGCGACAAAATAACCGAAATTACTTTTTTAGATTTAAACTGCACTTATCTCACTGCCTTCCTTTGTAAGATATTTTCTCATTGTTATGAGCGAACCGCCTACACCGCTTACAATACCGATGGCAACAAATATGCCGAGCATCGGCAGTGCGTAGTCAACAAAGTTGAGCGGAACCAAGCCGACCGAGTTAAATATATCGCCGAACCTGTCGGTTGCCAAAACATAAATGCCCCAAACTGCAAACAGTGACAGCACGCCGGCAACTATACCGAGGATAATACCCTCAACAACAAACGGAAGTTGAACAAAGCTGTTTGTTGCACCAACCGATTTCATAATGCTGATTTCAAGGCGGCGGGAATATACCGTAAGCTTGATTGTGTTTGAAATAATGAACAGCGAAATTGCAAACAGCACGGCAATAATAACAATCGAAATAATGCTTATACCGTTTGAAAGCTTTGCAAGCTTCTTTGCAAGGTCGGTGTTTTGTCTTACGGTATAGATGTGGTCGAGCTTTTTAATTTGCTTAACTGTGGTTGAAAACTTCGCCAAATCCTTTACCGTAACTTTGTAAGCGTCCGGAAGAGGGATTTCATCGGTCGTTTCGGTAAAGAATTCTGCCTGTGCATCGTCCATTGTGGCGATTTGTTCTGCCCAAGCGTCTTCTTTGGCAACGAATTCGATTTTTTGTACATTGCTCATTTTGTTGAGTTTAATGCCCATTTCGTCAATATCGGCGTCCGTTGCATTGTCATCAATGTAAACCATAATTACATTTTCGTCTTCGATTTTTTGAACGAGTGAATTGATGTTTAAGAAAATCATTGAAGCCGAACCGATAAGCACCAAACAACTGAGCAATACGCAAATTGATGCAACCGACATCATACGGTTTGTCCAGGTGTTGCGAAAACCCTCTTTAATAAGGTATCTGAAACTTGCTCCCGACATTATTGCTCACCTCCCTTTGCCAATTCGTTGAGGTCAACAGAATTTTCAGGCTCTTCCTGTGCAATCGAACCGATAACTTCGCCTTCCGCTTGCGATTCACCGTCTGTCAAATCCTCCAAATCCTCAAAAACTTCTGTCAGATTTTCATTCTTGACATCTTGTTCGTAATAGAACATATCGTTTTGTTTCTTTGTTTCTTTGGTTTTGAATTTTGCAAAAGTCGGGTCAGGTGTGTCGGATACAACCTTGCCCTTTTGAATAACGATAACTCGGCGTTGGAATGTACGCACAAGGTCGTGTTCGTGAGTAACCATTACAACCGTTGTACCGTTGTTGTTGATTTTGGTAAGAAGTTCAACAATTTCGTGGCTCATTTCCGGGTCAACATTACCGGTAGGCTCGTCCGCGATGATGAGGTCGGGATTGTTTACAAGTGCTCTTGCAAGCGAAACTCTCTGTTGCTCACCGCCCGAAAGCTCATTCGGCATTGAGCGTGCCTTTTGGCTGAGACCTACAAGCTGAAGAATGTACGGAACTCTTTTTCTTATGTCCTTTTCTTTTGTACCGATAACACGCATTGCAAATGCAACATTATCGTATAC
>CAVBQD010000195.1:0-3153 GCA_963597385.1 bacterium | reverse complement strand
GGCTATAAGGTATACGATGTTCAAGGTTCAAACGAAAAATGCAAAATTGCGACCGACCTCAAGGTTACCGAACACACACTTGAAAACGAAAAATACAGAGTTGTTTTTAATAAAAACGGCGATATCGGTTCTATTATAGATAAAAAACTAAAGGTTCAACTTCTCACGGCACCGATTAAAATGGCACTTTTTTACGACATCGGTGAGCTTAATTATCCGTCGTGGGAAATGAGAAAAGAGGATTTGGACGCAGAACCTTACTGTTATGCCAACACTCCGATTTTTGAAATTGTTGAAAACGGAGCGGCACGAATTGCAATCAAGGTTACACGGGAGGCAGAATACAGCACGGCTGAACAAATCGTAAGTCTTGACGCATATGCTGACACTATCCGCGTAGATAACAATATTGATTGGCAAAGCAGAAGAACTCTCCTCAAAGCTCAATTTCCTGTTACTTGCAGTAACGATGAGGCAAGCTATGACCTTGGATTAGGATATATAAAGCGTGGTAACAACACAGAAAATTTACATGAAGTTCCGGCACAGAAATGGGCGGATATTACAGACCGATTCGGCAGATACGGAGTAAGCATTCTTTCCGATTGTAAATACGGTTGGGATAAGCCGAACGACTACACGCTTCGTTTAACTTGTATACACACACCGGCAGGTGCGTTTACAAAAGACGCCCGTCAGGATTTGCAAGATATCGGCAGAAATAAATTTTCTTTCGGCATTTTCAGTCATAAAGGTGAAATCGGTGCGGCAACTCAAACTGAAGCTCAATGCTTCAATCAAAAGCTTGTTGCGTTTCGTACATCTTCAAAGCGTGACGGTACACTCGGTGACAGTTTCAGCCTTATGAATACAACTTCTGACAGTGTAATTGTAAGAGCGGTAAAAGAAGCGGCTGACGATGACAGCATTATTGTAAGAGTTAATGAGGGCATCGGCAAAGAACATAAAAATGCCGGAATCAAGTTTTACTGCGACATAACCGAGGCGAGCGAGGTTTTTGCAAGTGAAGAATATATCAAAGATACTGAAATTAAAGACGGTGCGTTGGTATTTGATTTGAAACCGTTTGAAGTTAAGACTTTTAAGTTGAAACTTAACGGAAGCAAAAACAAGGCGAAAGAAAACTTCAAAAAGCTTGACCTTGAATACAATTCAACCGGCATAACGGCAGATGAATATAAAGTCAACTGTATTATGCAGGGTAGCGGTATGAGCCTTCCGAATGAGCTTATTCCGAGCAATCTCACGGTTCACGGCATTACATTCAAAATGCCTAATGTGGATATGGATAAAAATATTTATATCCCGAGGGAACAAGAAATTGAACTCCCTAAAGGTATTACAAAGCTGTATATGATTGCGGCTTCTGTTTTCGGTGAGCAGGAAATTGTTGTTATGGCAGACAATAAAGAACGCCATATGACAATTTATCCGATGAACGAGCCAATCGGTAAATGGGATATGGCAGGACTTGGACAAACGGCGAAAATCATACGCCAACCGCTTGCTATGGAATTTACTCACACTCATCATCCCGAGGGCAATATCGCCAACGGTAAGGCATATTTTTATCTTTATGAAATTGATGTAAGAGGCTGTAAAAGCGTTACAATGCCTGAAAATAATAAGGTCGTTATTCTTGCAATGACGGGAATAAAGAAGTTCTCAAATACATACATCGCTACAAATCTGATTGATGAAGTTGATGAGAAATACAGCTTCGGTGAAATTCCGCCGATTGATAAAATTATTGATAAGGCCGATTTTGTCACCATAAGAGCCGGCAAAATCCAAGACCAAATCAAAGGCGGCAAAGGCAAAGGCTTTAAGCGTGACAATATCATAACAAATATCATTCGCTCATACACAAAAAGCGAGTGGTAAAACGACATGATTAAAAACTTCCTAATGTATGTTCTACATTAGGAGGTTTTTTGATTTTTGTACTGTTTGCTCAATCCGTGGCTATTTAGCCTAAATTTATTTTCGTTAAAATCACATTCAACATTTGTGCAATTTCTTCTTTGGGAATTTTCATTTCATCAACAATCCATCTCTCAAGCACACCGATTATATTTTTGGGTTCAACAGAAATTCCCGTTTCTTCAAGATATTCACGCTTGACTGCTTTTTGCGGAGCTTCGCCGCTATTTACATATCCGCCGGGACAGTCAAAAGTCCTTTGCCGGCACCGTAGGTATGTCTGCCGAGGAGCACCTTGCCGTTCTTTATCAATACTCGCGTAACGTTTTGTTGCAATTTGTGTTTTCACTGTTCAATGTATTGCTCTCTTTTTCTTATTTTAATGATAACAATAGTGATAACCGCTATAACTGATACTGCGGCAATAATGCCGATTATGACCGGTACCGACACGCCGTTGCTATTGTATTTTGAAACATCATTAACTTTGCCGTAAGCGGAGGCATCAAGCGAAACGGTTAAAGGGTCGATTTCTTTTAGTTCGTCGATAACTTCGTGCGTTTCCGGATTTCTGCCGTTTTTCATAGTGTTGCTGTTTTTACTCATATACCAACGAACATCGTTAAGAAGTTGTCCGGCATCATCAAACGCTTTTTGCTGAGCCGAATTACAATAATCCGTGATGTATTGTTTTGCCGCTTTACTGTCGCTGAGTGAGGCTGCAGTTTTAAGTACGGTTTGCATACTTTCTGTCATAAGCGTCTCTGATTGATGCCAGTATGCTCTTACAGGTTCACCGTAGATTTTATATGCGTCTTTTTCAACACAGAGCGTGTTTAATTCCTTGAAACGGTAATACGGATAAAGCTGTGTATTGAATACGCCGACTTCATCGGCTGTCTGGCTTCGTGAGTACGGAGTACTGATTGAGGTTGCGGCATTTGATATCGGAACAAATACGCCGTACAGTGCTGGACCCGTGCTTTCCCAAGTCACGCAAGACATATCCGCAGGGAGATTTGGATATATCTGTGCAATATGTACACTGAGTGCCGTGTCGGTTCCGATAACTCTCATATCCGTGCGACCTGTTTCGTCGGGACTGTATTCGGTTCCCTCGTAGCGGTTACGCATAATCTCCATAACATCGAGTAACGAAACTTTATTTTCCGGTTCGAAACACAACGGATACAATGCATTCTTGTCGTA
>CAVBQD010000194.1:0-3181 GCA_963597385.1 bacterium | reverse complement strand
TATGATAGCGGTGTTCAGCTTTGGCTTCGCTTCTGTGGCTTATGCAAAAACCGGTACAGATATTTCACTTTCCGTTGCTACACAAATTGTTAAAGATTATTATGATTTTTCGTCTATGGGCTACAACGGTGTTGTTCCAGCTTTTATTTATCATTATAATGGTAGTTTATGTATGCTTTGGATTTCTTCGCTTGGTGTATCTGATGACGGTTTGCATTTTACTTCCGCCTACGGTTCAAGTGGTTTGAATTCTGGCTCAGCCTTTGGTAAATTTGTTGTTTTAAAGTTTGATGAAGATAATGTTTATTCTAAACCTACTATTGTGAGGTCAGATAAAGAGGCGACTTTTGGTATTGGCACCGGCTATGGTCTTAGTGAAGTTAATCTTTTAACTAATACTGTTGATAGTTATTATGATATAACAGGTTTGAACGGTGATAAACTTTTTACGCAGGGGATGAGCCCGTCCCCGACCCCGACACCGTCACCGAACCCAACACCAGACTCGAATACCTTATCTACATTACTAAGCAAGGTATTTCAAACATCCGGGACGATATTTCAGGAAATAGTAGCACTCTTACCTATATTGCTTCCGGTATTAATCAGCTTCTTAGCAATCAGGAAGGGAATAGCGTTTACCTTGAAGACATTAAAAACAAGTTAAATGATTATTATGATTTGTGGAATGGTGAGGGTTTAGATTATGTATATAACTGTCAAGCTTATATGCACGATTATTTCCCTAATTTTGAAAGTAAGCTAAATGATGTTTATACTTCTTTAACTACTCTTAATACAAATATATCTAATCTTGATACTGTTCTAAATAATATTAATAATAATCTTACTGCTTTTATGACTAATTTTAATTCTTATGCTTCATCAATTAAAAGTTCGTTTAATACTGCAAATATTTATTTGTCTAATATGCATTCGTATATGAAGACTATTATGAATGATATTTCTAATATTAAAAAATGGTATTATCCACAGCAGTACCAAAGCGGTATTGATTATGATGAGTATGATACTTTAGTCGGTTGGAGGAATTTTTGGAAAACTTTTAGGCTTAAATCTTTTGATGAAGTGCTTATAGAAGTCAATCAAAAAATTCAGGATACTGTTAATCCTTTGTCAGATAATAACAAAGATACTTTTAACAGTAATCTTGATACATTGAAAAGCGATACTGTTTACGGTTCGGCACTTGAACTTAAAGACGGTATGCAGAATTTCTATAATAATGTATCCGGTGCAAGCCCTACGGCTTCACTTAATGTTAATCTTTTGCCTGTAAGCTTTTTTAGTGCTTCTATTCCTGCTAAAACTATTAGTATTGATTTTTCTTGGTTTTCACCTTATCGTGATACCACACTTAGTCTTTGGCGGTTCTTTATGTGGCTTGGCTATATTTTTGTTTTGTTTAAACATTTGCCTAACATTATTAACGGTTTAGGTCTTGTTACAGATAGGCAACAGGAAATGCAAGATAATTTAGCGAATAGTTATTATGATATGCTTGTATCTTCAGGCGGTCACGACGATTTTAGTGAGGGGTGATTAAATGATTATTAATCAATTTTTACAATGGATTATTGAGCTTTTAGGCGGTTCACATTTTGCTGTTAATTTTGACGGTTCTATTCCTGCTATGCTTTCTTCGATTTTTAATTTGATAGCTTATGTTTTACCACTTGATACTATGATACAGATTGTTACTATTACTTTTGCTTTGTATGTTTTTAGATTGATTGTTGCTGTATTAAAGTCGCTTTGGAGTATTTTACCGATGACTTAATTTAACTTTTTGCGGAAGTTTTCTGTTTTTGCATACTTGCAAAAACAGAAACCCGCAATTTAAATTTATGGAAGAGGGGAGTTGATTTTTTTTGTTTGTTACTCTTTTAAAGTCTTTTTGGTCTGTTCTTTTAGCTTTTTTAAAGGCTTTTAAAGTTCCTGCAATTATTCTTTTAATTTTACTTGTAATTTTAATTATTGATTTTGTTTTTGTTAAAATAAGATATTTTAAAGGTGCAAAGCGTGAAAAAATAGGACATATAAATTTTGACGGTAAGGTTTCTTTTTTCGAAAAAATTTTTTATCAGTTGCCACGGCAGTTTTGGAAGAATTATTATAATAAGAAAATCGGTACATTTACAGAACACGGTATTATTATGTTTACAGGCAAGCAAGGTCAGGGCAAGACTTTAGCGGAAACTAAGTATCTTATGGATATGCAATATAAATATCCTGCGGTTAAAGTTTGTACTAATTACGGTTATTTAAAAGAAGATGAATGTATTGATAATTGGAAGAAGCTTGTTGATTATAATAACGGTGAACACGGTGTTATATGTGCTATTGATGAGTGCCAAAATTGGTTTAGCTCTTCAATGTCAAAGAATTTTCCGCCGCGTATGCTTGCTACCGTAACACAAAATCGTAAAAACCGCCGTGTTATTATAATGTCAAGTCATTTCTTTACTAATGTTTCAAAACCTATTAGATTACATTGCACAGAAGTAAGGGCTTGTAGAACTTTTTTGAAGTGCTTTACTGTTGTTAAACGAATGGAGCCGATAATGGACGGAGACGGCAATGTTATTAAAATGCGTAAATTAGGCTATTATTCGTTTGTTCATTCAGAAGAGTTGTATAATGCTTATGATACTTATAAGGTTATATCAAATCTTTCGTCAGCTGGCTTTAAAGATGATAATTTTGTTATTATTCAAGGTGATGATAATTCTACTTCACCTACTAAAAAAAGAGGCTTTAAAAGCCGTTCAGCGGTTGTTGAAAGTTGTGTAAATAATCAAATTGATAATGCAATGAACTTAATGAGGTAATGAAATGAGAGAGAAAGAAAAGGAGCTTTTATTACATTACTATTATAATAAAGATTTAAGGCTTCAGGACGATATTGTTACATATGAAAACCGTTACAATATTCGTTCTTGTGATGAAATAGACCACCTTGAAAGTATTATATCTATTGTGCGTAAAAAGATGTTTAATGAGGTTATGTTAGAAGTGTTTCAACTTCTTAAGGTTGGACCTTTTGACCGCAAAGAAAACCGCAGGGAGTAACTCCTTGCGGTTATTTTATGACTTTGTAAAACCTTTCTAATTTCGCAAAATTAATATGCAATATACAATTACATTTTCCTTTCTTAAT
>CAVBQD010000193.1:0-3261 GCA_963597385.1 bacterium | reverse complement strand
GGCGAAGACCTTGACGGCGTTTACGGCGGTATTGATTTTCTCCGCAGTGTTATCAAGGGTCAGCCTGAAGAAATCGGCGACAATGTTGTTATCTGCGGCGGCGGTAACACGGCAATGGACGCTTGCAGAACGGCTGTAAGACTCGGTGCGAAAAATGTTTATGTTGTTTACAGAAGAACAAGAAATGAAATGCCTGCCGACGACCTTGAAATCCGTGAAGCGGAAGAAGAGGGCGTACAGTACAAATTCCTTACAAACCCTATTTCATTTAACGGTGAAAACGGCAAAGTAAAGAGCATTACTCTTCAAATTATGGAACTTGGCGAACCTGACGCGTCGGGCAGAAGAAAGCCGGTTCCTGTTGAAGGCAAAACGGAAGAAATTGAAGTTGACAGCGTTATTATGGCTATCGGTCAAAAACTTGTTCAGGAAGATGTAAGCGAGCTTAAACTTACGGACAGAGGCAATATTGAGGCTGATATCGACACCTTCCAAACAAATCTTGACGGTGTATTCGCAATCGGCGACGCAACAAACAGAGGTGCTTCAATCGCTATTGAAGCAATCGGTGAAGCAGACAGATGTGCCGTTGCAGTTGACGCATTTTTAAACGGTGAGGCTATCGATACAAGAGTTCCTTACATCAGCAGAAGAGATGAAGAGCTCATTGATTACTCCGCAAAGCAAAAATGTGCAAGAACAAATCCTAAGGTTCTTGATGCAGAGTACAGAAAAAACAACTTTGACGAGGTGAGCCTTGGATTTACCGAAGATGAGGCAAAAGCCGAAGCAAGCCGTTGCCTTGAATGCGGTTGTAAAGAATACTTCAAGTGCAAACTCCTTAATGTTGCACAGAGATACGACATCAATCCGTCAAGATTCAAGGGCGAAATGCCTCAGAAATATACGGCAAATTCAAACGAATTCATCGAACGCAACAGTGCAAAATGTATCCTTTGCGGTTTGTGCGTAAGAAGCTGTAAGGAAGTTATGAACATATCTGCTATCGGACTTATGGGCAGAGGATTCAAGACGGAAGTTGCTCCGGCATTTAATCTTCCGCTTGACCAAACAAAATGTACAAACTGCGGACTTTGCGTTGAACTTTGTCCGACAGGTGCTTTGACCGAAAAGTCGGCACTCACAAAGCAAGTTCCGCTCAACGAAAATTACAGCGAAAAAGAAATTACAATTGACGGCAAAGCCGCAAAAGTTAAGGTTTCAACTTACGACGGCAAAACTCTCCGTGTAATTCCGAACGACAAGGTTTCAAGAAACGCAAATCTCACAAGAGAAAAGCTTTTTGAAATCGGAAAGTAATTCAAATTTAAAGTCGTGTACTTATAGGGTACACGGCTTTTATAATATTGTAACTGTCTGTTTTTTATGATACTATATCAATTACAAAATACACAGCCGCAGCAGTAGGAGAACGATATGAACATTGAAAGCATAAAAAAATTACTCGAAAACTACACGCCGTTTAACGAGCAGGAGGAAAAGGACAGAGCTTTGATTCTGCACGAGATTAAAGACGAAAAAATCCTTTACAGAAGCAATCTCAGCGAACACATAACCGTGTCGGCTTGGGTTGTAAATCCGTCTTATGACAAAGTGCTTATGGCATATCACAACATCTATGATTCTTGGGCATGGCTTGGCGGTCACGCCGACGGCGAGGCAGATTTAAAAAAGGTTGCGTTAAAGGAAGCAACAGAGGAAAGCGGAATACAGCACGCAAAAATCGCACTTGATGATATATTTTCCGTTGAAGTTTTAACAGTTGACGGTCACATCAAAAAAGGAGAATATGTTCCATCTCACCTGCATTTAAACTTCACCTATTTAATCGTTGCCGATGAAAACGACGCTCTGCGTATCAAAGAAGATGAAAACAGCAATGTTGCCTGGTTTACTTTTGACGAAGCAATTTCAAAATCAAACGAGCCATGGTTTAAGCAAAACATATATCCTAAACTGATTGAAAAAACCGTTGAATTGAAAGGTAGATTGTAATAAAATTCTTCCTATGATAATATCAAATTAAGAAAATCAAAGGGGGAAGTATATGAAATACTATTATTGTATAAGCGAAATGACGGCGATTGATGTGAGCAATGTCACTTCGTTTATCGACGAACGCATAGAGAAAAACGGAATAGAGATAATCAAGTTGAATTTTGATGATAAAAACTATTTGGAGTTTTTGCAAAAATCTAAAATTTCAGCTCACTTAACCGAAATGGATAAATGTATTATTGTTCTCGGTGAAAATGAACATCTTTATAAGCTTTCACTTGACGGACTTGAAAAAATCGAAAATTCAAAAGGCACAATCACGCTTGAAAAATATATTGAAAACACATATAAATTCACAAAGCTTTTGATGAAAAGTGAAAATTATCGTCAAAAGATTTTCAAAAAATACAATGCCGACAAAATACACAAAACGGGCAATGGGTTTGCAAAATATGACAAATATGTTTATATTGCCCAAACTTCTAACACGGTAATTCCGTTCCGATTCAGAAAGGCCCATAAAGAAAAACAACCGTTGATTGTATATTTCGGCGGTGCAGGAACAATCGGTTATGATAACTTCAAGCAATTTTTTGAGCATTTTACATTCGGCAAAACCTTACAGCTTCTAAAAGCCGATTGCAATATTCTCGTACCGCAATTTGTAAGAGGTAAATATATTAGTGAATCCTATTGCAGAGAAATATATACCGAGGCAGTAGTTGATTTAATCAAAGAATTACAACTTGAAAACAAAATTGATTCAGACAGAATCTTCATATACGGCTGTTCATTCGGTGGCGGAATTGTTTGGAATATACTCGTAAATCACAACGATATAATAGCCGGCGCAATTGAACTTATGGGTGAATATCACGGTTTCAAATCGTTTAATGAAATTGATTTTGAAAAAATCGCCAAAACTCCGATTTGGATGGCACATTCAACCGATGACTGCGTGGTATCAATAGACAGCGACGATAAATTTCATCAAAAACTTAAAGAACAAAATGCGAATGTAAAATACACCCGTCCCGATAAATACGGTCATAAACTTGCAAGTAAATTTTTACGAAAAGAAAGATGGTCCGAGTGGCTGTTAAACATCAACGATTAAATGCAATTCCATAGCTTATAAAATAGGTATATCAGCAAGTCACCGTGCATTTTCAGCGTACAAATCGGACTAAAAACGACCAACTTCAGCCGATCACACACGAATTTTGTATAGCGGTATAAAGC
>CAVBQD010000192.1:0-3277 GCA_963597385.1 bacterium | reverse complement strand
AATATGGGAAGTTGGTTTGACAGCAAATCGGATGTTAAAGTATATGTTGATTCAGTAATGAAATCATGGGCAGATAAATGGGAAAGCGGAGAAATATCCGATGATGAATATTTTGCTGACTGCCCACAAGGTTATGAATGCTGGAGTTGCGGTTACTGCGGTAAATGGACAGGCAATTTCAAATAACAATATCATAAATTTAAGCTGAGAAGATGTAACAATCTTCTCTTTTTTTATGCCTTAAAACAGGCAGAAAGGAAAAGTTATGAAAGATAAATTCAAAAGTTTAGGCAAAAGAATTGTTGCAGTTCTTTTGTCGGTGTTAACAGTTACAATGATGTTTCCGTTAAGTGCTTTTGCGGCAACGGAAAACCTCGGTGCGGTAACGGGTATGAAAGAACTCGATGTAAGCGTTTCAAAGCATTACGGGCACGAACTTCATACTACGAAAAAAGGCGGTACAACTTATCCCCTTTTCTGTATTGAATATGGCACAACATCGCCGAGTTCGTCATATCTTAAAGGCAAAAAGGCTATGGCAAGTGACACGGCAATTAAAGCTGCAAAGTGGATATTCGCAGGATATTATCTTGAACACGGCAACTCGATAGATTGGCAGGATATGGCTTACTGTCAGAAAAAAGTGTGGTCAATCTTCGGTTCCGATACAAGCTGGGATTTCAGCGACAGCGGATACAAAGCTTGGTGTGATAAGGCACATGACAGGATGGACAGCCTCAATACTAAGCCGTCATTCAATAATACCAATGTCGGAACAATCGTTGCAGGAAACAGCCTTACCGTTACCGATACAAACAAGGTACTTTCCGATTATCCTGCATTTACAAAAAACGGAAGCGGTTGGAGCATCACCCACAGCAAGAATTCTAACTCATTAACAATTAAGGTCGATAAGTCTTGTACTGCATCAAGTTTTAAACTTGCTAACGGTGAATATTACAAAGACGGTACAGGCGATGACGATGAACTCTTGCTTTATTATCCCTATGGCAATGAATCATATCAAAAACTTATCTATTCGGCATATTATGACCCTGTTTCAATGTCTCTTTCGGGTTCGATTACTCCGCTTGGTGATATGAAACTTGTCAAGACTTCGGAGGACGGTATTGTAGCCGGTATTAACTTTACTGTTACAGGTGCTAATGGATTTTCAAAAACCGTTACAACAAATGCAAACGGCGAAATTGATATTTCCGATTTAGTTCCGGGAACATATACGATTACGGAAGAAAACATTGACAGGTATGTACCTAATCAATCGCAGACTATAACTGTTTCAAGCGGTAAAACATCATCGGTCAGCTTCTATAACATACTCAAAAAGTTCAGAGTAACCGTAACAAAACAAGACTACGAAAAATGTAATGCACAAGGCGATGCAAAACTCAGCGGTGCTGTTTACGGTTTATATAAGGGTGATACTCTTATTGCACAATATACAACCGACAGTAACGGCTCTTTTACAACAGACTATTTTGTATGCGGTACAGATTGGACAATAAAAGAAATTACACCAAGTGAAGGTTATCTTTTAAATGATACCGTGTATAGAGTCGGTGCGGATCCAAGGGATTACAACATTGAATATAATACAGCACCCGATATGACAGTTATGGAACAGGTCATTAAAGGCAAAATCAGTATTATCAAACACACAGATAACGGTGATACCAAAATTGAAACACCTGAAAAAGGTGCAGAGTTTCAAGTTTATCTTAAATCATCAGGCTCATTTGTAAACGCCGATAAAGACGAGCGAGATACTATTGTTAGCGACGAAGACGGCTTTGCGTACCAAACTACTTCCATACGGTGTATATACAGTTCATCAAACTAAAGGTTGGGCAGGTCGAGAACTTATTACCGATTTCGATGTGTTTATCAGTAGTGACGGTAAGACATACAAGTTTCTCATAAACAACAAGAATTTTGAATCGTATCTCAAGGTGGTTAAGCTTGATAAAGAAACAGGAAAGCAGATAGCTTACGAGGGTGCGGCATTCGAGATTTACGATAGTGATAACCACAGAGTTACAATGAAATATACCTATCCACAGGTGACAGAAATTCATACCTTTTACACCAACAAAGAGGGATATTTAATCACTCCTGAAAAGTTGCCGTATGGTGATTATACTCTTAAAGAAGTACAAGCACCGTACGGATATGTGCTTGATGATACGCCTGTTCCATTTACAATTTCACAAGAAAATTCATCGACCGATACAGGTGTAACCGTAGTCAAGGTTAAGGCAAGAGATGTTGCACAAAAAGGTGTAATCAATATTACTAAAACAGGCGAAATCTTTTCATCTGTTGAGGAAAATAACGGTGTATATACTCCGAAATACAGTATAGGTAATCTTAAAGGAGCGGTATTTGAAATTTATGCTGCCGAGGATATTACAACACTTGACGGTACGGTAAGATACGAGCAAGGCACTTTGGTTGATACAGTCACAACCGATGATGATGGTGTTACTAAATCAAAGGAACTTTATCTCGGTAAATATACAGTTATTGAAAAGACTGCACCTAACGGCTATGTTCATAACACTACAAAATACGATGTAGAACTTACCTATGCAGGACAGAATGTTTCCGTTACTTCTACCGAACTTTCGGTGTATAACGAAAGGCAAAGGGTTTCGGTTTCACTTAAAAAGATTATGGCAGAGGACAAAACATTCGGTATCGGCAATAACGGTGAAGTCACTTCTGTAAGATTTGGTGTTTATGCCGGTGAGGACATCAAAGCAAGCAACGGCGATGTTATCCCAAAAGACGCTTTAATTACCTTTGCAAACTGTGATAAGGACGGAAATATATCCTTTAATTGTGATTTGCCCGTAGGTTTCAAGTGGTATGCAAAAGAAATCGCAACCGATGAGCACTATATCTTATCCGACACAAAATATGAGTTTGATACCAAATATCAAGGACAGGAAGTCAAGGTTATTGATATTAAAATCAACAATGGTGAGGTTATTGAAAACAATCTCATTTACGGTTCTGTTAAAGGCTTAAAGATTGACCGAGAAACCCAAGAAACAATCAAGGGCGCAACCTTTGGTTTGTTCAAATCGGACATTACCGAATTTACAAAAGATAATGCAATCTTAACTGCCGTTACCGATGAAAACGGTATCTTCACCTTTAGCAACATTCCTTATGGCGAATATCTTATCAAAGAACTCAAGCCTGCCGACGGTTATCTTGATAATGAAGATGTATTTACTGTAATAATCAAAGA
>CAVBQD010000191.1:0-3308 GCA_963597385.1 bacterium | reverse complement strand
TTTCCATATCGTGCATCGATGCAGAACGCACCATAATCGCATCGGGATTTTCCATATCGTCGGCATATGCAAATTCCTTTGGGTCAAACTTTGCAAGACCGACATTTGAAATCTTATTCAGTAATTTAATATTATACATATATATACCTCTTACATATTCTCTTTTTCAAACTTATCCATAAATTCTACAAGCTTTTCTACGCCCTCAATCGGCATTGCATTGTAGACAGAAGCTCTCATACCGCCAACGGTTCTGTGACCTTTAAGGTTAACAAATCCCGCCTCCGTTGCTTCCTTAATGAACTTTGCGTTAAGCTCGTCACTGTCTGTTACAAACGGAACATTCATAAGACTTCTGTCCTCCGGAACGACCGTACCGTGGAACATTTTTGAATTGTCAAGGAAGTTATAAAGGATTGCTGCTTTCTTTTCGTTATGAGCTTTCATAGCTTCAAGTGAGCCGAATTCTTCCTTAATCCAATCAAGCACAAGCTTGCAAATATAAATTGTCCAGCACGGAGGTGTGTTGTAAAGAGAATCTGCGTCTGCCTGAACTTTGTAGTCCATCATAACCGGGCAAATATCTCTTGCGTTGCCGAGCAAATCCTCACGAATAATTGCAACGACCAAACCGGCAGGAGCAACATTCTTTTGAGCACCGAAATATACGACGCCGAACTTGCTGATGTCAAGCGGTTCTGAAAGTGCACAAGACGAAACATCGGCGATAAGCACCTTGTCACCTACAGGCGGCAACTCTTTGTATACAGTACCGTAAATTGTATTATTCATACAAATATATACATAATCTGCGTCTTCTCTGAAGTCTTCAGGCTTTGTCTTAGGAATATATGTGAAAGTCTTGTCTGCCGAAGAAGCGGCGGCAACTACATCACCGTACTTTTGAGCTTCCTGAAAAGCCTTTTTAGCCCACTGACCTGTGATAATATAATCAGCCTTACCCGAGCCGTTCATAAAATTAAGCGGAATAGCCGAAAACTGTGCAGAAGCACCGCCCTGCAAGAACAAAACCTTGTAGTTATCCGGAACTTTATAAAGCTCCCTCATAAGCTTTTCTGCTTCTTTAATAATATCGTCAAACCACTTTGAGCGGTGGCTCATTTCCATAACCGACTGACCGCTTCCGTGATAATCCATAATTTCCGCACCTGCTTTTTGCAAAACGCTTTCCGGAAGAGTTGAAGGTCCGGCACTGAAGTTATACACTCTTGACATTTTTATTTACCTCTCTTATATAAATGTAATTGTAAAATCAACTGCTGATTTAACAGCGTCTGTATTACATTATATAGATATTTAACTTTTTGTCAATGTTTATCCGCAAACTTTGTCATTTTTCACAATACATTGTGATTTTTTTATCAATATCGTTCTGAAATTATAACAATTATCAGAATTTGTCATATTTTGAAAATAAATTTCAAAAAAGTGTTGACATTTAAGTGCAAATTGTGTATAGTTACATTGTAATCATTACAATGTAGGTGACAAAGATGACTGAAGCAGAAATTCAAAAGATATTCAGAAGTCATTCTTACAGAGCCACGCCGCAGCGTATTGCGATATATAAATATCTGTGTGAGCACCCGACTCACCCCGATGTTGAAGAAGTTTACCGATTTATGCTGACGGATAACCCGAACACTTCAAGAACTACAATTTACAATGTATTGCAGTCGCTTGAAAAAGAGGGATTGATTTTGGCAATTAAGATTGACAGCGAGCGTATTCATTACGACGCAGATACAAGATTGCACGGTCACTTTAAATGTGACAAATGCAACAGAATATTTGATTTTTTGATTGAAGACATCAAATGCACCGGCATTGATGATTTTGAAACAAAAACAAAAGATGTGTATTTCAGCGGCTTATGCCCTGAATGTAAACAAAAATAATTAATTTTAAGGAGTATTGAAAATGAAAAAGAAGTATTATTGCCCTGTATGCGGCTACGAAAGTGACGAACCTATTGATATCTGCCCTATCTGCAAGGCTAAAATGGCTGTAAGAGAAGAAGGTGCAAGCGATGATTGGGCGGCAGAACACAAGGTTGGTATCATTGACGGCGTTGACGAAGAAATCGTAAAGGGTCTTCGTGACAACTTCAACGGCGAATGCACAGAAGTCGGTATGTACCTTGCAATGGCAAGAGTTGCACACCGTGAGGGCTATCCGGAAATCGGTCTTTATTGGGAAAAGGCAGCTTACGAAGAAGCAGAGCACGCAGCAAAGTTTGCAGAAATGCTCGGCGAAGTTGTAACAGACTCAACAAAGAAAAATCTCGAAATGAGAGTTGCCGCAGAAAAAGGTGCAACAGAGGGCAAAACAGAGCTTGCAAAGCTTGCTAAGGCTCAAAACCTCGACGCTATCCACGACACAGTTCACGAAATGGCTCGTGACGAAGCAAGACACGGCAAGGCATTTGAAGGTCTTCTCAAGAGATATTTCGGTGAATAATAGAACCAAATAGCACAACAAACGGTTGGTTCACTTTTGTGAACCAACCGTTATTTTTATTTGTTAATATTTTTAACTTCGCTTTCTGCCTTTTTACTGAAGCGTTGATAGAAATACGAAATCAAAATAAGTATTGCACCGAAAGCGAAGTATGATGCTATTTTCCATCCCGAATCGAGGTGCGAAGTGTCAACAAAGCACAGCTTTGCAAACGCACAAAGTATGAGCACCAAGCCGCCGGAACGAACAACGGTATATCTGCGTTTAAATCCGACAAACAACATAATGCACGATGCCGCAATATACAACGCACTGATAACAACATTTGAAAATTTAACCTCAAACTGCCCCATTGCAATTGCGGTAATTAACATAAGCGATGACAGTGAAATTGCCATTGTAAACAACCAAGCGGGTGCGGCAAAGCGATTGATAATATCCAAAACCGCACTTGCCAAGAATAAAATTACGCCTATATTGACAGCAAAAAGGAGCACAACATTAATCACCGTGAGGGCATTATGTTCAACAAGATTGCCGAAATACGAAAATATTTCATTATACTTGTTATGTATATCCATACCGACAAAGGTTGTAAGGAACACGCCAAACGAAACCAAA
Source organism: bacterium (assembly GCA_963597385.1). Lineage (GTDB taxonomy): Bacteria > Bacillota > Clostridia > Oscillospirales > Acutalibacteraceae > Eubacterium_R. The sequence goes on along the minus strand of CAVBQD010000191.1, from coordinate 206 downwards.
TCGCTCACAAGCATTGAAGCCCTGTTTTTAAACAAGCCGTGACGGATAATTATACTGAACACAAGAAGTGACGCAATCACAACCGCATAATCGGTAAATACGCTGTTTACCTTAACCGACGGTCCGCTCATCACATTGTCGTACAAATATTTTACCAAGCCTACGGAAGAATAGGCGGAAGCAATTTCCACGGCGGTATATATAAC
>CAVBQD010000190.1:0-3359 GCA_963597385.1 bacterium | reverse complement strand
CTTATGTACCTTATGATAGGCGGCAACAACGGTCAAACTCTTTCGGGTCTTGACGCTTCATACACAAGTTTTATTACAGGCACGCTCTTTACAATCGGCGGCGTTGCAATTCCGAAATATGTTCTTTATTCAATAATCTTAACAGCAATTATGTGGGTTATCTGGAACAAAACAAAGTTCGGTAAAAATATGTTTGCAGTCGGTTCAAACGAAGAAGCAGCAAGAGTTTCGGGCGTAAATGTATTTATGACAATTTTAATCGTATTTGTTCTTGCAGGCGTTATGTACGGTATTACCGGATTTATCGAAGGTGCCCGTATTGCTTCCTGCTCGGCTAACACCGGTCTTAACTATGAATGTGACGCTATTGCGGCTTGCGTTATCGGCGGCGTATCATTTGTAGGCGGTACAGGTAAAATCAGCGGTATCGTAATCGGCGTTTTGCTTTTGCAAATTATTTTCGCAGGACTTAACTTCCTTTCCGTATCGGCAAATATGCTTTACATCATCAAGGGTGTTATCATTCTTGTAGCATGTGCAATCGATATGCGTAAGTATCTTGCAAAGAGATAAAACCAATTCATCCCCATTACCCTTTCAGAAAGGCAGTGAAAAATATGAATGAAAACAATACAATGAATTTGAATACGGACAGAAAGCCGGGAGGACTTTACCGAAATGTAAAGATGTCGGTCAAAACTGCAGACAAGCTTATTCTTGTAGGGATTATCGTTCTTATCGCCTGTATGATTTTTGCGGTAACTCATGCAGGCTTCACTGTCACCTTCAACACTGACGGCGGTTCTCAAATCGAAAGTCAAAAAGTTATGTACGGTCAACTTGTCGATGTTGACGAAAATCCTGTTAAAGAGGGATATACCTTCACCGGTTGGTACACCGATAAGGACTGCACAAACAAATTTGATGTTGAAAAAGATACCGTAAGCGACAGTTTGACTCTGTATTCGGGTTGGGCAAAAAATAATTAACGGAGTACAAAATGTATACAGCAGATAAAAACAGATATGACACTATAGTTTACAACAGGTGCGGTAACAGCGGTTTAAAGCTACCTGCCGTTTCACTCGGATTTTGGCATAATTTCGGCGACAACTGTCTTTATTCAAATATGAAAGACCTCTGTTTTACGGCATTTGACAACGGTATTACACATTTTGACCTTGCCAACAATTACGGTCCGGAGCCGGGCAGTGCCGAAAAAAACTTCGGCAAAATCTTTAATCAGGAAATGAAAACTTACCGTGACGAAATGATAATCAGCACAAAAGCCGGCTACGAAATGTGGGACGGCCCTTACGGTTGCCGAAACGGAAGTCGCAAATATCTTCTTGCAAGTCTTGACCAAAGCTTACAGCGTATGGGACTTGACTATGTTGACATATTTTATCATCATTGTCTTGACCCCGAAACTCCGCTTGAAGAAACTATGGGTGCTCTTGCCACGGCTGTTCAAAGCGGCAAGGCTCTTTATGTGGGAATTTCAAATTACGACGGCGAAAATTTGGAAAAGGCGTGCAAAATCTTAACCGAACTCAAATGCCCGTTTATTATTAACCAAAACAGGTATTCGATTTTTGACAGAACGATAGAAAATAACGGTTTGAAGCAAACTGCCGTTAAACTCAAAAAAGGCATTATCGCTTTCAGTCCGCTTGCACAAGGACTTTTGACAAACAGATATTTAAACGGAATTCCAAGCGACAGCAGAGTCGCAAGAGATAACAGATATTTAAAGCAGTCGGCTATTACGGACGAAAAAATTGAAAAAGTCAAAGCTCTTTCAAAAATAGCAGACGAAAGAGGTCAAACTCTTGCCGAAATGGCACTTGCTTGGGTGCTCAAGGACGGTGCCGTTACCTCCGTTTTAATCGGTGCATCAAAACCGTCGCAAATTCTTGATAACATCAAGGCAGTTCAAAACACTTCTTTCTCCGCCGAAGAACTTGAACTGATAGACAAAATAAGTTTATATTAATTATATTTACGACACCCCGTCGGGAACAACAAGTCCCGACGGGGTTTTTATTGACAACGAAGGACAAAACGGTTATAATTATAACTGTTTGAATTCTAACTGTTTAAGGAGAGCGACAGAATGGATGAATCATTGCACTATTTGATAATGGCAAACCAGATGCTTGTTCAAAAAACATTGCTTGAACAGCTGAAAGGCTCAGGTCTTACCATAGGTCAGCCGAAAATTCTTGATTATCTTAACGAACACGACGGCAGCAATCAAAAGGAAATCGCCAAAGCGTGCTTTTTGGAAGCGGGGTCGTTGACCGCAATTCTCAATAAGATGGAAGAAAAAAATCTGATTGAACGCAAAACACTCAACGGCAACCGCCGGAGTTTTCACATTTTTCTGACTCAAGAGGGGAAAGAAAAACAAAAGCTTGTGAACAAGGCTTTTGACGAAGCGGAAAGATGTGCCCTGGCAGGTCTTTCCGACGAAGAACGCGAGCAGTGCGTGTCGGTGTTTAAGAAAATCTACTTGAATTTACAGCAAAGAAACGACGGATAAAAGAAAGAAGGAATAATTAATAATGAATAAACTAAAAAGATATATTTTGTTTTTGGTCGGCTTGTTTGTAAACGCACTCGGCGTAAGTTTGGTCACCAAAGCAAATCTCGGAACATCGCCGATTTCATCGATTCCGTATGTGTTGAGCCTCAATTTTCCGCTCACACTCGGAAATTTTACGATAATTTTCAGCGTTTTTTTAATCGTTCTTCAAATATTGATTTTGAGAAAGAATTTTAAAACAGAAAATATTTTGCAAATACCGGTTTCAATCGCTTTCGGCTATTTTATCGACCTTACAATGAGTATGCTGATTTGGTTGAATCCGGAAAAATATGTTTTTAAAATCATTGCTCTCATAATCGGCTGTGTTGTTCTCGGATTCGGTGTATACCTTGAAGTGCTTGCCGATGTGGTTATGCTTCCGGGCGAATCGTTTGTTCGTGCCGTTGTGCAAACTTGGAACACAAATTTCGGAACAACAAAAATAATCTTCGACTCTTCTATGACGGTTATTGCCGGTGTGCTTTCGTTTGTCTTTTTCGGCAAACTGAACGGCGTGCGTGAAGGTACGATTGTTGCCGCACTTTTAGTTGGATTTATTGCAAGACTGTTCGGTAAGTATCTCAGCTTTATAAAGCCGTACATATTCCCCGAAGATTACAAAAATCAAACCGCTTCAAATGACGAAAACGAAACGGTGTGCAAGAATGTTATTGTTATCGGCAGACAGTACGGTTCTGGCGGTCACGATATAGGCAAAATCCTTGCCGACAGACTCGGATACGGGTTTTACGACCATGAGATTATTCAA
>CAVBQD010000189.1:0-3404 GCA_963597385.1 bacterium | reverse complement strand
CGAAATACGTGGATTATTTGGACAAAAAGCGTATCGAGAGTGCATTTTATAACCCCAAATCAAAGCCCCAGACTTGAGTGGGAATAACACCAGAAAGCCTAAAAGCCCAGTAATATCAAGGCTTTTTAGACTTCGCTTACCCCTTTTGATAACGATTTGATAACAACCTTTGAAATGACCATTATTATACCCCGAATGGTTTGTAGGTTATCAGAACAATTTTCAAACGGCTGCTATCAAGAAATAAATCTGTATTAAACGATTAAAAAGCCCTTAACTGTGGATTACCGCAGTTAAGGGCTTTTTGTCATCTTTTTTCTTAGTCCGGTTTCAAACGGTCTTTGAATGCTTCAACCATCGCATCGCTGAGTTCTTGGAAAGGAACTTTTACCCAACCACCTGTTGTATCGAACTTGCAAATATTATAACCGAACTCTCCTTCAAATTTAATAGTTTTGAGAAAAATTGAAAGGAGGTAAAATTTAATTTCACGCACAGCTTTCGAAAACTTGTGCGCGAATTTTTGTTGCAACAATTCTTTTTTCGTGTTATAATAAATCCAGACACACATGCACTCTTCGTGTGTGCAAATTTTACAATGGAAGAAGGGGAATGAGTGGACATCCGAAAGCAAGTAAAAGAAGTTATTGCCAATAACGGCGGAATTGCGAAATCTGCTGATTTTGTCGCTGCCGGAATAAGGGCGGCAGATGTTGTAAATCTCTGCAACGCCGGAATACTTTCCCGTGTGCGACACGGTTATTATGAGCTTACGGAAAAGAGTGAGGTTTCAGAGGAACAGCTTCTTGTGGCCCTCGTTCCGAAAGGAATCGTTTGCGTTGAATCGGCTCTTTTTCATTACGGCTATAGCGATTTTGCTCCACGCAAGTGGTCGATAGCAGTCCCTCGTTCTATGTCAAGGACAAAACTTAATGTGGATGTTCTCGCTCTGCAACCTTACTATGTGCAAGCAGAACTGTACGATTTGGGTAAAACCACAGATGATTTCAATGGCGTTATCCTTCCCGTATATGACCGAGAGCGTACCGTTTGCGATTGTTTCAAATACCGCGCGAAACTTGACAATGAGATTTTTAATAAGGCACTCAATGCTTACGCAAATGATACAGAGAAAAACCTGAGTAACCTTTCTGCGTATGCAAAAAAGCTGCGTGTATATAAAAAAGTTACCGAATTGATGGAGGTATTGCTAAATGGCTGATATAGCGGCATCCGTGCTTGCACGACTGAAAAACAGAGCTCAGATAAGTGGCAGAAGCTATCAGCTTTGTCTGCAGCTCTTTTGCCAAGAGGAATTCTTGCGCCGTTTGGAGAAATCCAAATATGCAGAAAACCTTGTGCTGAAAGGCGGCTTGTTTGTCTATGCCCTTACTGACTTTGACAGCCGCGTAACGGTTGATGTTGATTTTCTGCTCCGACAAATGCCAAATACGCCCGAGCAGTTGAAAACCGTGCTGGAGGAAATTATTGCTACACCAACCGGCAATGACTTTATCACTTTTGAAATCAAAGATGTTGCACCTATCGCTGTTGCTAAAAAATATGCAGGAATCGGCGTATCGGTAGTTGCTCGTATTAAAAACACCAGAACACCGTTCGGTATTGATTTTGGTGTGGGGGATGTTATTGTTCCAAAGCAGGAAAAGCGAAAAATTCCAACACAGCTTTCCGACTTTGACGCTCCGACGGTAAATACATACTCTCTTGAAACAACCATTGCCGAAAAGATTGACACTATTCTCAGTCTTATGGAATTTTCAAGTAGGATGAAGGATTACTACGATATTTACTATCTTGCCAATAAATTTGATTTTGATGGAGCTACGCTGACAGAAGCACTTAAAATGACCTTTGAAAACCGTGGGCATAGCTTCACCGTTGAACAGTTTGAGCAGGTACTAACCTTTGGCAACGATGATGCTATGCAGAAAAAATGGAAAGCGTTCTGCAAGAAGATTGACACTAAAACTGAAGACTATAACACGGTATTAAGGACGATAAAAGCGTTCTTGACTGAACCGTTTACGGCTGCGGTTATAGGCGAAGAATTCATTGAAGCATGGTCTGCCGCTAATGGCAAGTGGATGTGATTTAGGAGGATATTATGAACAGGTTTGAAATTATAAATAGAATAGGTGACAAATACCATATCGGTAATACTGAAAGTGGCGAATTTAGTTATGCACAAGCCTTAAAATCCGTTGGCAAAGATATTAAGGATTATCAAAAAGCGACCTCTGGAACACAACATCAGTATCTTGATCTTCGTTTTGAAAATGAGCGTTTAGTTGTTTTAATAGAAACAAAAAACAAGTTTAGCAAATGGGATAAAGCAAAAATACAGACTCAATTACAAGATTATGTGCGTTTTGAGAAAGCATACTCAGACAAAAAGATCGTAGCCATTCTTGCCGAAATCGATGGGGACGGAGTATGGGTTTGGTATGGCCAATCGGTTATCATTGATGATGAACATCGCATAGAAGAAGAAACTGTTCTTCGTCCATTTGAAGAATACGAAAACCTGTGCTTTGGCAAAGTAAATGACAAAATAAAGGTAGTTGACTCTATTAAGACACTTAATGAAAAACTTCATTCTGACGGTATAAACGAGAAGTTGCGAAGCCAATTTGTTGGGACTTGCCTTCTTGCACTCAAAAATGGACTCGTATACCAAGATGTTAAAGAAACGCTTAATCCTAAAACCGGGAAAAAGATGCCTCCAGAAAAAGTTATTCTAAAAAATATCAAAGATGTCTTAGAGGGGTTGCTTACTCGTGGCGGTGACTTAAATAAGGCAGGTAAACTTGCGGTTTTAAACAATAAAGTTCTTGGGGATCAAGATGTTACAAGTCTTACTTATGCAGAACTTAAGGATATTTTAAAATTTATTGACGATAATGTTGTGCCATATATAAATGACAAAAGTACTGCAGGACAAGATTTGTTGAACTTGTTCTTTACTACATTTAATAAATATGTTGGAAAGTCTGATAAAAACCAAGCATTTACACCTGACCATATTTGCGATTTTATGAGCAAGGCCGTTGGCGTTAATAAGAATTCTCGTGTTTTGGATCCTTGCTGTGGAAGTGGTGCATTTCTTGTTAGGGCAATGACCGATGCTATGGATGATTGCGATACCGAGGAAGAACGTGAAGAAGTAAAGAAAAATCAAATTTTCGGCATCGAATATGAAGAAGGTGCATACGGCCTCTCCTCTACCAATATGCTAATTCACGGAGACGGGAACTCAAATGTCGTTCAAGACTCAATGTTTAAGCGTGCGAAATGGATTGCTGATAACAACATAAACATTGTTTTGATGAATCCTCCTTATAATGCCACCAAGAAATGTTGCGATCCGGATTACACAAAGAATT
>CAVBQD010000188.1:0-3438 GCA_963597385.1 bacterium | reverse complement strand
TGACGGAGGGGTTATAAAAAGCTGTAAGTATTGAACTTACAGCTTTTTGCGTTTTCCTTATTTTGCAATATAATCCCTGACTCCTTGCAGGAATTTGTCCATTTCTTCGTCTGTGCCGATGGTTATACGCACATATTTGTTGATCCTCGGCTGATTGAAGTATCTGATAAAAATCTTTTTTGTCTTTAGATATTCAAACATATCTTTTATGTCAAGCCTGTCATTGGTTGCCATAATAAAGTTTGTTTGCGAATCAAGTACTTCAAAGCCGAGCGACCTCAATTCGTCTGTAACTCTTTGCCTTGTGGCTTTAATCATCGAAACGGTTTTGTTGAAGTATTCAACATCGTTCATCGCTTCAATACCCATTGTGATTGAAAGTGCGTCAACCGTGTAGGAATTGTAGCTGTTTTTAACCGCTTCAAGAGTGTTTATCAGCGTTTCACTGCCGATGGCAAAACCGATTCTTATTCCTGCAAGGCTTCTTGACTTTGAAAAGGTGCCGGTTACAAGCAGATTTTCGTATTTTTTTGTAAGCGGAACACTTGTTTCGCCGCCGAAATCGCAGTACGCTTCGTCAATTATAACCACGCTGTCTCGGTTATAGTCGAGTATCTTTTCAACAAATTCCGTGCTCTCGCCGAGTGAGGTTGGAGCGTTCGGATTCGGAATAACTACACCGCCGTTTTCAGGCTTGTAATCCTCGGGATTGATTCTGAAGTTTTCGTCAAGCTTCGGATTTGTGTATTCGATATTGAAAAGATTGCACCAAACAGGGTAAAAGCTGTATGTAATGTCCGGAAAGGCGATAGGCTTGTCACTGTTGAAAAATGACTGAAACGCAAGTGCCAAAACATCGTCCGAGCCGTTGCCGACAAACACATTTTTGGCTTCAACTCCGTAGAATTTTGCAATGGCTTTTTTAAGCGGCATACTGTCCGCCTGCGGATAAAATCGCAATTTGTCCGTGTCAAAACTTTTGAGTGCCGCAACAGCCTTCGGTGACGGTGGATAAGGATTTTCGTTTGCGTTGATTTTTACGATATCCTTGTCTTTGCTCTGTTCTCCCGGCACATAAGGCTCAATATCTCTTAAATTTTTCTTCCATAAATCGTTTGTTATATTATTCATCATATCACCTTTTAACATAGTAGCACATTAAAGTGTTTAATGCAATATAAAAATCAAAAATTTGTCTTGACAATGCACCTTTTATTATGTATAATATCAATGCTGTAAAGAATAATAACTTTACAAAGGCAAAACACTTTACAGAGGAGGTTTTCGTGTGGCTAAAAATCTTGAAATATCATACCTTTTGGATTTTTACGGCGATTGCTTAACAGAAAAGCAGAGAAGTTTTATTGACTTCTATTATAACGACGACCTCTCCTTGTCCGAAATCGCAGAGAACGAAAACATTACCCGTCAGGGTGTACGCGATGCTATCAAAAGAGCGGAAAACACGCTTATCGATTTGGAAAACAAGCTTGGCTTTGCAAAGAAAACTTCCGAGCTTACCAAAGGGCTTAACGATATAAGCGAGTGTGCGGATAAGATTTATGATTTTAATCTCACCACCAATGTTTCCAAGGATATAAACGATAATGTCGCAAAAATCAAGGCTCTGTGTGAATATCTAAACAGGATGTGATTACTTGGCATTTGAAGGACTTAGCGAACGCCTTGAAAATTCATTTAAAAAACTTCGTGCCAAGGGTAAACTTACCGAGGCAGATGTTAAAGAGGCTATGCGTGAGGTGCGACTTGCACTTCTCGAGGCTGATGTAAACTACAAGGTATCAAAAGAATTTACCAACAAAGTTACCGAGCGTGCTATCGGTGACGATGTTATGGAAAACCTGACCCCGGGTCAGATGGTTATTAAGATAGTAAATGAAGAACTTACCGAACTTATGGGCGGTACGGAATCACGACTTACTATCGCAAAGCATCCGCCTACAATCATTATGATGTGCGGCTTGCAGGGTTCGGGTAAAACCACACATTCGGGTAAACTTGCTCTTAAACTAAAAAAAGACGGTCACAGACCTCTTCTTGTGGCGTGTGACGTGTACCGTCCGGCAGCTATTAAGCAGTTGCAGGTTGTCGGTTCGCAGATTGATGTTCCAGTGTTTGAAATGGGCACAATTAACCCTGTAAATATTGCCGAGGAAGCTATCAAGCACGCCAAAGACCACGGTTATGACTATGTTATCATAGATACCGCAGGTCGTTTGCATATTGATGAAGCACTTATGGAGGAACTTCAAAATATCCGTTCGACGGTTCATCCTCATGAGATTTTGCTTGTGATTGATGCAATGACAGGTCAGGACGCCGTAAATGTTGCAAAGAGCTTTAACGAATCACTCGGTATTGACGGCGTTATCCTTACAAAGCTTGACGGCGATACCCGAGGCGGTGCGGCACTTTCCGTCCGTGCGGTAACAGGTAAACCGATTAAATTTGTCGGCACAGGCGAAAAACTCGATAATCTTGAGGTTTTCCATCCGGCAAGAATGGCTTCCCGTATTCTCGGTATGGGCGATGTGCTTTCGTTTATTGAAAAAGCCGAAATGGCTCTTGATGAAAAGAAAGCGGCAGAGCTTGAAAAGAAACTTGCAAAAAACAAATTCGACTTTAATGACTTGCTTGACCAGTTTGACCAAATCGAGCGTATGGGTTCTCTTAAAGATACTATTAAGATGATTCCGGGTATCGGCAAGCAGATTAAAGATGAAGATATAGATGAAAAGGCATTTGACCGTTTGAGATGTATCATTTACTCAATGACAAAGCAAGAACGCTCAAATCCCGAAATTATCAATCCGTCACGCAAACGCAGAATTGCGGCAGGCTCCGGCACAAGTGTCGAAGATGTCAACAAGCTTATGTCACAGTTTAAGCAAATGCAAAAGATGGTTAAGCAGGTCGGCGGTCGCAAAGGACCGAAGGTCAGCAAAAAAATGCGTCGCTTGATGCAGCAAAATCCCGAGATGGCTCAAAAAATGATGGGTCAAACGGGCGGCAATAACAATCCGTTCGGATTTTAACAGTTCAGTATTAACCCAATTAAGTTTTTGTAAATTTGGTTGATAAATAATAACTATATATTTGGAGGTAAGAAAAATGGCAGTAAAAATCAGACTTCGCAGAATGGGTGCAAAGAAGGCTCCTTTCTACCGTGTAGTAGTTGCAGATTCAAGATATCCTCGTGACGGTCGTTTCATCGAAGAAATCGGAACATACAACACAATGGTTGACCCGGCTGAAATTAAGATTGACGCCGACAAGGCTAAGAAGTGGATTGCAAACGGTGCTCAGCCAACTGACACAGTTAAGTCAATTCTTAAAAAAGAAGGCATTCTTTAATCTTGCGACAAAACAAGATTATAGTAGGAGGTGTTTTCTTTGGAGGAATTGTTGATATCCATT
>CAVBQD010000187.1:0-3522 GCA_963597385.1 bacterium | reverse complement strand
AGCCAAAGACGAAAATGGTAAATATGTAACCGATGGACGAAAAAATATTGACCCGGCAAGAACACATTTGAATTATGCTGTTGGCGGTGATTATGAGATGGCAGCTCAACGATTGCAATGGCTTTTAGATAGAGATGATATTAAATGCTTAAATCGAAAAGATGTAAATGTTGTCTGTGATGTAATTATTACTGTACCTCAAGACTTGCCGGAGCAAGACCAACGAAAGTTTTTTGAGGTAGCTTATAATTTTCTTGCCGAAAGATATGGTGTTAAAAATAGCTTTGGACGTTATGAAAATGTATTGAGTTCAAATGTGCATATGGACGAAACATCACCTCATATGCATTTTGCCTTTGTGCCTATTGTAAAGGTGTCGAAAATCGACAAAAAAACAGGAGAACAAAAAGAATACCTCAAGGTTAATGCAAAGCAGGTTATCAATAGAACAGACTTAAAAACATTGCATCCTGATATGACAAAAGTAATGAAAAAGGCTTTCGGTAGAGATGTAGGCATTGAAAACGGAATAACCAAAGCTAATGGCGGAAATCAAACAGTAGAACAGTTAAAATACAAAAAAGAGTTAGAGGACGAAGTAGAAAGGCTCTCAAAGGTCGCTGAGAGCCAAAATAAGACGATTTTAACTAAAAAGAAAGAAATTGCACAGTTAAATAATAAAATTGCTGATATGACAATTACAGACGAATTGCATAGAGCATTAACAGAAAAACAACAGATATTAAAATCTGCAACAGAGGATTTGATAAAGTTAGAAGATTCTATTACTTATGGCGAACTTGATGATATGATAAAATATTGGAATTGTGGTATAATGCCGATAGTTGATATGGACGGCACTATTTATAAATCTAAAGCAGAAAAAGCATTAGATGACTTGTATTATTTTTTGAAAAATTTGATTGAGAGTATTAAGGAATTTTTCAGTCAGCTTTTAGGCGAAGATTATCAAAAAGAGATAACTCGTATCAAGGAAGATGTAGAAAATGATGAAATAGAAATGGAGTAAAAATATGGAATATACGATTAAAGAAATAGCCGATACCGTAGGAGTATCGAAGACGGCAGTACGAAAAAAGATTGAGAAACTCGGTTTGCAAACCAAGTTATTGAAAAACGGAAACAAGATAACGATTGACGAAGAAACCGCAAAGCAAGTAATAAAGGCTTTTGATAAGCAAACAGGAAGTGAAACACAAACAAGGTTTGCGAACCAAAACGAAAACGAGTTGTCAAAGGTTATCGAAATTTTGCAGGCAGAATTAGAAAGTAAAAACAAACAACTTGAAAGCAAAGACCAACAGCTTGCGAGTAAGGATAGACAAATCGAAGACTTAACCAGAGCACTTGAAAATACAACGGCAAGTTTACAAGCTGAACAGGCTTTGCACGCAGGAACAATGCAAAAACAATTATCTTCAGGTGAGGAGCAGGAACAAGCTGAAGACCAAGAAAAAACAAAAACCGACAAAAAACGACATTGGTGGCAGTTTTATAAATAGGCGGGACGAAGTCAAGAGAGTGAGGGAGCATAAGGAACGACCGCAGGGAGTGGTAGCGGACTGAACGACCTTGACGGAGTGGGAGCCGTCACACTTTGACAAACAGGGGGAGATTTCCTCCCCCTCTGCCTAACGGCGAGTGATAAAGTTTTTAGGGTAGCCAAACGGCTGCCCTTTTTTCAAAAAGGGCAATGAGTGAGAGCAAAAAAGAGGTGCTTTTTTTGAATTTTCATAGGGGGGTACTACGACACCCCCCTATGGGTGACGTGTGACGTGTGACAATTTTGAGCAAAAAAATAACACCTACAAAACCTCAAAAATGCCGATATTTAGGGGTCTTGTCGGTGTTTTTCGACTATAAACGCAAGATGTTGTTGTTTTTTCTTGCTTTTTGTTTTTCAATATGTTAAAATGGGTACATCAAACAAAGAGAAAATAAAAAAACCTTTGTAAAGTACCAGTTTACAAAGGCAATTATTACAAAGGCATACGACAATGTAAGACTGCCTTCGTTGATTTAATTTTAGCAAAACATAGCTTAAAAGTCAAGCCAGAGTTAGCAAAAATTGAGATAAAAAAGTAATTGCCGGAGCAGACAACTTACAAGGTGTCTGCTCTCTTTTGTTTTGAAACGAACGAAAGGAAGGTAATTGAAAAAAACAATGGCTGAAAAGAAAAATGTAAAAAAACGAAATTGGGCGTTTGTTCTTTATCCTGAAAGTGCGCCCGAAAATTGGAAAGAGCAATTACAATTAACGGGTTTGCCTTGTGTAATTAGCCCTTTACACGATAAAGACATTAACGCTGATGGAACACCTAAAAAGGCTCATCATCATATAATTTTAGTGTATGGTAGTCCAACAACTTACAATAATGTAAAAACACTAACTGATAGGCTTAATCAACCGATACCACAACCACTTGACCAAATTAGAGGTTATTATCGTTATCTAACTCATAAAGATAATCCCGAAAAATATCAATATGATGAAAAAGACATTGTGTCAATTAACGGCTTTGACATTAGCGATTTTGTAGAAATATCAAAGTCGGAAGTTCTTGAAATAAAAAGCAAATTGCAGACTTTGATAAGGGAATTAAATATTATCGAATATGCGGACTTGCTCGATTATATTCAAGACAATGGCGAAAAGGTCGAATATGATGTTGCGAGTAGTAACACTATTTTCTTCAATACATACATAAAATCACGAAGATATAAAGCAGGGTACAAAGCAAAGGTTGACCCTGAAACAGGAGAAATTATAGAATAAACGGACATTTGCTCGAATGTCACTTGCAAAAAGAAAAAGCATATGTTATAATAAAAATACCAGAAAGGTGAGTATGTAATTAACATTATGTACGCAAAAGAAAAACAGAGGAGTTGCAGCTCCTCTGTTTTCCATTATGGGCTAATTGTCGTGCTTATCTCTGTCTAACCACTTGCATATGAAGTAACCAGAAACTTCTGCCGTGACGGAGATTATAAAGGTGAATATGTACTCTAACACTATGTACCACCCCCTTTCTGTTGGGAGTGCCGACAACGGTTGTGATTATATCATAAATTGTCGATTTTTGGCAATAACCTATCTTGAATTTATCAATAGAGTATGTTATCATAAATTAAAGCAGTTCCCACATCTGAAACAAGTGGATTATAAAAGTCAAGCGGAGTTTCCGTTTGGCTTTTTTTGTTTTAGGAAGATTGTTCCTAAAACAATTCAGACTTGTTGGCAAGTCTGATGAGCGAGTGAAACGAGCAAGCCGTCAAGGTGCAACCTTGCAAGTTTCCAAAAATCGTAGATTTTTGGTATAACTTGCTACACCAAATTGACAAGTCAAAATTAGTGGTGTATAATCGAGAAAAAGGAGTGATTTTATGCACATTGCAAAATACACAAAGTCAGCCGCAGGACATATGCTTGCTCATTATGATAGAGCCAAAGACGAAAATGGTAAATATGTAACCGATGGACGAAAAAATATTGACCCG
>CAVBQD010000186.1:0-3550 GCA_963597385.1 bacterium | reverse complement strand
AGAAAGCACAAATGCAGTTAAAACAAAAAGCAAACACATTAAAATTGTTGAGATTGTATCGGTTATTATGATTTGGGTGATTTGTATTGGGATTCTGTGTACAACTAAATATCAATATTTGACAGTTGTTCAAATTGTGATTTATTTTATTATGCCGTTAGCGATTCTATTGTTTTCTACTTTGATTGGAAAAGATTTTTTAAGCAAAGAAAGAATCATAGTCCCATATGTTTTTGGATTGATGTATTCTGTCTTGACACTTGTTGAATACGCTTTTGTTGAAATAGGAACAAAGCATGATTTTATGTATGTTGTTTTTGCTTCTGCAGGTCCGCTTTTGATTTGGGGAATAGCACTGTCATATTTAGGCATACTGTTCGGAAACAAAATAATTAAGAAATAATGAAAATTGGAGGAATTTATGAAAAAGATTATATTTGTTATTGCAATTTAGATTTTAAACATTTATATTGAGATAGCTAAATTAAGGCTTGTCATTTGGCAAGTCTTAATTTAGCTATGATAAAAAGTGTCTATACTTTTTTGTTCTTTGATGTTATAATGAATTCGGTGATGTTATGACTAACGAACAGTATATCGAAGCGATAGAGAGGCGACATTCACGCAGGGCGTACAAGCCGAAGCATTTGTCGCAGGAAATAAAGGATGTAATCAGGCAAATGGTTGATGTTGTAAATGAAAGTGCCGACCTTGACCTTTTGTTTATAGATGACGCAACTCCGTTTTTTAAGATTTTCAGCGGTAAATTCAGTATGATTGTAATTGCCGGCCCCGACAGTCAAAAAGCGAGAGAAGATTGCGGATATTACGGAGAGGGGATTGTACTTCAATGCGTTTATCACGGACTCGGTACTTGCTGGGTAAGCGGAACATACAACGAAAACAAGGTGTATGAAGCGATAAATCTTGCAACTGAAAAGCGAATTTATGCCGTTATCACAATCGGTTACGCAAAGGAAAATTATTCGCTTGTTGAAAAAAGTATGTACAAGGCGACGCACAAGAAAAACAAGTCGTATCAGGATATGGTTGAGGTGTGCGACGAAAAACTTCCCGAAGCGTACAGTTACGGGCTTTCGCTTGTTGAAAAAGGCCCGTCGGCGGTTAATCGGCGACCTGTTAAATTCAGATATGAAAACGGCATTTTCAGTGCACATGTTGACGAGCCGTATTCGGATAAAAGTGTTGATTTCGGCATTGCCAAGTTGCATTTTGTTATCGGTGCAAAAGCTAAAGGCGTAAACGGCAGTTGGAGCTTTGAAAATGTGTTTGAGCCGATTGACGCCAAACGCTTGAAATTTGAAGCGAAAAATGAAGAGGAGGACGAAAACAATGGAAACACAGAAAAAGAAAATGAGTAAGGGCAAAAAAATTCTGATTATTGTTCTTTGCGTTATTGCGTTTTTGCTTTGCGTTATTATGGCTGGCGGAGCTGTAGCTCTTCATCAATATTGCAAAGTTGCCGATTATACGGTTTCAT
Organism: bacterium; assembly: GCA_963597385.1. Taxonomy (GTDB): domain Bacteria; phylum Bacillota; class Clostridia; order Oscillospirales; family Acutalibacteraceae; genus Eubacterium_R. Next base: position 2,049 of record CAVBQD010000186.1, on the reverse strand, counting down.
CGGCAGGCGATATTGCAAACGACCAAACGGTAATGATAGCACACAGAGGCTTTAGGGCGGTTGCTCCGGAAAACACCGCTCCGGCATTTGAAGAAGCGGGCAAAGCCGGATTTGCGGCTGCCGAGTGTGATGTTTATCGCACAAAGGACGGCGTGTGGGTTATTCAGCATGACAGGGTTACTTACCGTATGATGACTGTTAACAAGTTTGTTGAAAAAGCAACCTATGCCGAACTTAAAGAGGCGGATACCGACAACGGAGTTAATATTGACAAGTATCCAAATCTTAAAATTTGCACGCTTGAGGAGTATCTTCAAATTTGCGAGAAGTACGGAATGCAGGCGGTTATTGAGTTTAAGGAAGAAAACAACCACGAATATTACGGTGAAGTCATTGATATGTGCAAAAAATATCCCGATGTAAAGGTGACCTTTATTTCCTTTAAATTCAGCGATTTGCAGGAACTTCGTAAGTTGTGTGACAACGATATGATGTACCTTGTGCAGGAAATTGAGGACGAGGATATTGAACTTGCAAAAACCATTGATAACTGCGGAATTGATTTTAACGGCAACAAGGAAGAAAATTTTGAAAATGACGCCGCTCAAATTAAGAAGTGCATTGACGAGGGTATGCTTGTCGGAGCGTGGACGATTGATGACCCGGCAGTTATGAAAAAACTCGTTGATGTCGGCGTAAATCTTATAACCACCGATTGCATAACATATTAATCGGACTGCCGATAAAACTTCGGCGTGTTATAGCCTAATGTATATAGTGGGGTGCTCCGATGAGCACCCCTTTATATTGCGGTTGAATGTCGGGCTGATATTTGGTAAAATATTTAGTGTATTTGATGAAAAGGGGTGAGCAAAATGCAATATCAAATTGTGCCGGTCGGTAACATTTGGCAGGACGGAATGATTGCCGTACCTAAAAAGGCGGTCAGCGATTACATAAAACTTGCAAGTGAATATCAGTTAAAAGCATTGTTGCTCATTCTGGCAAATAACGCTCCGTGCGACAGCAAATTTGTTGCAAAGTCGCTTGGTTGTACCGAGGCGGACGCAACGGATTTTTTGGAGTTTTGGGTTGAAGAGGGTGTGCTTTCGTGCGACGGAGTTGTAAATGCCGCTCCTCCAAGCGAAACGGCGGCGGTTCAGCCTAAACCGACGGAAGTCAAAACTGTTGAAGTTAAAGAGTCTATTCCTGTTCCGACGCTTAATCCGAGCGATATTGTTGCTATGTGCAGAGAAAACAGGGAACTTACCGAGCTTATTCAGCACGCACAGGAAGTTTTTGGCAGAACAATCAGCCATGTTGAACAGGAACTTATTATTAATATGGCAACATATTACGGACTTCCGAGCGATGTAATACTCGTGATTTTGCAATATTACAAAACCGAAAAATCAAAGGGTAGGGCAATCGGTACGGGCTATATAGGTTCAATGGCAAAGAAATGGAGCGAAGAGGGAATTGTTACTCTTGAAGCGGCAGACGAAAAACTCCGTATGCTTGAGTCGTCCGACAGACTTTGGAAAGAGATTATGGCTCTCAGCGGTATAAGTCACCGTAACCCGACAGTTAAGCAACGGGAGATGATAAGCCGTTGGAGTGAGGATTTTGATATTCAAATGATTTCAATCGCTTGCGATATTATGAAAGAAAACACGGACAAGCCGACGCTCAGATATGTTAATACCGTGCTTAAAAACTGGAAGAAAAACGGTATATTTACTCCGGAAGCGGTTGCCAAGGAAGAAGAAAAGAAAGCCGACGAAAAGAAGCAAAAGTCCAAATCGGCTATTGATGAAACCTATGATATTGATGAGATTAACCGCCGTGCAATGCTCAACGACGATTATGATATATAAAGGATAATTATGGCATATTCAAATAAGATATATAACCAGGCAAAAAGAATACTTGAAAAGCGACACGATTCGGCTGTTATGGAAGCGGATATCCGTTCGGCACAGATACGGGAAGAAATTCCGGAAATCGCTAAAATTCAAGCCGGTCTACAGCAGGTCGGAATTGAAATCA
>CAVBQD010000185.1:0-3660 GCA_963597385.1 bacterium | reverse complement strand
AATAAAAAGGTTGACGAAAACTATTGGTATATTAAAAAATAAACACCTTTGTTTGCAACGATGAAAGGTGTTCGCACAAAATGTTGGAGGAGTAATGCTTAATGAAAAAAGCAGTAAGAAAAATAATGTCGGTACTTTTTGCCGGTACAATGCTTGTAACGCCTGTTACAGCATCGGCTTTCACCGGTTCAAGCAATTTTATGGATAAAACTTATACTCATCAAGATAGGTTTATGGCAAGCGGAATTCAGCAGGGTATAGATGTTTCATATCATAACGGCAATCTCAATTGGTCAACAATCAAAGCGGCAGGCGTTGATTTTGCTATTTTGCGTGCGGCATATCGCGGATACGGCGATGAGGGCACGCTTGTAAAAGACACAAAGTTTGCCGAATACATCAGCGGTGCACAGTCTCAGGGTATTCCTGTCGGTGCGTATATCTATTCACAGGCTATCACAACTGCCGAAGCTGTTCAGGAAGCTAATTATATCCTTAATATTGTAAAGGGATACAGCATTGATTTGCCTATTGTTTTTGACTATGAGTTCGCAGGAGTTAAAACAGGCAGACTTGATTCCGCTTGGGCAGACGGCGATATTGACAAAAGCGATATGACGAACATTGCACTTGCTTTTTGCAATACAATCAAAAATGCGGGCTATGACGCAATGGTTTATGCCAACAAAACATTTCTTAATACAAATTTAAACCACGAGGCTATCGAGAACGCCGGTTATGAAGTTTGGCTTGCTCATTATACCACGAGCACAAATTACACCGGTGAATACAAAATTTGGCAGTACACTTCAAGCGGTACAATCCCGGGCATTTCAAACAAGGTGTTTGACTGTAACTTTATGTATTCGGGTAGTATATCGTCATCTCTCAAGGTTGCAAACATTCCGAATCAGGTGTATTCCGGCTATGAGATTACACCGAGCATAAATGTTTCGTACGGCGGAACAACTCTCACCGAGGGAATTGATTACACCGTTACATATCAGAATAATACCGCAATAGGCACTGCAACGGTAAATATTCTCGGTGCAGGAAATTACGCAAATGTTTTGAATCTTACAAAAACATTTAACATCGTACCGGGCACGGTTCAAAATTTGCAAGCTTCCGATGTTAAAACTAACAGTGCAAATTTGAGCTGGTCTGCGGTTGACGGTGCAAGCGGATATACCGTTCAGGTTCTCAAAAACAGCAAGTGGACTACCGTAGGTAATTTTGTCGGCACAAGTGCTCAGGTCAGCGGTCTTTTGACAGGCAGTATTAACTATGTTCATATTGCCGCATATGCAAGTGTAAACGGCAAAAACTACACCGGTGCATATAATACGGCTCTTAAAATCGAAACAGTCGTAGGTGCGGTTAATCCAAAAGTTTCCGCTTATGCCAATAACTATATTACACTTACTTGGGACAAGCAAACTGCCGCAAACGGATATGAGGTTTACAAATATAACGCTTCAACAAAGAAGTATGCACTTTATAAGACTATTGCAAATGCCAACACAAACACCTGCAAGGTAACGGGTCTTTCGGCAAGCCAAAAGTATTATTTCAAGGTTCGTGCTTATCAAATTGACGGCAACGAAAAAACCTACGCTTCGTTCGGCACAATCGTTTCGCAGTACACTTCCGTTTCAAAACCGACATTGAAGTCGGCAAAGTCGTCATCAAAGAAAAAGATTAAAGCTTCGTGGGCAAAAGTAAGCGGTGCTTCGGGCTATCAGGTTATGTGGTCAACTTACAGTAATTTCTCAAAGAATTACAAAACCAAGTCGGTCACATCAAAGTATCTTTCAAAGACAGTGACCACCGCACAGTCGAAAAAGTATTACTATGTTCGCGTAAGAGCATATAAAACAATTTCCGGCAAAAAGATTTATTCACCGTGGAGCAAAACCAAGAAAGTTAAAACAAAATAAAAGTTATGAAAATTGACGGAGGCAAACGGGAATTTAACCTGTTCGCCTCTTTTCTTTTTGCGTGGGGTGTGGTATAATCAGCTTATATGTAATTAGTGAGGAAATGTATGAAAAAAGTAATTTCTGTTTTGCTATCGGTCGTTTTTGTGTTTGCGTTTGCAAACCCTGTTTTTGCAAAGACCGATACTGTACTTAATATATCAAATGATGACATCGGCTCGGAGATTTCGTCCACCCTTTACGGAGTGACCCTTGATGATTCGTCGTTCGGTGCAGACGGCGGTCTGTCATCAAATATGGTAAACAACAACTCGTTTGAATATGCCGACAATCCCGAATATGCGTGGGCGTTTAACGGCGTTTCGCCTGTTGTGTCAAATCAAAATCCGATTAATCAAAACAATCCGACATACGAAACAATTACGGTTGAGTCGCAGGGAAGTATGGTCAATAACGGCTATACAAAGCTGTTTGACAGCAAAGGCAATTACAGTTCAAGCGTTGCCGAAAAAGCGGGTATGAGCTTTGAAAAAGGCACAACATATTATTTTTCGTGTTATTTGCTCAATGTGGATTTTCAGGGAAAAATCGGTGTGTTTCTCGATTCTAAATCAAACAATTCCGACCCGGTTCAACTTGATATTAATTCATTGAACAAAAACTCGTGGACTAAGGTAAGTGCTAAAATCAAATCCGGCGGTACCGAAAGCGGCGGACTGGGAATCAGTTTTAACGGCACGGGTTCGATTTGCGTTGATTATGTCACTTTGGTGCCGGACGACAGTTACGGTCTCGGCGACGGCGAGTGGGAATATACATCGCTTCGTACCGATATGGTTGACGCACTGAAAAGCCTCAAACCGTCGTTCGTAAAGTTCCCGGGCGATTGCGTTGCCGAAAACAATAACAATTATAATTGGAAAGACACGATTGGCGAGCCGGCACTTCGCAAGCAGTCGGTCAGCGTGTATAATGACAGTGCAAAGGGATATTTTGCAAACAATTCAAATATGCTCGGCTATCACGAATATTTTCAGCTTGCCAAAGATTTAAATGCTGTTCCCGTTGCGGTTGTCGGTGCAGGAATTGCGTGTCAAACGAACGGTGAGTACGAGGCGTATTCTCAGGCACTTGACAAAACATATATGACTGATGAACAGTGGGAAACTTATCTTATCATCGAGTGCGGTTACAAAAAGAGCGAGGTTAAGGCGAGAACCGAATATATCGAGTCGCTTAAAGTCAGCGGCGTCGAGGATTTCAACAAGTATGTGGAAAGCATTTCGCTCACTCCGGGCACGGACGAATTTACGAATTACGCACAGGATATACTCGATTTAATCGAATACGCAAATGCCGACAGCACGGGTGGATATTGGGCGTCGCTTCGCAGTGCAAACGGAAGTGAACAGCCGTTCAATTTGAAATATTTGCAAATCGGCGGCGACAATTACGGCGAGGTTTATTGGCGTAATTTTGACGCTCTTAAAAAGATAATTAACGAAAAATATCCCGATATTGTTGTGATTGCTTCGACGGGTTACACTTCGGACGGTGAAGATTTTGATACGGCTTGGAACAAAATCAATTCTTCGTATTCAAATTCACTTGCAAACGAAAAAGTCATTGACACAAAGGATAACGCTTTGTCGCAAAGCATAACCAGATACGACAGTTACAACGAATCGGGTGCCGGAGTGATTATTGATGAATACCGCTC
>CAVBQD010000184.1:0-3713 GCA_963597385.1 bacterium | reverse complement strand
ATTTTAACCCCTCAGTCTGCACACAAGGTGCAGACAGCTCCCCTTGATTACAATCAAGGGGAGCCTTATTAATAGGTTTATATTACAACAACTCAGCTACTTTATCGCCCATTTGTTGAGTATTAACAGGAGTAAATCCGTCCTCGAAAATATCCGGAGTTCTCACCTGAGTAAGAGCGATGTCAACTGCTTTTTCGATAGCGTCAGCCGCTTCGGATTCGCCGAAAGTATAGCGAAGCATCATTGCACCAGAGAGAATAGTTGCAAGCGGATTTGCTTTGCCCTGACCTGCAATATCCGGAGCAGAGCCGTGAATCGGTTCATAAAGACCGAATGTACCCTCAGCAAGAGAAGCAGAAGCAAGCATACCGATTGAGCCGGAAATCATTGAAGCCTCGTCCGACAAAATGTCGCCGAAGATGTTTGAAGTAACGATAGTATCAAACTGATTCGGATTGCGAACAAGTTGCATAGCACAGTTGTCAACATACATATAGGAAACCTCAACCTCGGGATAATCCTTAGCCGTTTCCTCCATAACCTTTCTCCAAAGGCGTGACGAGTCAAGAACATTTGCCTTGTCAACGCAAGTAAGTCTTTTTTCACGCTTCATAGCGTATTCAAAACCGGCTTTGACGATTCTTTTAATCTCGGGATAAGTGTATCTTTCCGTATCGTAAGCACCGACAACGCCGTTTTCCTCATAAGTTCCGCGGTCGCCGAAATAGATACCGCCTGTAAGTTCACGAACGATGAGAATATCAAGTCCGTCGCCGATGATTTCTTCTTTAATAGGAGAAGCACTTTTAAGCGGAGCAAAAATCTTTGCCGGACGAAGATTTGCGAAAAGTCCCAAATCCTCACGAATAGCCAAAAGACCTTTTTCAGGGCGATTATTACCCGGTTGGCTGTCCCACTTAGGGCCACCTACGGCACCCAAAAGTACTGCTTGCGAAGCCTTGCAAGCGTCCGCAGTTTCCTTTGGATAAGGCACGCCTGTTGCGTCGATAGCACAGCCGCCCAAAAGTTGATAATTATAATTAAACTTGAAGTCGAATTTTTCACCGGCTCTGTTCAAAACCTTGATTGCCTCATCAACGATTTCAGGTCCGATTCCGTCACCTTTTAATACGGTGATATTGTATTCTTTCATTTGATTTCCTCCAGAGATTTATGTACGGCTCCCCTAATGGTTAGGGGAGCTGGATTTTTGCGAAGCAAAAGACTGAGGGGTCAAAAGCCCGTGGGTATTCGTAGGTTTAACCCCTCCGTCAACACATTTGTGTTGACACCTCCCCTTATAAATAAGTGGAGGCTTAAGAGGGTTGCCTCCCCTTATTGCAAGGGGAGCCTTAATTTGTTTTTAATTTACCGCATTTCCAATCAACAAACATCAAATATGCCCGGCATTGTATCATCACGCATTGTGTCCGGCTGGTCACGGTTGATTGCACAAATTACGCCTTTCATACAAGCGTAGCCGATATTATGGCTGACGCCGATACCGAACACCGTTTTGCCCTGCGGCGTTTTAAGCTGAATGTAGCTGATAGCCTTCGATTCTGAGCCGACTGCAATTGCGTGCTCGCTGTAATCAATAAATTCGTACTCACGAAGCGGCGTTTTGTTCATAGCGTCGCAGAACGCACTGACAGGACCGTTGCCGAAGCCCTCAATTTTAACAGGTTCTTCGTCCTTGTATTTAAGCGAACCGGTGAAATGAACGGTCGTGAGCGAATCTTCCTCGTTCTTTTCCTCAGTGATTTTGTAATTTGCAAGTCTGTACGGGCCGTTGACATTTCTGTATTCCTTTTGGAAGAGGTCGAAAACTTCGTTTGCACCGAGTTCCTTGCCCTTTTCGTCGCAAGCTTTTTGAACAACTGCACCAAACTCGGGATGCATTGCTTTCGGCATCTTAATGCCGTAATTTGTGGAAAGAATGAACGCCGTTCCGCCCTTGCCCGACTGTGAATTTATGCGGATAATCGGCTCGTATTCCCTGCCGACATCTGCCGGGTCGATAGGAAGATAAGGCACTTCCCACATATCCGTTCCGCTTTCTTCCATATAAATTTTGCCCTTGTTGATAGCGTCTTGGTGCGAACCCGAGAACGCCGTGAACACAAGCTCGCCTGCATACGGATGACGAGGCGGCACGGTCATTTTTGTGCAACGCTCGTACACTTCTTTAACGCTGTTAATGTCGTGGAAGTCAAGTTTCGGGTCAACGCCCTGCGTCCACATATTAAGTGCAAGCGTAACAATGTCAACATTGCCCGTTCTTTCGCCGTTGCCGAAAAGCGTGCCCTCAATTCTGTCCGCACCGGCAAGCAATCCAAGCTCTGCGGCTGCAACGCCCGTACCTCTGTCATTGTGAGGGTGAAGCGAAATAATTGCGGCGTCTCTATTTGGCAAATGACGGCAGAAATATTCGATTTGGTCTGCGTAGCCGTTTGGTGTTGAGCCCTCAACGGTTGACGGCAAGTTGAGAATAATCGGATTTTCCTTTGTAATATGAAGTTCTTCCATAACACGCTTGCAAATCTCAACCGCATTGTCCATTTCCGTGCCGGTGAACGACTCCGGCGAATACTCAAAGCGGATATTCGTGTCGGGATTTTTCTTCTTTTCTTCTTCGGTAAGCTCGTAAATGAGCTGTGCTCCCTTGACGGCAATGTCAATTACGCCGTCCATATCGGTCTTGAAAACAACCTTTCTTTGCAAGGTTGAAGTCGAATTGTAAAAATGCACGATAACATTTTTTGCACCGTGAATTGCTTCAAAAGTCTTTTTGATAAGGTGCGGTCTTGCCTGAACGAGTACCTGAATCGTAACATCGTCAGGAATGTAACCGCCGTCAATAAGCGTTCTTAATATCTCATATTCGGTTTCGCTTGCAGACGGAAAGCCAACCTCAATTTCCTTGATTCCCACATCAAGAATGGTTTTGAAAAATTCAAGCTTTTCTTCCAAATTCATTGGGTCAACAAGTGCCTGATTGCCGTCACGCATATCAACAGAACACCAAATCGGTGCCTTTGTGATTTGCTTGTTCGGCCAAGTTCTGTCCGGAATGTCGATCGGCTTGAAGCCGAAATACTTTTCATAACCTTTTTTCATACTAAAATCTCCTTCCGTTGGTGCAAAGGACATAAAAAAATCCCCTACACTCAAAGTATAGGGGCGTAAAATACGCGGTACCACCCTATTTCAGCAGAGGTTAAACTGCCCTTTGGCATCTATCAATGCCTCAGCCTGTAACGCAGCTACACGGACAACCCTATCAATTTCTGTTCAGGTAATCGACTCCACAGAGAGCTATACATCATATGCCGTCCGCCGATTCACACCAACCATCGGCTCTCTGAAGCGGGCAAACAATCTTTTTCTGCTTCTTCATCTTTAAGGGTACTGTTTAATTTTCAGTAGTTTTATTATAACAAAAAATACGGATTTGTCAAGAGGAAAAATGATGTTGGGATAATTTATAAATCCCTCAGTTTGTTTTTAACCCCTCAGTCGTGCAAGCACGACAGCTCCCCTTGATAAAAACAAGTGGAGCCTTAAGAGGTTTGCCTCCCCTTATTTATAAGGGGAGGTGGATTTTGCGTAGCAAAAGACGGTGGGGTTTTACCTTTTAATCTTTTAACCCCTCAGTCTGCACACAAGGTGCAGACAGCTCCCCTTGATTACAATCAAGGGGAGCCTTAATA
>CAVBQD010000183.1:0-3794 GCA_963597385.1 bacterium | reverse complement strand
GCTTTAGCTTTCTTAACTTCCGATATGCCCATTCTTGCGTGTGTAGGACAACCGCCCGAAAGAAGTTTAAATTCTTTTTCCGGCAATTGCTTTGCAATATACGAGCCAAGATTTTTATCGGGAATAAACAAAATTTTATCCGTATTAAGGCTTCTGCAAATTTTAAGTGCCGATGACGATGTTACGCAAACATCACAAACTGTTTTAAGTTCGCTTGTTGTGTTAATATATGCTACAACCGTATACTCCGGATATTGCTCTTTGACCTGTTCGATAAGTTCTTTATCCATCATTTCAGCCATTGGGCAACCTGCATCACCGTTTGCAAGAATAACTTTTTTATCCGGTGATAAAATCTTTACCGTTTCTGCCATAAATCTTACGCCGCACATAATAACGGTTTTGTTTGTTACTTTTGAAGCGGACACAGACAAGGCAAAGCTGTCACCGACAAAATCGGCAACTTCAAGTATATCGGGTGATTGATAGCAATGTGCCAAAATGCAAATGTCTTTTTCTTTTTTTAATTTTAAAATTTCCTCTTGTATGTCTTTTAAAGCCATAACCTACTCCTAAGCATCACGAATTAATTTAACTTATTCGTGAACTTCCTTTTCCTTAAATGTGTCGGGATCATACTCGATACCGTTTTTGTCGTAATAATCCTTAACAGCTGCCTTAATTGCTTCTTCGGCAAGTACAGAACAGTGAATTTTTACCGGTGGCAATCCGTCAAGAGCTTCAACAACAGCTTTGTTAGAAAGTTCTACTGCTTCACTTACATGCTTTCCCTTTATAAGACAGGTTGCCATTGAGCTTGATGCAATTGCAGATGCACAACCGAAAGTATTAAATTTAACATCGGTAATAACATGATTTTCATCGATTTTAAGATATATTTTCATAATATCGCCGCATTTAGCGTTTCCTACTTCACCGACACCATCAGCATCTTCAATTTTACCGACATTTCTTGGATTTGTAAAGTGATCCATTACTTTTTCTGAATATAATGCCATTATTCTACTACCTCTCCATTTTGAATTTTCTCCCAAACCGGAGAAATTGATCTTAAATATGTTACAACCTTATGGATTGAATTGATAATTATATCTGCCTCTTCCTCGGTATTGTATTCGCAAAGTGAAAGGCGAAGCGAGCCGTGTGCACTTGCCACAGGAACACCCATAGACAACAACACATGTGACGGGTCAAGCGAACCGCTTGTACATGCCGAGCCTGAAGAAGAACAAATACCGTCTTGGTCAAGAAGAAGAATAAGTCCTTCGCCTTCGATTCCTTCAAAGCTGAAATTAATAGTTCCGGGTAGTCTGTTATATCTGTCTCCGTTTAATGTGTGAAGTTCAATATCGGCACATCCGTCGATAATTTTATCACGAAGTGCAGTTACATATTTTGCATTTTTATCAAGATTATTAACAGCTTCTTCCATTGCAGCAGCCATACCTACGATGGAAGCCATATTCTCTGTTCCGGCTCTCTTGCCTCGTTCCTGAGCACCGCCGTTAATAAGATTTTGAAGAAGAATACCCTTTCGGCAGTACAAAATACCAACGCCCTTAGGACCGTGAAATTTGTGTGCAGAAATTGAAAGCATATCAATGTTCATATCAACAACATCAATCGGAATGTGTCCGAACGCCTGAACTGCGTCTGTATGGAACAAAACACCTTTTTCTTTACATACAGCACCAATTTCTTTAATAGGCTGAATTGTGCCTACTTCGTTATTTGCAGCCATAATTGTGACCAGTGCAGTATCTTCTCTTATTGCATTTTTAACATCTTCTACTTTAACAATTCCGTCGTGATAAACATCAAGAAGCTCGATTTCAAAGCCTTCTTTTGCAAGCTTGTCAAGTGTGTGAAGAACAGCGTGATGTTCAAATTTTGAAGATATAATATGCTTTTTACCTTTTTTAGCACCGTTATATGCAGCAGTGAGAATAGCCTGATTGTCGGCTTCACTTCCGCCGGATGTAAAGTAAATCTCGTTTGAATTTGCATTTATACATTTTGCTGCCCTTGCTCTTGCATCTTCAAGATGTTCTTTGGCAATTTGACCGATATGATGAAGTGATGACGGATTACCGTAAATTTCCTGCATCATCGGCTTCATAGCTTCCAAAGCAGTGTTTGAAAGTTGTGTGGTTGCAGCATTATCAACATAAATAGTTGCCATATTATTAACCTGCCTTTTTATTCCTATTAACTTTATAGGTTTTTCGACCTATAATATATAACTTATTTCCTACTTTGTCAATAGGAAATTAAAATATTTTTACAATATTATTCCCTGTTTTTACAAAATATATAAGAGCCTTTCGGTTTTGAAAGGCTCTTAGGCATACTATTTTTTATATATCGCATGGTAAAATTCTGTACCGTTTACTTCGTAATAATTAACAATCTCTTTAATGTAATCACTTTTGTTAAATTGAGGAAAATATGTGTCGGCATCCGTGCACTCTGCATTTATTTCGGTTAAATAAAGATTGTCGGCATAAGGTAAGAACTCCTTATATATTCTACCGCCGCCGATAATAAACACATCTTCGGTTTTGGCAATTTCAAGTGCTTCATTTATTGAAGTGACGGTTTCCGCACCGTCAGCCTTGTAATCGGGATTTGAAGAAATGACAATGTTTCTTCTTCCCGGAAGTGCCTTGGGAAGTGACTCAAATGTTTTTCTTCCCATAATAACAGGATGACCCGTGGTCGTTTCCTTAAAAAACTTCATATCCTCTTTAAAGTGCCATATCAAATCGTTGTTTTTACCAAGTTCAAGATTTTTGCCTACAGCGGCAATCATAGAAATTGACATATTTTCTCCTTACTGAGCAATCGGAAACTTTATTTTTCCAAGATGCTCGTAATTAAGTAATTTAACATCTTTACAATCTCTTGAATTGTCAAATTCAAAGAAGTCTTTAACATCCGGATTAAGCCAAAGTTGAGGTGCCGGCAAATCGCCCTGCTCATCAAATCTTCTGATTTGTTCTTTGATGCCGTCAACCTGATTGACATAAATATGTGCGTCTTTAATCGACCAATCAATAGTGCCCGGTTTTAATCCGCAAACCTGTGCAAGCATACAATTAAGTACCGAATATTGAGTAACATTAAACGGCAGTCCAAGCGGAACATCGCAACTTCTTTGATGAACCCAACAATTAAGTTTTCCGTTTGTAACATCCCATTCACTTGACCAAACACAACTCGGAAGAACGGCAGTTTCAAGATAATCGTTTTGCCAAAGAGTCATGACCATTCTGCGGTCTTCGGGATGATTTTTAATTTTATCAATTAAGTTCTGAGTCATTTGAAACTTATTAACAATATAACCGTATGCCGTACCGATAGTATGTGAGTATTCTTTACCGAAAAACTTATGAACATTTTGCTTTACAAGTTTGCCGTTTTCATCGGGTAGCATTTGGATTGCATTCCAATAGCCTTCATCGTCAATTTCCCACTCGTTCCAAATGTTTACATCACGCTCTTGAAGCCAGCGGACATCATTTGATTGAGCCTGATATATCCAAAGCATTTCAAGAACCGCTTGACGAATAAACAGTTGCTTTGTAGTTAAAATCGGAAATTCTTCACCGATATCAAGCTGAAAATGATGAGACGGAACCTTAATCGTGTTTACACCTGTTCTGTTTTCAACTTCTGTGCCTGTAGTTAAAATCTTTTTACAAAGACCGATATATTCCTTATCCCAAAGACTCATAAATTAACCTCTTTAATATAAATTTAAAATATAATAT
>CAVBQD010000182.1:0-3808 GCA_963597385.1 bacterium | reverse complement strand
CTACAACATTTGTTAATATAACTTTGGCGTGTTTCAGGAGCTTTATCGACAGTCTGAGTCCGCATTATTTTTCATTGTATCGTCAAATCTTCCTATAAGCGTATCAATTTCTTACTCCCATTTTTGCAAGTATCGCCTTAGTTTTTTATGTGTTGTAAAGAGCTGTCACTTTTATATAAATCAATTTCATCGTTAACAACGGCATCGATTTCCATACACCTATCGGAAACTTTAATAACTTTGTTTTCCAAAAGCGTTATAAGTGTAGAAATCACCATTGAACGCTTACTTTCACTATTACACCCGGATGATTTTTATCCTTATTTATTTCATTTTACAATTTACCATTTTGTTCTTGTTCGGTTTTTATTTTTTCGACAATTTGCTTTTCGGTATTCATTGAGCGTGTTTTGTGCAAGTAATATTTATAATTTCTTACAACCAAATATGCACCGAGTGCTAAAACCAGCACACCCACAGCCATAATTATTTTAAGTATATCATTAAGCGTGTCGGCAAGTGCCATATTGTACACATCAACATCTGTAAAATGCAAATCATTTGTATATTTCATAATCAGTGCAAAAAACGGCAAAACAAAGAGTACTTCACCGGAAATTATAAAGCTTATGCCTAAATATTCGTATTTTTTATGTCGCCGTGCAGACAGAAAGTCTATCAAAAATATACACAATAAATAAGCAATAACGGAGAAAAGCATTACAAAAATCGGCTTGTTTGTGTAAGTAAGTGCAATAATAATGATATTATTTGTACTTTCATCTCCCACAACTTTATTAAAAGCATCGGAAGCAAGACAGGAATACTGATTAATTTGCTGTTTTGTTATCGGTATATCATTTTTTTTGCAATATTTTGTGATTGAATTTTTCAAATACTCATACAAAAACTTTGAATTTGAATAATCGGTTTTGTAGCCCTTTACAACATTATTTGAGGCTATATGCAAAACACTTTGCATATGTTTGGTTGAAAAAGCCGAGGTGTATGCCTTTTTCGGTATTCCGGTTTTTTCTGCTACTTTACCAAGCTCGTCGTAAACTTCTTTAAGCGTTTGACTGTTATACGCTTCAAATCTTTTTTGAACAAAGGTGTTTGTGCGAAGAAGCGAAGCAGTTATACCAACCGATATAAACAGCGTTGCCGACGCCGCCATAATAATCGCAAGAAGATAGCATATAAATTTGTTTAAGCCGAGAGCGGCGTTATTTTGTTTTCTTTTCATCTTCCGCACCTCATTCCTTAATCAAATCTGCTGTGTAAACTGTATAAAAGAACTCGTCATCCTTTTCAAAATTCTTATACGGCAAGCACATAATAAGCTTGTTTTTACCTTTGAAGTTTGATATTTCATCACGGGAAACTATGTATTCAACATCGCTGATTTGATAATGATAGGTATCGTTTTTATAAAATTCAATATCTACCTTGTCGCCGATTTTTGCTTTATGTAAATTTCTGAACTCGTCGTCGGTATTTTTACCGATAATCATAACACAGCCGTTATTCCACGGCTCTGTTGAGCCTTTTAAGAGCGATGCGGCATTTGAATTTTCGTTTTCCGAATTATATGTAACCGCACAGCCGAGTGCAACATCTTCCGAGCTGAGCCAACCTATGAATCTGTTATGTTCGAGTTTTGAAAACTTGCTGTATTTTGTAGGAAACATATCGTAATCCTTGACATTATACTGCGTAACTGCGTGAACTTTGTCGGTTGCAACCGGAAGCGATTCAATAAAATTTGGCACAAGTATTGTTGCGGTTATAATCAAAACTGCCAAAACCAAAAGCGGATAAACAACAGCTCTCATAATGTATGATGCCTTTAATCTGTTCATATTAATCACCATAGCCTTTCAGGCAATAAATAAATATATTAAACTAATTATATATTATTAATCGAAAAAAAACAAGATAAATAAATCCGATTACACAAGATAACAAGATAAAAAAATAAACGCCGGTCATTGGGCGTTTATTTTAATTGCATCATTAATATGCTTTTACGATGTCTTTTATCATTTTTACATCCTTGGTTGTGCTGACCGAGGATGTGTTTTTGTACTCGACAAGGGCTACCGGGATTTGAAGTTTTTTGTGAACCCAGCCGATGGCAAAGCCTTTATTGTAGCAGTATACGCCGTTTTGCGTTCTTCTGACTCTCAGGTTTTTCTTAACAATTTTGTTGAGTTTTCGTGTGCCGATAACCTGATTTTCCCAACCGTGGCAGTTCATATAAATATCGGGGTCGGACTTTAATATGTACTTCTTGAGTGCTCGTGTTTCCTTGCCCTTAAATTTTCTGAAATCTCTGTTAATGTCAACATGCTTTGCGGTGCATCTGCCAAACGCTCTTGAATTTGCTCTGCTGTTGTTTTTGCCGTCGAATGTTCCGTCCGGATTTGCACACACAACAATAACAAGTCTGAAATTTTTCAATGCACTTGAATGCTCGGTGAAATACTTAACAAGTCTTACCGCTTCTTTCAAAAGCACTTTTCCGTCTCGGTAATACTCATCCTCGAATCCGTGAACGCAAAAATCCATAAACAAAGTTTTGCTGTATTTGTTATTTTTTGAAGCGTTGTATATTTCATAAGCTTCAAGCGGTTTGCCCATAACCGATTTTCCGTAGACAACCCTTTTCAAATTAGTGCGTTTGTCTGCCATTTTTGCTATTCCCTTGCAGTATGGCAAAACATCGTCATACGATTTCGTTTCGGTTTTCGGCTCGGTGGGTGTCGTCGGTTGTTCAGACTCTTTGTTGACTACGGTCAATGCGATGTAATACACACTCTTTATGTAATCCGTCATATAATAATCCGCACACTCGGCAGTTATCGTTGCAGTACCTGCACTTACAGCCTTTATCATATTGCCGTCAAGCGTTAGGGCAACCGCCTCGTTATCCGTGCGTAAAGTTACAGCCGCCGTTTTGTCGTCATCATACAAAAGACCGGTCACATCAAAAGTGTCTTCCGCCGTTAATGTAAGAGTTAAATTGTACTCCGCCCTTTCATCGGCATACGCAATTATGTTTGCCGACAAAAGCATAATAAGAGCTAAGCAAAACGCAAAGCCCTTTCTGATTTTTTTAAAATTTAATGCCATTTTTATCTCTCCTCTTGCCTTTCGTGTTTCCCCGCACAATATAATAACATATTATATACTGTTTGTAAATCACCAAATACAAAAAACGGACAGTCAAACCGTCCGTCTTTTGTTTATTGGATTAGGAGTAGAGAAATTTGAACAATTTAATGAGTTAAGTTTAAACTGTTCCGAACATCTTTAACCGTATTAAGGACATTCGGAGCAATTTAAGCCGAAGCCTAAATTGTTCATCGGCATTAAACAAGTGCCTTACCTAAATTTTCACATTTTGCAACTGCGTCATCATCGGGTGCTTCGTTGCAAATTACACTTTCAATTACCAAATCGGCACCGAAGGATTTGCAATCGTCTTCCCAGGTTTGCATCCATTCGCCGTCGCCCCAACCGTAAGAACCGAAAAGAGCAATCTTTTTACCTTTAAGCTTGCTTTTGCACGACTCAAACATCGGTTCAAACTCTGTATCTTCAAGCTGTTCACAACCCATTGAAGGGCAACCGAATGCTATAGAATCATAATTATCAACCATATCGGAGCTGAATGCATCGGCTGTGAAAAGTTCTGCCTCGCCGCCTGCCGATTTTATTCCGTCAACAACTGCGTCTGCCATTGCCGCCGTGTTGCCTGTACCGCTCCAATAAACAACTGCTGTTTTGCTCATTGTATACCGCC
>CAVBQD010000181.1:0-3809 GCA_963597385.1 bacterium | reverse complement strand
AGACATTTCCCCCGATTAACGGGGGAATAACCTTGCAACAAGTGGAGGCAGTATCGGTTGATCGAATTTTGGCGTGCTTCAGGGACTTTATCGACAATCTGCGGGAAGATAATATCTCCCCCTACGATTCTGTTGTTTAAAATCAAATTTTGTAGGGTGTGCCATCCTGTTTTCTTTTATCTCATCAGTCGTACATAAATACGACAGCTTCCCTTACAAACGCAAGAGAAGCCATAACATACATAATAGAACTGTGTAATTTACAGTGCGTATCTTTCAATTTTAACAATATCACCGCTGAACTGTTCAAGATTGCCGTAATCGCCTCGAATGCCCGACGGGATTTTGCCCTTTTCAACATAGAATTCCATAATGTCACTGTTTTTGACTGCGTACTGATGTTTTTTGTCGGTATGCTTATCCGATTTTTGGTCGCAAAGAATAACATTAATGGATTTTCCGGTTGAAAATGTAATTCTGTATTTTGTACCGATTGTACTGCCGTAAAACGAGCCGAGAGCAACGCAATAGCAGTCGTCAATCATACGAATTCCTGTTTCATCGTCGGTATAACATTCTTCCGAATTGAGCAACGCATATTGCGGTGAAGCCTTAGCCGTTACCGCCGTGTAATATGCATAAGTTTTTGTTGCACCCGATACCTTTGGAAGTTTCATATTTTCCGGTATGTCTGCAATTACAACATCACTTGATTTGTCCTTGTGGGCAGAAACCATTTTCACTTTATAATAATACTGCTTGTTGCCTTTGACATTTTCGTCAACAAATGACAGTTCGTTTTTGGAAACATCGATTTTTTCAAATTCTTCTCCGTCCTCGCTTCTGTACAGCACAAATTTTGCCTTGTCATAAGCGTTGCTTACAGAAAGCTTTACACCCTCGGACGACGCCTCATCAACTTTAAGCTGAGGCTTTAACGATTCGGTTTTAAACGAAACAATGCCGAGAGTCTCATCACTGGCAGCCGACGATATCATAAACTTATACGATGAATCATCGTGAAGATTTGCAAGCGATATGCCCGATGTGTTTGTGGTGGCATATTCCTCAAAATTGTGGGTAACAGGATTGAATATGCTGACAGTATATCCCAAATAAATCTTATTGCCAGACCATTTAAGCTTTGCGGAAGTTTCGCCGATATCGTACACCTCAACGATAAATTTATCTTCCTTTTCCGGAATCATCATATTAAAGGTGCTTTGCACAAGCGGAGCTTCTCCTGCCATAACGGCTTTTGCTCCTGTGTAATCCTGATGAACCGAGCCTGCATATACAGGTACGCCGACGCTCAAAACCGTAATTGCCGACATAACTGAAGCTGTTATTTTAATCAATAGTTTACTGATAACAAAAACTCCTTTACAAGATTGTAATTTTTGTAATTCTTTTGTAACCGATTAATGTTATATCAAATTTGAAAGTCAAAGTCAAATCTTTTCAAAAATAAAAGACACAACCGTTTAGTTGCGTCTTTTAACTCACATTTTAACTTTAAATTATTCTCCGCTTTCGGTTGTTGCAGGAGCAGTTGTTGTTTCTGCTTCACCGTAAACCTGAAGAATTACTTCTTCGCCCACAGCGGCAAGCGTACCTGCTGCCGGAGCGGAACCGTTTGCACTTTTAACGGTATTCGCCGTATGTGTGCCGTCGTTGTAAACTTCAACCGTGCTGACCTTAAATCCAAGGTCTTCAAGTTGCTTTGTAGCATCGTCAAGCGTCAAGCCGTTAACATCCGGTACGGTCTGCGTTTGTATTCCTTTTGAAACAGTAAGAATGATTTCCGTGCCCTGCTCAACAGTTTCGCCTGCCGCAACGCTCTGCTTAAAGATGATGCCTTCTTCCGTATCGGAGGAATATTCTCCTTGGAAAGTGAAGTTGAATTGCTCGTTCCAAGCACCGTTATTTTCTATATCGCTTTGTGTATATCCTACACCCGAAAAATTAGGCACCTGATAGCTTTTTGTTGCCTGAGTGGTTGTTGTGTTGTCTTTACCGGTTTCTATCAATCCGGAAAATTGCACAACGTACACTGCGGCGGCAATTGCCGCAACTATCAAAATCACAAGAACAGCAACTACAGCCTTACGCTTCTTTTCGCCCTTATTCTCGTTATATTCCGGATATCCGCCTTTAGCACCTTTTTGATAAACATCTTCCTGCTCAACAGCCGCCTTGGCTCTTACGGCAGGAGCGGCGTCAAGAAGTTCTCTGAAATCTTCAACAGTCTTTACTCTTTTTTCAGGATAAATCTGAAGTCCGTTTACAAGTGCCTTAATAACATGCATTGGGATTTTCTCTGCAATGGTGTTTGGAATCATAAGTTTGTCGTTTGCTTCTCTTGAAACGGCGGACGGCGGATTTGAACCCACAAGTGCTCTGTAAATGCAAGCCGAAAAGCTGTAAATATCGGTTGCGGCACAAATTCTGTGCTTATTGTTATATTGTTCAAGTGCTGTGTAACCGTCATTTTCGGTAAATTCCAATGCGGTTGCCTGGTCGCTCGCTTCAGTAATCGGAAACGGAGCAAGATGAACCTTGCCGTCTCTGCAAAGGACAAGGTTGTCCGGAGTGATTGAACCGTGAACAATTCCGTTTGAGTGCAAAGCCTCAATCGTTGTGAGCACAGGCATAAACATAAGTCTTGCCGTATCCCACAAAATATGACCGTCTTCATTTCTGAGTAAATATTCTCTGAGAGGTACCGATTCGGTTTTTTCTATAATTGCATAATATGTTCCGTTTGCTTCCGCAAGGTCGTAAATCGGCACAACGGCGGACAAATTGTGAAGTTTTTGCATAGCTGTCCACAAGTTGTAAAACGATTTTTTGTATCTTGCAAACTCATTTACAAATTTTTGACGAACATGAAGTTCATCGCTGTCGTCAAACCTATTTGCAATGCCTTTTGGAAAGAATTCTCTTATTAAAATCGGCTTGTCAAGCTGTCCGTCATATCCGGAATATGTTACCGAATCGCTCTCCGTTTTTATAACATTGCCGATTACATATTGACCGGCAATAACGGTTTTCGTTTTAAGATTAACACTGTCGTTTTGAGCGTCGTTGTCATAACCGCATTCGGCACAAACAGAACCCTCTGTAAGTTCGCTCCAGCAATTGGCACAAAGATTATCCAAATCTCTCATTTAGGTATCACTCCAAATAAAATACTTATCTATTATTTATAATATCAATATAGTACCGCAATGTCAATTAAAAATAAATGAACATCAAAAATACAGCGACAATTTTTGTTTTGCCGCTGTTATACTTTTTATGATTAGTTTGCATTCGCGAACTTCATTTTTTCGCTATATACACGCATAATCTATTCCCTGCTAAAAATAAAGGAATAATCATCGTCCCGTGCCATAGAAACGGTGCTGTTTTTGCTAACGATTATATGGTCAATCAGTTCTATTCCGAATTGATTTAACCAATTAAGCAAATTTATGGTAAAATTAATATCGGAAAACGAAGCAATGCAGGAATCGGTTAAGTGATTATGTGCAACAAAAGCAAATTTTGGTTTTTCGTCAATTATCCGCCTTGAAATATCGTTCGGTATAACGCTTGCGGAATTCGTATTCCCTTTAGAAATAAAACCGGAATTAATAAGCTGTCTGTCAGCGTCAAGCGTTACCAAAATGACCCGTTCCACCGTTTGTATCGAAAGCATATTTTGGGCAAACCCGATTATACTTTTGGTATCAGAAAATTTTCGTAAACACTCATTTTTATCAAACTCACTTTTTGCCTTTATGTGTTTCATTATCGAAAGGTAA
>CAVBQD010000180.1:0-3838 GCA_963597385.1 bacterium | reverse complement strand
GTTTATAGTATAATAACAAAACAGAGGTGCTTTTACACCTTCAGCGTAGCGTATGGGCCCTGTGCGACAGGATGCTACGAACCTTGTCAGGCGGGGAACCGAGCAGCAATAAGTGGATTATTCTGTGTGCCTCAGACAAGTCTGTACGTTACGTTGAGGGCGTAAAAGCATTTAATCATTTAAGGAGGTAAGCTTATGTATCAGGTATTGTACCGAAAATACAGACCGAGGGTTTTTTCCGATGTTTACGGACAAGACCATGTTACCTCCACGCTTAAAAATGAGATAAAAAACGGCAGAGTGTCGCACGCATATTTGTTCACGGGCTCTCGGGGAACGGGTAAAACCACCTGTGCTAAGATTTTGGCAAAGGCGGTAAACTGTGAGCACAACATTGACGGCGAGCCTTGCAACGAGTGCGAAGTTTGCAAGGGACTTGACAACGGTTCGATTTATGATGTTGTGGAAATCGACGCCGCTTCAAACAACGGTGTTGACAACATTCGTGAGCTTCGGGACGAAACGAATTATGCTCCGAGCCGCGGAAAATACAGAGTATATATTATCGACGAAGTGCATATGCTCTCTACGGGAGCGTTTAACGCACTCCTTAAAACTCTTGAGGAACCGCCGGCACATGTAATTTTCATACTTGCCACAACCGAAGTTCATAAGCTTCCTGCAACTATTCTTTCACGCTGTCAGAGATTTGACTTTAAGCGAATTCAGCCTGAAACAATGGCAGTAAGACTTAAAGAGGTTGCCGGTCTTGAGGGGCTTGAACTTGACGACGACGCGGCTGTTCTTATTGCAAGAATTGCCGACGGTGCATTGCGTGACGGTCTTTCAATTCTTGACCAATGTGCAGGCAGAAGTAAAAATATTACTCCCGACCTTGTGTCCGAAGTTGCCGGTCTTGCCGGCAGAGAGGCTATGTACAAGCTGTCGGACTGTATTGCAAACAACGACAGCAATACCGCAATGTCAATCATCAGTGACCTTTATCAAAACAGTTTTGATATGGAACGACTTTGTGTTGAAATGATTAACCATTTTCGTAACTTCCTTGTTGCGAAAACCGTGCGTAAAAGCCGTGAGTTGATTATTTGTACGGACGACGAATACCAAACGATTTTGGAAGCGTCAAAGAATTTCACCGTTGAAAGCATCGTGTTTGCACTTGATTTATTCCAAAATACCTTGGTGACAATCAAAGGAGGAGCCTCGGCAAGAATAGAAGTTGAAATGGCGTTCATAAAACTATGTGAGCCGAAAATGGATGAAAGCATTGCTTCGCTTCTTGACCGAATTTCAAAGCTTGAAAACGCTTTCAAAAACGGTGTAATGGTTCAATCCGCACCTGTTCAAACTCAGGCAAGCACGACCGAACCGAAAACTGAATATATACAAAAGGAAGAACCGAAAACCGAGCCTGAGACGGAACAACCTGCCAATCCGGAACCTGTGGCTGAATCTGCTCACACCGAGCCGGAACAACCTGTAAGAGAAGAGCAACCGCCGGTTGTTGAAACTCCTCCGGTTGAACACAGAACCGCACAGCCTGTTGCCAACTCCAACGATACAGTTGAATTTACGCAATGGGGCGACTTTATGGATGTGTTGCATAGGACAAACATTCCGCTTTTCGGAGTGCTCAGCGGTTCAAAAGGATATGTCAGAGGTGAGTTTTTCTTGCTTGACAGTCCGAATCCGGCAGTAAGAGATTTCATAAAATTGCCGATTCATTCAAAATCCATAAAAGCGGCTTTGCTTGAAGTAACCGGCATTCATTATAAGTTAGGGCTTTTTAAACGCCAAACGGAGCAATCGGCACCGAAGCGTGACCCACTTGAGGATTTAATCAATCAGGCACAAAATTCAATTAATATAGAATTCAAATAATTTTTATAATCAAGGAGAATAGTATGAAAGCAAGAATTCCAAAAGGTATGGGCGGCGGTCCGCAAAATATGCAGGCAATGCTCAAACAAGCTCAAAAAATGCAGGAAGATATTGAAGCAAAAAAAGTTGAGCTTGAGCAAAAAGAATATGTCGTTACTTCAGGCGGCGGAATGGTTGAAATCACCATGACCGGCAGTCACGAAGTTAAGGCAATCGGCATTAATCCGGAGGTTGTTGACCCTGAGGATGTGGAAATGCTTGAAGATATGCTTGTTGCCGCTCTTAACGAAGTTACCCGTCAAATTGACGAGGAAGCAGAAAGAGAGCTCAATTCCGTAACCGGCGGACTTAACATTCCGGGACTTTAAAAAGCAATTACAGATGGGATATAATTATGGCACACAATCTTGCACCGCTTCAAAATTTAATAGACCAGTTTGAGCGTATGCAAGGCATAGGTCACAAAACCGCACAGCGAATGGCGTTTTATGTTTTGGGACTCAGCGATTCGGAGGCAAACGCGTTTGCAAAAGCTATCACCGATGCTCACACTAAAATCAAGCAATGCAAGGTTTGTTGTGACTTGGCCGATGACGAATTATGCCCTATTTGTAAGGATAAAACAAGAGATAAAAGCGTTATTTGCGTTGTTGAAGACCCGAGAGATGTTGTTGCCATTGAACGCACAAATGAGTACAAAGGCACTTATCATGTTCTTCACGGTGCAGTTTCGCCTATGGACAATATCGGTCCCGACCAAATACGCATAAAGGAGCTTATTGCAAGGCTCGGAAGCGGAGAGGTTGAGGAAGTCATTATGGCAACCAATCCTACCGTTGAGGGGGAAGCCACGGCGATGTATATTTCACGCTTGCTGAAGCCTATGGGTATCACTGTCAGTAGGCTTGCATACGGCGTACCTGTCGGTGCAGACCTTGAATATGCAGACGAGGTTACACTTTCAAGGGCAATCGAGGGCAGAAGCGTAATTTAACAAAAAGGAGTGACAGGCTTGGAGAAAAAAGAAAATAACGCTGTTGCAACCAACAAAAAAGCCTATCACGACTATTTTGTTTTGGAAGAATATGAGGCAGGCATTGAACTTTTCGGAACGGAAATAAAATCTATTCGTGCCGGCAGAGTTAATCTTAAAGACAGCTTTTGCAGTGTTGACAACGGCGAGATGTTTGTTATCGGTATGCATATATCACCGTACGAAATGGGCAATCGCTTTAACCGTGACCCACTTCGTAAAAAGAAACTTTTACTTCATAAAAAAGAAATTATGAAGCTTTTCGGCGAAAGCCAAAAGCAGGGACTTTCAATAATTCCTCTAAAGCTTTACATTAAAGAAGGCAGAGCCAAACTTTTAATCGGACTCTGCAAAGGTAAAAAGCTCTATGACAAGCGTGCCGTTCAGGCTAAAAAAGACGCCAACCGCACAATTGAGCGTGAGTTTAAGGAAAGATATTAATCGTTTATCTGCACCAAACGGTGCTGTATATACGGGGATGAAAGGATTTCGACGGGGTCGGAAAACCTTGATCAGCGAGTAGCGGAGTTGCACCGCTTAAAAAGTAACAACTTAAAATTAACTGACAATAATACAGTTTCTTTAAAGGCTGCGTAAGCACCCTTTCGTTCTCACCGATAGTGCCACGGATTGGATGAGGGCGTCGATTAGTGGCGAACATGAATGAGAGAGTGCTTCGGCTCTCATCAGGTATCAGAAGCTACCGTAACGCATAGGTTGTTTGCCGTCGGTGCGTGAGGGGAATCTCAAATGACAAACTACACTCGTAGAGCCCTTGGCAATCCTTCTTCGGACGCGGTTTCGATTACCGCCATCTCCACCACTTTTAGCCTTTTGAGCAGCAATATTCAAAAGGCTTTATTTACGCCGAAAACCGCATAAATAAAGGACTTTCACGGTATG
>CAVBQD010000179.1:0-3865 GCA_963597385.1 bacterium | reverse complement strand
AACATACTTTGCAATTTCTTTATTGACCTCTTGAGCCTTTGCCTGACCGCCGATGCCTTTCCAAAGTGACGGACGGTAGTTAAGGTCGTAAGAAACAACCGTGCCGTATTCCTTTGCTTTTTTAACGGCAGTGATTACGGTTTGAGCGGCAGTTTCGGACAAAGCGGCGTAAATACCGCCCGTGTGAAGCCAACGAACACCGAGAGTGCCGAAAATGTAATCCCAATCAATATCTTCAGGTTTGAGCTGTGAAGCGGCTGTATTGCCTCTGTCGGAAGCACCTACCGCACCGCGAATACCGAAACCGCGTTCGGTAAAGTTAATGCCGTTTCTTACCGTTCTGCCGATACCGTCATAAGGAACCCACTTGATGAGAGATGTATCAACACCGCCCTGAAGAATAAGGTCTTCCATAAGATAGCCGACTTCGTTTTCGGCAAAAGCGGTAACCACCGATGTTTTCATACCAAAGCATCTGCGAAGTCCGCGGGCAACATTGTATTCGCCGCCACCTTCCCAAGCTCTGAATGAGCGTGCAGTCTTTATTCTGCCCTCGCCCGGGTCAAGTCTGAGCATAATTTCGCCGAGAGAAATCTCGTCAAACATACACTCCTCTTTAGGTCTTAAATTAAGATTCATAATAATTACCTAAACCTTTCAATGTTATATTAAAATCCAAAATATTTTATAGCGTTGTTATACGAAATGCCGCAAACGATTTCCTTGAGGACATCCTCGTCATAAGCGTACCAGCCGTCCTCAACCCATCTGCCGAGCAAACGGCACATAATTCTTCTGAAGTACTCATGTCTGCCGTACGATGTAAACGAGCGTGAATCCGTTTCCATACCGACAAATTTGCCGAGCACGCCGAGATTGCCGAGCGACTTCATTTGTGCGGTCATACCGTCCATAGTGTCAAGGAACCACCAAGCCGGACCGAACTGAATTTTGCTTTCGGCTTCCGTGCCCTGGAAGTTTCCGAGCATAGTTGCAAGCACGGTATTGTCCTTGTCGTTAAGGTTGAACAAAATCGTTTTAGGCAGCACATTGTTCACATCGAGTGCGTCCAAAAATCTTGAAAGAGTGATTGCAATTTCACAATCGCCCACGCTGTCAAAACCTGTATCGGCACCGAGTTGTTTGAACATTCTTGTGGAATTGTTACGGATTGCACCGATATGAATTTCCATTGCCCAATCAAGCTCGTGATACTTTTCGCCGAGTGCAAGAAGCACCGCCGTTCTGTATTTATCGCCGTCCGCCTGTGACGGAACATCGCCGTTCATAGCCTGACGGAACACCTTTTCGATTTCATCATCGCTTGCTTTGTCAAACGGAACATATTCAAACGCCTGGTCGGACACCTTACAGCCAACCTCGTTAAAATAGTCACATCTGTTAAGAAGTGCGGTAATCACATCTTTGTACGACTTAATTTCAACGCCTGCCGCTTCGCCTAAACACTTAATATAATCGGCAAAACCGTCAAGATGAATATTAAGTGCCTTGTCCGGTCTGAATGACGGAAGCACCTTGCAGTCAAAACCGTCAACATTTTTAAGAAGTTTGTGATATTCAAGACTGTCAGTCGGGTCATCCGTTGTGCAAACAACCTTTACATTGCTGTTTGTAATAAGGCTTTGCGGACGAAAATCACCGTTTTTGATAGCCTCATTCGCTCTTTTATAAATATCTTTCGCCGTTTTGGCATTGAGCGGTGTATCAATACCGAAATATCTTTGAAGTTCGATATGTGCCCAATGATAAAGCGGATTGCCGATGCAATACTGCAACGCCTCGGCAAACTTAACAAACTTTTCCTCACCCGATGCGTCACCCGTGCAGTACTTTTCGTCAATACCGGCACTTCTCATCGCACGCCATTTGTAGTGGTCACCCGACAGCCACAGTTGTGAAATATCGGTCGGCTCGTTATTTTCATAAATCTCTTTCGGACTCAAGTGACAATGATAGTCGCAAACAGGCATATTTTCCGCAAAATCGTGGAACAGCTTTTTTGCACACTCCGTGTCAAGCAAGAAGTCCTTACCCATAAACTCTGTCATAGCAGTTCTCCTATATTTTAATCAAGGATATTATATAACTAATCTTTTTGTAATTCAATATTAATTAATTACATTATTAAATTTTTTTGACATCCACCGTCATCCCACGCTTTTGTTTACAAAAAATATAAGATTTATTAATCAAATAAATTTGACTTTGTATAATATTTGTTATAATATGTAACCATAAGTTATAAATTATTTGAAAGGAGACATATTTATGACATGTCCTAATTGTGGAAAAGAACTTCTTGAAGGTGAAGTTTGCACATGCACAAACGAACAAATAAACGAAGCAAGCGAAAATGTTCAGGTTGAACCTATGGCAGAATCCGCAGTCGAATCTGCAGACGAAGTACAGAATGCACCTGTTTACGAAGCAGAACCTCAACAACTTGAAGAAACACAAAATACATATTATTCACCGACGGAACAGTTTAATCCGCAAGGCGAATATCAAAATCCGTATCAGGAGCAAGGCTACAATCAGCCAATGTACGGTGCTCCTCAACAGAATTATTACGACCCGAATCAACAGCCGCCGTATTATAATCCCGTTTCGGAAAAGCCGGCACCGTCAACCGATTATCCTGAAAATTACAAGCCGAAGAAAAAATATGTGGCAGTAATTCTCGGTGCAACACTCGGCTGTTTGGGTATTCACAATTTCTACCTCGGCAACAATTCCAAGGCAATAGCTCAGCTTCTTATTGCACTTGTCGGTTCATTATTCTTTGGCCTCGGTTATTTTATTGCAGAAATTTGGGCACTTGTTGAAACAGTTCAACTCCTCACCGACAAAATCGATGCAGACGCCAACAACTATAAAATTATGACTTTTGCCGAAGAACTTGCAAAAGCTCAAAAAAAGGATTAAAATCAAAGAATCACAACCAAACGGCTTCTCTTCAATATAACAAAGAGGAGCCGTTGTAAATTAATTTTCAAAAAAGTATTGTTTTTTTTATTTTATGTGCTATAATACACAAGTAACAAATTAATATCGAGGTGTGGCTCAGTTTGGTAGAGCACCACGTTCGGGACGTGGGGGTCGCAAGTTCGAATCTTGTCACCTCGACCAAAAGACCTTAGAAAGCAAAAAGCTTCCTAAGGTCTTGTTTTTTGTCTGGATTTGGCTTAAATACAGCGTTTTATGGCATTTCGAATTTTAATCGTTCCTTATACAAAATCATATAACCACCATACTAACTCAAATATTTGGGGTAGAAATTAGGGGTATAAGGGGTAGATTTTGGGGTACTGAAATTTATATATTCATCTTGTTTCTCGGATGATTTTCCTCAAGAATATGACGAATTTTATTTGTGCTGATATGGGTATAAATTTGAGTAGTCGTAATCGAACTGTGACCGAGAAGCTGTTGAATATATCTTATGTTGACATTTTCATCCATAAGTGCCGTTGCAAAAGTGTGCCTGAACATATGCGGTGTAATATGTAAGTCAATTTCGCTCCTTTTTGCATAATCGCTTATCATATTTCTTATAGATTGTTCCGAATACCTGTTCCCCAATTTGTTGATGAAAACATAATCGCTATCGCAATCACAAATTTTAATATATTCATTTAAAAGTCTTGATACTTTAACATTAGCAATACACATTATGCGTTCTTTTGAACCTTTACCGTAAATGTATATCGTGTTGCTGTTGAGGTCAAGACTTTTTCTTTTTAGATTGCTGATTTCCGATACTCTCATTCCGGTAGAAAAAAGTAATTCTAACCTTGATGTCAAGACTTGAAAAGTTCAATCTTGAAAGCCTTGCAGCTTTAAC
>CAVBQD010000178.1:0-3892 GCA_963597385.1 bacterium | reverse complement strand
CACTTGCATAGGAACATCGGCAAGGTCACTGCCCGGTAAAATGTGAATGAGTGACTGAATATTCGTAAAGGTCGGAGTACGGATTCTGAATCTTTCAAGAAACTTTGTTCCGTTAGCCTTTGCATAGTAAAACGCTTCGCCGCGAGGTTGTTCGATTCTGACAAACGCTTCGCCGTTCGGATTGCCTTTTTGCGGATTGCAAATTGCACCCTCCGGCATTTTTTGTGCACACTGACGGATGATTTGAATCGATTGAAAGATTTCTCCGATTCTTACGGCACATCTTGCGTATCCGTCACAGTCGTTTGATGTGATTATGTCAAAATCAATCTTGTCATACGCCTCGTATCCCGTTTTTCTCATATCCATTTCAATTCCGCTTGCTCTTGCCATAGCACCTGCGGCACTCAGTTTGTATGCGTCCTCTTTTGTAAGAATGCCCACACCCTTGAGTCTCTTTTGTACAGAATAGTCGTTAAGAAAAACATTTGTCATTCTTCTGATGTCTTTTTCCATACCGTTGAGTATGTCAACAAAACCGTTAATCATACCGCTATCCATATCTTTGAGAACGCCACCGATTTTGTTAATGGAAAAGATAACACGACCGCCTGTTGATTCTTCAAACATATCAAGAACTTTTTCTCTCATTCTCCACGCCTGCATAAACAGTGCGTCAAATCCGAATGCGTCGGCAAGAAGTCCGAGCCACAAAAGGTGAGAGTGCAAACGGCTCATTTCAAACCAAAATGTACGCAAAAACTTTGCTCTTTCGGGTACTTCGGCATTAAATATCGCTTCAAGTGCTTCGCAGTAGCCCAGTCCATGACCGAATGAACAAATACCGCAAGTTCTTTCAACAACATATTGATAGTCGTTAAAATCTCTTTTTTCGGCGAGTATTTCAAGTCCTCTGTGAACAAATCCGATTGACGGAACCGCTTCAACAACTTTTTCGTCCTCAAGAACAAGGTCAATGTGTATAGGCTCCGGCAAAACCGGATGTTGAGGACCGAAAGGAACTATTGATTGCTTACTCATCCTTCTTGTCCTCCTTTCTTGTTACCGTGATTTGTTTTTTAAACGGCGTTTCTTCTTTGATTCTGTAAAACTTGTCGTGGTAGTCAATGCTCATTCCCACAACCTTGACTCCCCACAACTCCTTAATTTCGTTTTCATAAAGAGTTGCGGCAGGGAAGATGTCCGAGAAACTTTTGATTTCTTCATCTATAGGAAGTTCGATTTTGTAGTTTTCCATAAGATATTCCTTATTGACGGAGTAAATCACTTCGTTGTATCCCTCAAAGGCTACGGAACAAATTTGTGAAAGACGGTAGCCGTCTTCATATTTCTTTTGCATAATATCGTAAAGCTTGTCTTTGGTAACCTTTGTGATTGCAAAATCGTTGTAATTATTCAACTTTGTCCGCCTCCTTTATTTCTTTTTTGTTTGCTTCAAGCTTTGCACTCTTTTCTTTGAGAAGAGCAAGCGATTTTACAACGCCGTCGATAATAGCTTGAGGTCTTGCGGCACAGCCCGGAACATAAATGTCAACCGGTATAGCCTTGTCAACGCCGCCCAAAATATTGTAGCAGTCTTTAAATACGCCGCCGTTGCAAGCACAAATACCTATTGCACATACAACTTTCGGCTCTGTCATTTGATCGTAAATTTGTTTAACAACGCTTTCGTTTTGTGAATTAACCGAACCCGTGATAAGCAAAATATCCGCATGCTTCGGGTTGCCCGTGTTGATAATACCGAAGCGTTCCACATCATATAATGGAGTTAGGCACGCCAGAACTTCGATGTCACATCCGTTGCACGAACTTCCGTCATAATGCATAATCCAAGGCGATTTCGTTACATCTGCCATTTATATTACCCCCTTGCCTTTAAGCACTTCGATAATAATAAGATTGAGTGCACCCAAAACGGCGGTAACAATCCATGTATTATCAAGCATTTGTTTCCATTTGAGTCTTGCATTTGTGTTGTCAACAAGTATCTCAACAAAGTAGCATATAACCATACATACTATTGCAAGAAGCACGCTCCACTTATTGGCATTGAGGAAGAAAAGCGACAAAAGTCCCAAAAGGAAGATGTTTTCATACCAGTGAGAAATCTCGACAATAGCAAACATCTTGCCGTTGAATTCCGTTGTAATGCCCTTAACCATTTCTTGGTGAGCGTGGTGCGATGTCGAAAGGTCAAACGGATGCTTACGAAGTTTAATCGTAAGGATGAATATAAATCCAAGGAAAATACCCGGCAAAAGAACAATCGCAGGTAAGCTTTCGTGAGTTGCAATTTCAGATACTCTGAAGCTTCCCGACACAATGTAAAATCCTATTGCCGTAATAAGAACCATAGGCTCATATGCAAGCATTTGCACAAGCTCTCTGCTTGCACCCATAAAGGAATACGGTGAGTGACCGCTTGATGCGGCAATTACAAGGAAAATGTTTGCCGTTGTAAGCGTAAAGAGTATGAGCAAAATGTCGTATCCGGCAAAGAAAAGCACACCCGTTACGATAATGAAAAACAAAAATGAGAAGAGGTAGAGCATTTGAACTCTGTTGATAACCTTTGTTTGCTTTTTCAAAAGCTTTGCCACATCGTAAAGCGGTTGAAGAACAGGCGGACCCTGTCTGCCTTGCATTCTTGCGGTGATTTTTCTGTCAACTCCGGCAAGGAGTGCACCCAAAAACGGAGCGAGTATCAAATAGAGTACTGCACTGATGATTGGTAAAACTGTATTTTTCATTAGCACAAACCTCCTGTCACTATTGCCGCAACTGTAAATGCAACAATTAAGAATATCGATACATACACACTCGGCTTGTACATATGACTTTCACCGAAGATGTCCTCCATATACCAGTTTGTAAGGAATTCTTTCTTTTCGTTGCCGAATGAATCGATAAAGCCGACTTGGTCAGGAGTACCTCCGCCGTTAAAGTATCTGTCAGCCTTAGGGAAAGGTCTGTTTTTGGCAATAAGAATATATGTAAGTAAAGGAATGACAAATATGAATACAACCATCAGTATTGTAAGCACAATGTTTTCGCTTGAAATAACCGCATAGTCGTTGTTAAATACTTCTGCCGCATACGGCTTAACAACAAATTTAGAAATAAGCGGGAATGCAAATACAATAAGAATCATAAGTGCTGCGTGAGTGAAAAGCGAAATCCACTGGTTTGAAGTGATTGTATTTTTGTGTCGCTTGTCGGCAGGATTTGAAGAAAGTACGGTTGCAAGCCACTTCGACCAATAGAAAAGTGTTGTTGCCGAACCGAAACAAATGCAAAGCACAAGGATTGTAGACACTATTATTTCAAGTGTGTTACCGCTTTCAAGACCGGTGTCAACAAAGGCTTTGAGTGCCGCCCATTTTGAAACGAGCATACCGAACGGAGCAAGAAACATACCTGCAATACCGACAACAAGCGTCCAAGTAAGATACGGATATCTTCTTACCAAACCGTGCATTGTTTCTATATCTCTTGAACCGGTTTGATGTTCGATAGAACCGACCGTCTGAAACAAAAGCGATTTTGATACGGCGTGGAATATTACAAGGAATATAGCCGCCCAAACGGTTTCTTCCGTACCTACGCCTGCACAAGCCGTGATAAGTCCGAGGTTTGAAAGCGTCGAATAAGCCAAAACCTTTTTGCCGTCATATGCCGTGATTGCAAGCATAGACATTGCAAGAAATGTAAGACCGCCTACAAGACCTACCATATATCCGCTGAATTCTCCGCTCATGGCAGGAGCAATTCTGATTAAAAGATAAACGCCTGCCTTAACCATTGTTGCACTGTGCAAAAGAGCCGACGACGGAGTAGGTGCAACCATTGCTCCGAGCAACCATTTTGAAAA
>CAVBQD010000177.1:0-3893 GCA_963597385.1 bacterium | reverse complement strand
TGATAAGTGAATGCGGGCATATCGGAGTAGCTACAACACAGCTGTTATCAGGACTGACTACCGGACCGCCTGCCGCCATTGAATAAGCGGTTGAGCCGGTAGGAGTTGAAAAAATCATTCCGTCCGCTCTGTTATCCGACACAAGTCTGCCCTCGCACATAACGGAAATATCGATAAGTCTTGCAAGGTCGCCTCTTGAAATAACGGCGTCGTTAAGGCACTGATATTTTTTGCGGTTGCCATTTTTATCAGTTACGACTGCAGTTATCATCATACGCTCTTCAACCTCGTATTCGCCGGTTGAAAGGCATTTCAAAAGAGCAAGCTCGTCTCTTTCAAGTCCGCTCATAAAGCCGAGTCTGCCGGCATTGATACCAAGGGTAAGTTTGTTATAAAGAGCGGCTGATTTTGCAATATTAAGCGTTGTTCCGTCACCGCCAACGGCTATCATAACATCGTTTCTTTTAATGAGTTCCTGCTGCTCGGCAAAAAGCGGTTTAGAAATATCTTCAATATCCTTATTGCATTTTGCAATTTCAACCTCAAAGCCGAGTTCAAAAAGCACAGCTACTATTTGGTCGGTAAGCTTGCTGACATCTTTATTGTATATATTCGGAAAAACCGCTATTTTCATATTCTCACCTACTTATCAAGTTCTGTATGTGACATATTTACAAGTTCTTTGGCATTTACATTTTCGCTGACAACAGGTTCTGTTGACTTATTTAAATAAATTAAATATTCAATATTGCCCTCGGGTCCTTTGATAGGAGAAAACTGAAGTCCCATAACGCTAAAGCCGTTTTCAACAGCAAGGGAAATTACATTTTCAACCACTTCCAAATGAACATTTAAATCTCTTACAACGCCCTTTTTACCAACTTTTTCCTTGCCTGCTTCAAACTGCGGTTTAATAAGGCAAACAGCCTGTCCGTCAGAAGCAAGAAGTGTGTTCAAGTTAGGTAAAATATGTTTGAGCGATATAAACGAAACATCGACGGATGCAAAATCGACTTCATCGGGAATTTGTTCACGGGTTGCATACCTGAAATTGGTTCGTTCCAAATTAACAACCCTCTCATCCGTTCTGAGTTTCCACGCAAGCTGACCGTAACCCACATCAACGGAATACACTTTTGTAGCTCCGTTTTGAAGCATACAATCTGTAAATCCGCCTGTTGAAGCACCAACATCCATACAGATTTTTCCCTCAAGAATTATAGGGAATTCCTGCATAGCCTTTTCCAACTTCAAGCCACCTCGGGAAACATATTGAAGAGTTTTGCCTCTTACCTCGAGAACATCGCCCTCTTTAAGTTCAAAGCCGGCTTTATCAACCTTTTGATTATTTACATATACAATTCCTGCCATAATAATCGCCTTGGCTTTTTCCCTGCTCGGAGCATAGCCCTGCTCAAAAACGGCAACATCAAGTCTTGTTTTCTTTTGCATAATTAATCCTGATTTACTATTTTAATAATTGATTCTTTATCGAGTTTGTATTTCTTTAACTGACTGTCAACACTTGCCTGTTTAATAAATTCGTCTTCAATACAAATATGACGGTACTTTGCCGAAGTATCGCATTCGGCAAGCATTGAACCGAAACATTCACCTATTCCGCCCGATTTAATTCCCTCTTCAAAAAAGTATACATATTTTGTATTTTTAAGGAATTCGACAATGCTCGGATTAATAGGCTTAATCTTATTAAGCTTTATTGCAAATGTACTGTCAAGTTCGCCTAAAGCGTCGTAAATATTAAGGAATTCTCTGCCGAATCCGATAATACACTTTTCTGCCGAAACATCACCGAAAACATCATAATCGGCACGCTCATACACATAGCCGTCAATAGGTTTGCCCTCGCCTCCTCGCGGATAACGAATTGCAACAGCGTGTTGTTCTTTGTACGCCGCTTGATACATCATATCTTTAAGTTCGGCAAATGATGACGGAGCAAAAACCGTAAGATTCGGAACGCTCATAAGATAAGCGGTGTCAAAAACGCCCTGATGACTTTCGCCATCCTCACCGACAAGTCCTGCTCGGTCAATTCCGAAAATAACTTTTAAATCCTGCATTGCAACATCGTGTACAAGCTGGTCATAAGACCTTTGAAGGAATGTTGAATAAACGGCAAAGAACGGAATCATACCGTTTTTTGCAAGTCCGGAAGAAAAGGTGACGGCGTGTTCCTCGGCAATACCTACATCAAAAAATCTTTCAGGATATTTTTGAGAAAAACCGACAAGCCCGGTTCCTGTGCTCATAGCCGCGGTAATCGCACAAATACGCTTGTCCTTTTTTGCAAGCTGACAAAGATAATCGCCAAAAACGGCAGAATAATTTTCGCCCGACGAGAGCGGTTCGCCTGTTTCTACATTGAATTTACCTATACCGTGAAATTTTGACGGATATTTTTCGGCAAATTCATAGCCCTTGCCTTTTAAGGTATTCACATGAATAAGTACGCTGTGGTTATGTGCCTTTGCAACGGTCAAAACATCAATAAGACTTTCCAAATCGTGACCGTCAATAGGGCCGTAATATCTGAAACCCAAATCTTCAAACATAGTTGAATGGAAAAGTTTTTTCCTGATTTTGGAATTGGTCAAGGTAATAAATCTTTGAACCTGAGCACCGATTTTCGGCATTTTTGCAAGGGCGTGCTGAACCTTTGATTTAAAAGTAAAATACTTAGGCGATATGCGAATGTGGTTCAAATTTTTTGCCATAGAACCGACATTGTCGCTTATAGACATATTGTTATCGTTCAACACGACGATAAGATTGCTATGGTCGTTTCCCGCATTGTTAAGTGCTTCATAGGCAAGTCCGCCCGTTAAAGCACCGTCACCGATAACGGCAATAACCTTGCCTTTGTCGCCGTTCAAACTTTTTGCCTTTGCAAGACCGATTGCGGCAGAAATGGAAGTGGAAGAATGTCCGGATGAAAAAATATCGTGCTTGCTTTCACACGGACGGGTAAATCCGCTTATACCACCTTCGGTGCGAAGTGTTGAAAATTTTTCTTTTCTGCCGGTAAGTATTTTATGTGTGTAACATTGGTGACCGACATCAAAAACGATTTGGTCGTTTGGAGAATTAAAAACCTTGTGAAGTGCGACCGTAAGCTCAACAGCACCGAGGTTTGACGACAGATGACCGCCGTTTTTTGACACGGTGTCTATCATAACCTCCCTGATTTCACCGCACAGTGTATCAAGTTCATCTATACTAAGTTTTTTAATATCCTCGGGAGAATTTACATTCTCAAGATATGACATAAACTCAACTCTTTTCTATTAGCGTAACGCTCAATTTTCTCTGGTGGTAAGATAATTTGAAAGTGCCACCATAAATTCATTATCATCAAAATTCTGCAAAATTTCAACGGCAGAAGAAGTGAGTGTTTCTACATCTTTTTGTGCTTTTTCGGCACCGACAAGTGTAACATAGGTTGTTTTGTCATTATCGGCATCCGAACCCACATGCTTGCCGAGTTTTGCTTCATCACCGTAAATATCAAGCAAATCGTCCTTGATTTGAA
This sequence comes from bacterium, assembly GCA_963597385.1. GTDB lineage: Bacteria > Bacillota > Clostridia > Oscillospirales > Acutalibacteraceae > Eubacterium_R. The sequence goes on along the minus strand of CAVBQD010000177.1, from coordinate 340 downwards.
AAGCGGTTCCGATAAGATAGGCGTATTTTGAAGCAAGTGCTATTTTTTCTTCATCGGCACCTGCGGCAATACAACCAAGAAGACAAGCCGCGGAAATAAGTGCACCTGTTTTTAATCTGTGTACAGATAAAATTTCGGACACGGTTGGGTCGCACGACTCGTATTTAAGGTCGATAACCTGTCCGCCAATCATTCCGCCGACACCGGCGTTTTGAGCCAAAAGGCTGACTGCTGTGGCATTTTTTTCATCATCAAAATCGGCACCCGAGCAAATTTCAAATGCGTGAGTGAGAAGTGCGTCGCCTGCCAAAAGGGCGATTGCCTCTCCGTACATTTTATG
>CAVBQD010000176.1:0-3923 GCA_963597385.1 bacterium | reverse complement strand
GATTTTGTGTGCTGTGCCACCCTTAAACCTATACGGTCTGTAAGCATTCAACATATCAAAATTTTCATGTGCTCCGTCAACAAAACAGATTGTGTATTTCTTTTTGGAAAGCGTTTCTATTGCCTTTTTTTCTTTGTCGCTTCCGTCCCATAAAAAGCCGAAATCCCCGCAAATTATAAGAATATCGTCATCAGTCAGCTTTTTTAGTTTAGGATTTTTAAATAGGCTCAAATCACCGTGGGTGTCGCCTGTGATGTATACCATTTAAGTTTACCTCAAATTAAATTTAGTCTTTTAATATCATATGTTTTATGTTATTATGTATTTATAATATAATTTATTTTGTAAGGTGTCAAGTGTATGAAAAAACTACTTTCTGTTTTTATGAGCATTGTTATAATTTCGCTCACCGCTTTTTGCGTGCCTTTTACTGCTGAGGCAGCAACTTATACTCCAAATGTTACTATTTACGCCGATGCGTATATGCTTATAAGTCTTGATGACGATTCATATCCGGTTGTAGCGGAGAAAAACGCAAATAAAAGAAAATATCCTGCTTCTCTTACTAAAATCGTTACCGCTATGGTCACGATTAATAAGGTAAAAGATTTGTCCCAAACAACAACTGTTTCAAAAAACGCAATAGAAACCCTTTACGGCACCGGAGCACAGGTTGCCGGTCTTAAAATCGGTCAAACTGTAACCATTGAAGAACTTTTGTATCTTACTATGGTTCATTCTGCCTGTGATGCGTGCGAGGTTCTTGCCGAATTTGTAAGCGGAAGTATCACTTCTTTTGTTGAGGAAATGAATAAATGGGCAAAATCTCTCGGCTGTAAGGATACTAATTTTGTAAATCCCGACGGCTTGCACGATGAAAATCATTATACAACTCCGTCCGATATGGCAAAAATCACTCTTGCGGCTATGAAAAATGATATCTTTAACAAGATTTCAAGCACACAACAATATAAATTCGGTAAAACGACTTTTATTCACACAAATTATATGCTTGATAAATATCATATCACATATTACTATCAATACGCTCAGGGTATCAAAACAGGCTCGACCGAACAGGCAGGCTATTGTGTTATTACCAAAGCGTCAAAAGGGGGATATAACTATCTTGCAATCGTTATGGACAGCCCTATAAAAACACTTGACGGCATAAAAACGAAGTGCTCCTTTATCGATGCCACTTCGCTTTTTGACTGGGCGTTTGATTCGCTCAAATATACGACGGTTGTTCGCAAAAATGATGTTGCGTACGAAGTCCCTGTTAATAACGGCAAAGACGCCGATACAGTTCAACTTGTGGTTAAAGATGATATTACCACACTTGTGCCGAGCACGCTTGACCCGTCAAATGTAATTATTGAGCCGATTGACCCACCTGAAAGTCTTGACGCTCCCGTTACAAAAGGGGATTCTGTTTGTAAGGCAAATGTGATTTTCGGCGAAAAAACCATAGTCACCGTCGATTTGGTGGCGGCTAAAACCGTTGAGCTTTCAACATTTTTAAAAATTCTCAATGCTCTTAAAAAGATATTTACTAATAAAATTGTCCTTGCGGTCTTGGCTTTTTTGATAATACTTGTGTTAATTTATGTCGTTACATTTTTAAGACGGCTTCAACGCGATAAGGAACGCATTGCAAAACGCCGCCGAGAACAGGATGAACTCGACAAACAACTGTACGGCGATGACGACTATCTCCCGCCACCACGCCCAAGAAAATAATTCCGTAATTAAAAGATTGCCACGAATATGCTTCGCAGCAATCTTTTTTCTTTGCATAATGAATTTCTTATTTATAAATTCTTTCAATCCTCGGATTTACCATAAGCGGAGAAATGTCCACGCTTGCCAAATCACCGGGTTTTACATCGCTTCCTGTAACATCAACTGCAGTGTGACTCAAGCCTATTCCGCCGATTACATGGTACATTCTGCCGTTGATTTTAACATACATCTGCTTCTTTTTGAGAAAACTTTTGAATACGCTCAAAACATATCTGAATGTAATAAGCTCTTTCTCCTTTGTAAGTCCAAAGCCGTCGTAATGTCCAATCGGCACAATCGCAATCTTTGTTTCACGCTTTGTTTGGTATGTCGCATTGTAGCCGACAAAATATCCTTTCGGTACGGTTTTGACATCCACAACTTCGGCTTCAAGTGAGCCAAGCCTGTGCAGTCCGCTTTTGCTTTTGGTGATAACTCTGCCTGTAAATGCCGAGCCGATTCTCACGCTGTCAAGGCAAACATCTTCAACATTGAGCAGAGCAGGGGAATTGCTTGCATGCAAAACGCCAATGTTTCCGACCTTTTCTTTGATTTTTGCCATGGTGTCTTTGAACATTTCGAGCTGTGACTTTGTCAAATCGTGATTTCTGAAAGCCGATGAAAAATGCGTGTACGCTCCTGTGAATTCAAGATTAGGCAATGAGTAGCACTTTATTGCGTCCTCGATTTCGCTTGGCATAAATCCGTATCTGCCCATTCCCGTGTCAATTTTCAGGTGGCACTTAACTTTAATTCCTGCTTCTTTTGCAACTTCGTTCATTGTTTCAGCCGCTTGTAGTGAGCCTATTGTGGCAGTAGCACCGTATTTTGCGATTTCCTTACATTCGTCTTTTATGCAGGTTGAACGCATAACGAGAATGTTTTCGTCCGTCAAAATTTCACGGAGTATCGGCAAGTCCGTGACCTCTGTTACCGCAAAAGTCTTTATGCCGTGTTCAACCAAAATCCTTGTTATTTCCTTTATGCCGAATCCGTAGCCGTTGCCCTTGACAACGCCGATGAGCGGCACTCTGGCTTTTTGCTTAACAATTTCAATGTTTTCATCAAGCAATTTTTTGTCTATTACATATCTGCTCATTTTCTGATTTTCTTTAATACCTTTGTTCCTATATTGTAAAGATTGTATACAGGCTTGTTGATTACATAATCAAATTCACCCACAAATTCTTTCATATATCCGCCGAAACCGTGCTTAAATCTCCAAAGTCCGTAATGAGGGTTGTCCGGATTTTGACAATCACCGCTGATTCCGCCGAAGTCATATACCTTGCAGTTACATTCCATACCCCATTTAATCATAGCCCATTGAAGTGCGTAGTTAGGGTAAACATTTCTGTGAGCGTTTGATGAAGCACCGTATTGGTATTTCATAACATTTTCGCCCCATTTGATTGCAAGCGTGCCTGCAATCGGCTTGCCTTCGTAGTACGCCATATAAAGCCTTGCGTCATCTGTCATACAGTCAAGAATTTTCTCAAAATACCATTTCGGTCTGGTTGAAAATCCGTCACGCTCGCCGGTTTCCGCCATAATGGCAACAAAATCATCAAGTGCTTCCTTGCCGCAAATTTTAACTTCAACGCCCTTTTTCGGAGCTTTTCTTATGCGGTTGCGGTAATCCGATTTGAATGTGAGCATAAGCTCGTCTTCACTCAAGCCGTTGTAGTCAAAGCAATATACAAATCTCGGCTGTACATTTTCAAAGTCCATACAGCCCGGGTTAAGCTCCTTAAAGCCTTTTTTGATAAGATGTTCCTTGTAAGCCTTGTTTTCTATAACAATTTCCGGGTCTATTTTTAGGCAATATGCCTTGTATTCCTTGCCGATTTTGAGGATGGCGTCAAATAATTTGTCGAATGTGTCAAAATCGTCCTCGTCACAAACAAAACCTCTGCAAGCGTACATAAGTGAATTTTTGATTACCGGAATGCTTCTGATAAGCACATCTGCGGCACCTACAACTTCTCCGCTGTCGTCTTTGAGCATAACAGCCTCCCACTTCCAAGCGGATTTAACCTTTGCCCACTTTGAGGAGTGCTGAAAAAGTCCTTTTGGGGGTTTTTTTATAAATGCCTCATATTCGGCTAAATTATCTTTGTTAACTCTCTCTATCATAT
>CAVBQD010000175.1:0-3968 GCA_963597385.1 bacterium | reverse complement strand
GTGCAAATCAGGGCATTGTAGTTTTCAATACACCGGGTGCAAATGCAAATGCCGTTAAGGAACTTGTTGTTTTGGGTATGCTTTTGTCATCAAGAAAGGTAACAAAGGCAATTGATTGGTGCAAAACAATCAAGGACGAGGGCGACAATGTCGGCAAAACAGTAGAAAAGGGTAAATCTGCTTTCGCAGGTCCGGAACTCAAAGGTAAAACCCTTGCCGTTATCGGTCTCGGTGCAATCGGCAAACTTGTGGCAGAAGTTGCGGTTGACCTTGGTATGGAAGTTATCGGATATGACCCGTATTTGCCTGAAGACGCAGTCCTTAAAAAGGGAATTACGGTCAATAATAATTTAAACGAAATTTTCCCTGTTGCGGATTATATTACAGTTCATGTTCCGCTCACACCGGACACCAAGCATATGATTAACCGTGAGTCAATCGGCACAATGAAAAATACCGTGCGTGTTATGAATTTTGCCCGTGGCGACCTTGCTGACAGCGACGCAGTTATTGAGGCTCTCGGCGAAGGTAAAATGGCTTGCTATGTAACCGATTTCCCTGATGCAAAACTTATCGGTGCCGACGGCGTAATTGCCATTCCTCACCTTGGTGCGTCAACTCCCGAGAGTGAAGAAAACTGTGCCGCAATGGGTGCACTGGAACTTATCGATTACCTTAAGGACGGTAACATTAAGAATTCCGTTAATATGCCAACGGTATTTATGGCAAGAGGCGGTGTTGCACGCGTTACCGTAATTCACAAGAATCAACCGAATATGATTGCAACAATTACTGATACAATTTCAAAAGACGGCGTGAATATTGCGTCGTTTGAGGATAAGAGCCGAGGCGAAATTGCTTATTCGATTATCGATTGCGACAGCGAGGTTTCCGAAGCAGTGGCAAAGGATATTGAAAATCTCGACGGCGTTATCCGTGTTCGTGTAATAAAATAAATTGTTTTAAGGGTGCCGTTTCACATTTTTGTGAGACAGCACCCTATTTTTGTATTTCTCTGTTTGATTGGCTGAAAAATAATGACAAAATTATGAATCGCTTCATTAAAAAAATCGTACACATCCGCCCCGGGCAGCTTATATAAACCTGTCAAGTCGGCAGTATTTGCTTCATTATTTTTAGTTTTATACCATCATAGTAAATTTTGAATCGTAGAGGTAACGGGCGAAAATGAAAATAACGATGAGGGGTGTCATTGATAAATCGTTTTCGCTTGAAATAGTTGAGGTACGCTTTGATGCATTTCGTATGTATTCAATAGCCGTCATATTAGTAAGAAATAAATACAATTCATCAATAATAGCTACAGTATTACCTTTGTCGAGCAATTCATTTGTCATATATGAGAGAACATTGAAAAGCATTGCATCCTTGAGCCTGCGATTGGTATCCATCAAACCTTTAACGCCAAAGCAAAGGAAAGTATCATCAATAATATTTGTGTGACCGTTGAAATACGTTGATTCCGTACCTACTATTGTACCTGAAAGCAGGAGATATATATGGCAAAAAAAGATTTAAAAAGCAATGAAAAAGCAAAACTTGTAGGAATTAGAATTAAACATAAGAGTAAAGAAAAAGATTTGACTCAAGAAGAATTATCAGAATTAATGAATATTAGCCCGGGTCAGTTATCTTGTATAGAACGTGGTGTTTATTTTCCGACAACTTAAAATTTATACAAGAAATGTGATATTTTAGGAGAATAGCCAAATTACTATTTAATAGGACATATATCATCTGAAAAAGAAAAAATAAGATATTAAATTTAGTGAAAACTCTTCCCCAAAATTATCAAGACATGATAGAAAAATCAATTGAATTATTTGTTGAATCTTACATTAAAGAAGTTGAATATTTGACTGAAAAATAAAATAATGCTAAAATCATTATTATAAGCATAATAACGATAATTTATGGTGATAAGATGAAAATTGTAATTTGTGATGATGATTTGAATATAGTTAATGAGGTTAAGAAATTACTTGATGAGTACGCTTTAAGCAAAAATCTTTCTCTCGATATTTCGACATTTGATAACGGACAAGCTGTACTTGAAAGCGATAGAAACTATAATATTGCTGTTCTTGATGTTGAAATGCCGAATATTGACGGCATTAAGCTTGGAGAAGCTTTGCGTAAGCGTAATAAGCAAATTGTGCTTATTTATCTTACGGCACACAGTCAATATCTTGATTCTGCACTTGATTTGAACGCCGCCCGATTTTTTGAAAAGCCTATTGATAAGGTACGCTTTTTCAACGGAATTGATAACGCACTTGAAAGAATTGATAACAGTACAATCAGCTTTTATATTCGTGACGACAAGTCACAGGTGAGAATCACAGCCGAAAGCATTGTTTATATTGAAATTGAACGCAGAAAGACAAAAATCATAACTGATGATAGGGAATATCATACCACTTATACACTTGATTACTTTAAGAATAGGCTTGTAAGTTCGGTTTTTGCACAGCCGCACAAAAGCTATATTGTAAATTTGAACCGAATATCTGCATACGAGCGTACGGGAATTGTTCTTGACGGCAAATATAAAATTCCCGTTTCACGCAGTAAGCAAACAGCTTTTCATACAGCGTTTGTCAGATTTATGGAGGGTAAGTAATGCTATATTTGAGTGTCGGAGTTATCTATGTATTTGAATTTTTAATTACTGTTTCGTTTTGCAACAGAGTAATGGATAAGAAAATGAAGTATCCTAAAATCCTCGTTCGTACTTTTCCGCTGTATATTTCGGCGACAGCATTATATTTGGCATTTGAAAATCTTGTGATAAACGGCATAGTGTCTTTCTTTATTTATTTTTTAACTATGTTTATCGGATATAAAGAAAGAATTTACAAACAGGTAATTTATACCGTTTATCTAACAATAATTAACTATGTATCAGAGGCTGTTTTCTATTTATTTATATTTTCAAGATATACTGCGATTACTCAGGAAAAATCGCTCAGTGACCCGCAAAGTGTTTTGCTTTCAATAAGCTCAAAGATTTTTAACTTTATCCTTGTTCAACTGCTTGTATTACTTATTAAGCATAAGGAACTCAACGGAAACAAAAAGTTTTTGCCGCTGTTTATTTATCCTTTTATATCCCTGTGTTTCTGTGTTCAGTTTGTCTTGTTAGAAGACAAATATCACTTTAAAAAGGCAGAGTTTAATGTATATATAATCATTTCGGTTGTTAACGCAATAATGTGCATAGGTATTTTTATTTACTACGGATTACTTGATGAGCAGGACAGAAAGCTTAAGGAGTTTGAAAAAGAACAGCAATTTGTCGAGCTGAACAATTCATATATGCAGGTGCTTGAAAGTCAAAACAACGAAATGCATATGATTGTTCACGATGTTAAAAACCACTATGCTACCATTGTATCAATGGATAATGCTGACGCAATACACAGCTATATTTCAAGTATAACAGATGATATACAAAAGTATCAGGTTATTAGGCTGACGGATAACAAAATGCTTGATTTGCTTTTGAGTAAATACAAGGTTGCATGCTCCGCCAACGGAATTGAATTTAACACTGAGGTGAAAACGGCAAATCTCAACTATATTGATGACAGTGATTTGTCAATCATCGTTTGTAATTTGCTTGACAATGCCCTTCGAGCAACGGCAAAAAGCAAAGCAAAGCGAATCTCACTTTCATTGCGAAGAGTGAATAACTTTGATGTGTTAACAGTCACAAACTCCTGCGACGCAGAGCCGAAAACAAACGGCGACATTATTGCCACAAGTAAGAAGGACAAATCTTCACACGGCTACGGAATGAGGCTGATTGAAAAATATGCACGGAAAAACAATGCCGAATATGAATGGCATTATGACAACGACAAAAATACATTCACTTCAACAATGATATTCAAAAGATAAAATCATCACGGTTTTGCTTTATAAAAAGCATGCCGTGATTTTTT
>CAVBQD010000174.1:0-3997 GCA_963597385.1 bacterium | reverse complement strand
ACAGCGAATTCATAGCTATGATTGCCGACAGAATCAAACTCTCACTGCGAACGCAAAATATTTGATGCTTTGACACAGACACGCAAATGAACCTTGTCGAAGAAGAAATGGTAGCAGACAATGCTCTTGCTGTATTGTCTGATGAAAAGGCAATGCGAGAACTTGCAAAAGATAACAAAACTTTGCTTCAAAAGATAGGTGCGTTCTTCAGAAACCTTGCAAATAAACTCAAAGCTATCAAGGAAAAACTCTCCAAATCTTCTATTGTATATTCGGAAGTGAACCACGATATAGAATTTCTTGAACAGTCGGCAGAGAAAATCAAGACAATGCTTGACAGCGTAAAGGAAAATACATCAAAGCAAAACAATGCAGTTAAGTATTCAAAGAATACGGATTTTCCAAATCAAGTTGATGAGTGGTACAAGAACGGTCATAATAACGAAACATTTATTATCGGTGACACAGGCGAGGTTTTGCAAGGTTTGGGTGCAGTAGATAATCAAATATATTTCTATGGCAGTAAAATTAATTCCATACTCAAAAAACATAGTAACACTATGTCGTTGGATATAATTAAAAAAGTGCCTGAGATTATTGATAATCCGGCACTTGTTCTTGCAAGTCATTCACGCAGTCAAGAGAATAACAGTCGTTTGTTAATGTTTGGTATGGTAAAGGACATCAACGGAAAGCCTGTAATGGCTGTATTGGATTTACAACCTATGGAAAAAGGCTTGTTAATTTCGGATATGCAAAAACTTACAAGTGCTTACTCGTTGACGAGAGGACAAAAAGGGATTTATGATTATTTAAATAAATGTGATGTTCTTTATGTTACTAAAAATGAAAAAATAGCCACAAAGCTGGTAAGGCAGATAGGCTTCGTTGACCCTAAAAAGGGTCTGCCTATTGCGTTCCAACAAAGTGGCTATGTAGGTAATATATCATATTCAGGTCGTTCTGTCAACATTCAGGGTGTTCCTTTTTCGGAAATTTTTAAATCTGATGATAATGCCAACAAGAAATTTTCTAAAAAAACGGGATATATTAAAAACTTTTCTCAATGTGACAGGGTAGTTGAAAGTCTTGATAAGTATTTATCTAAAAAATATGACGATACTTTTGAACTTAACGGAACTAAGGTTGAGTTTATATCTATTCAGCAAAGTTACGGTATGGGAAGCTATGCAACTTTTTATATTGATTTTGCTATTGATGAAACGGAAGGCATAACAATTCGATATAGTGGGCACAAAAATTCGACAGCCGATTATTATCTTTGGAACGATGATTTTTCATCAATGAAAGAAATTAAAAAAGCTATTGATGATATTGTTGAACAAGAAGTTAAGATTGAAATGCCTGAGCGTAAGCGACTGCAAGAAGAATTAATGGAAAAGTTAAACAAAAAAGGTATCAAGTTTTCATTAAACACTTCTGTTGAAGAAACAAAAGACCTTGTTGCTATACATAATACTACAGAGGACAAGTTACTGAACGCTTTGGAACTCGGCGGTTTGCCAAGTCCGTCAATAGCCGTTATGAAAGCTCAAAATATGAGGGGCAACAGTAATTTCGGTAACATTTCTCTTGTGTTTGACAAATCGACTATTGACCCACAGCTAAACAAAAATAATAAAGTGTACAGCGGTGATGCTTACACTCCTGTTTCACCAAGGGTAGAGTATAAGCTCAACGATAAAATTGCAAATAATCTATATGATAAAATGATAGATTTGACAAAGGGCAATTATCCTTTTAAATTAAATTCCGTTGATTTTGCACCTCAAAATGTTGAAAGTGATGTAAGAGACGGCGAAGACGCATTAATTGATTATTATAAAAATGATTATGGTATGAAACAAGCGTATCTTGCCGACACATCGGAACCTGTAATAAATCCTATTAAAAAAATCGAAAAAACAGTTTTGCCAAAAGAAGATACCGATATATTCGATTACTTCAAAAACAGCATAATGGATATGCTTGATGAAATAAAGGGCAGACCAATTTTCGGTAAAAGGTGGGCTGAAAAATATGATGCCAAAGTGGTACAGGCACTTACCGATTACTTTAAAGAGCTGATTCCGGGCATTAGTGATGAGAATATAGAAAACATATTCAATAATTCCAATAAGTTTAAGACTGCAGGACAGAGAAAAAACTTTGCGTTTTCTGCTATAAAATATTTTGAAAACGGTGCTGTTGAAAGAAAAGAAGTCGAGGATGTAAGCGAAACACGCAAATTAATCGATTATAGAATTGACCAAAAGGAATATGAAAAATGGTTGCACAGTCTGTTTGACGGTATTGTAGAAAAGAAAGGTATATATAACGGTAAAGATTTATATACACCGTCAGGAAATCAAAGAAGTTTTGAGCAACTCCATTGGGATTATACTCTTGAAAATATTGTAAGGGCAATGAAAAATCAAAACGCACAAGGCGGAAACTTTCTTGTAAGCAATATAATCGGTGGTTCAGCGTATAATTATGAAAGCGTTGATGAAATCAAAAAGGACAAATCAAGGCTTCAAAAAATTGATGCAGAAACATATGACAAAATAAGAGATACTTTGTATGATAGGTTTAATGAAATTGCACAGGGTATGACAAAATATAACGATATGTTTGCCGTAGCCGATGTTATTGTTGAGGGTGTTGCAAAAACTAAAACAAAGTCAGGGCTTGCAAAATTCCTTAAATCTGAATTGAAAGGTTGGGGTAATTACAGTGATATGGCAGTAGATGATATATGGACACTCGTTAATGATATTCGTCAACTGCCAACGGAATATTTTGAAGCGAAACCGCAAAGAGCGGTATATTTCAATGAAGTATATAAAGCGGTTATCCCTGACAATTCAAGCGAAAAGCTTAAAACCGAGCTTAGCAATGCAGGTGTTGATTATGCCGAATATAAGACTGGCGATGAGCAAAGTAGACTTGATGTTTTAAATTCTATGGAAAGCATTAGATTTTCAAAAAATACAAATTTTGCCAAAGCATTGACACCAGCAGAGTGGAAAAAGTATAATAATGCTATAATGACGGGTAATGATAACGGACTGTGCATAAGTGACAATTCAATGCTTGTTGAATGTGAAAATAAGTCCGAGTATCAATACAAATATGTTGTGTATGACGAATTTGAGGACGGACAGAGAATAACGGATGTGTATGCAATCGGAAAGATTGATACCAATGTTGAGGACAATGTACCGTCACAATATCACAATATTGCAGAATACATAAACGAAGTAAGGGATTTGGGATATGATAACAGGAAAAACATTCGAAACTTATACAAAAATTTCATGCGAGATACTTCATATGTACTCGTACAATACAATAATAATACTTCTAAATTTAATGTCATCGGACGAGGCAGTGTTAAAAATGGAACAAATACTTTCGACAAATCCGTCGGAAGAGGAAGTCCTCGAGAAGACACAGGAAGAGTTTCAAGTGACAGAGGAAGATTTTCAAAATATTCTCGAAACACTCGACTGAACTACGATGAAAACTTTGATGATGTAAACGAAGCGTTTGAACAAGCATTGAATGTTTTGCAAAACATCAAGGGTATTGATGTGTCAAGTAAAGTTGTTGAAGAAGTCGGCAAGGCACAGAAGAATATCGACAAAGAACTTGACGGCTACCACGCACAGAAAATGCGTAATTCAAATTCTGTTAATAAGGTTGCACGCAATCTTAAAGAAGAATACATAAGCAGTATGCCTACAGGTAAGCTCACGAATATGCTTGCAGATTTGTACGACTATATGGCAAACGGTGACAGCACCGATATGGCATATATCAACTCGCAGGCAAAGGTCATTGCAAATGAGCTTATCAATTCTTCAACAAGCATTGTAGAGAGCGACTACAAGGATATCAGAAAGCGTATTACGGACAGGTCATATAGTTTGACCCCTGAAACGAAAAAATCAGTGCCCGTATCGAAAAATACGAGCACACGATTTGAGCCGTT
>CAVBQD010000173.1:0-4011 GCA_963597385.1 bacterium | reverse complement strand
ATTTAAGGCTCCCCTTGATTGTAATCAAGGGGAGCTGTCGTCATTTATGACGACTGAGGGGTTAAAACATTGAAAGGTTAAACCCTTCCGTCTTTTGCTACGCAAAATCCACCTCCCCTTTACATAAAGGGGAGGCAAATAACAGGCTCCCCTTTATAACATTAAAAGGGGAGCCTTTTATTTCCTCAATCAAGAGGAGCCGTTTTTTTAGAATTCGTCCCATTCACTGTCGGTGCCAGGGCCGACATAAGAAGTTGTAATCATATTTGTATCGCGAAATTTGATGACCTCAATTTTTGGTGATTCAAATTTTTTCATATAATCAACTCCTTAAACAAGTGATTGTGTAACTTCGTCGGAATAAATTGTGTGGGTTGTGCCGTTAGAATCCTTGTAAATCAAGTAAGCCTTGCCGGTGAATGATGTTACAGTACCGCCGGTAACCAAAGTCTTCTTAACTTTCATTCTGATTGTGTATTCGTTACCTTGCGAAATCTTTTCGCCCTTAACAACTTTCTTAGCTGTTCCGCTCGAGATTTCTGCACCCCATTCAATCGGTGTGCAATCCTCAGGAAGATAGAATTTGCAGTTGAACGAAGCCGCTACCTTTGCAACTTCACCTTCTGTGAGTTCTTCCTTGAAGTTACCGGTAATAGCAATCTTTGCCGATTTGCTCTCAACTTCAACAACATAGATTTCAGCTGTCTTAGGTGCGTAGAATTCAATTCCGTCAAGATAGGTAAGTATCTTTGTACCTGCCTTATCCGAAGCAAGTGCGTATTGCTTTGTCTTGTCTGCCTCGTCAAGATATACATAGCTGTCGTAGCTGTAGTCCTTTGTCCAAGTAACTTCACCGTCTTTTACAAGATTAACATTACATTTTGTAGCTTCGGCACTGTATGTGTACTGAGCTCTTACATAAATGTCACTGCCTGTGCCTGTTACACTTGCCTTATCCCAACTTGTTGATGTGTAGAAAGGAACAGACGGAATGGTAACACCACTTGTATCAAGGGTTTCATTCTCTTTAACATACTTAACAGCTACTACACTGCCGTTCTTGCCGAGGAATGTAACCTTTGAATACTTGGCTGATTCTGTGTTAGGATTTGCTACCGTGTAAACATCAACGGTTGCGTCCTTGGTTACATACAATGTAATCTTTGTGTCGGCAGTCAAAATCTTAGTTTTAGTTACGCCGTCGTCAGTCTTTACAACCCAAGCCATAACGCCGCCGGCTGTTGAATCGATATCTGCAAGGTCAAGCTCCAACTGTGAGCCGTAGGTTGATGTGTATGTCTTTGCAGCTTCGGTTGCCTCCGTGCCGTTTTCCGGAATTACATAAACCTTAACGGTACAGCTGTTTTTACGGAGAATTGTTTTTGCAGAAAGAAGAATAGAAGTCAATTCATTAATTTCTTCCTGTGTTGTTACTGTGTCTCTCTTTGCTCTTGCATCTACAACAATCTTGTCATATTCAGCGTATGATTCTGCCGTATAAAGGCTATATCCTGAAACAATATGTGTTGTTTTAATGTTACCTGCTTCTGTATTAGCCGCGTCAAAAGCGGTGTAATCAAGTAACGACTGACCGCAAAGCGTACACTTGCCGTCCGTGCCTTTGGTGTGTGCCTCTTGCACTTCCTCGCCACCTACCGTACACTTCTTGGTGTGGTTTGTTGTGTCAACAGGTGTGTATGTGTATTGGTGTTCCAAAAGGTCGCCGTACTCAGCGTTACAAGTTGAACATACAGCCTTTTTAGTACATGTTGCAGTACCACCCGAGCAATCAACGGTTGTTGTTACAGCAGTTTCTTTAAATACATAATTTGTGGCAGTTGTAGGCCAAGAATAAGTTGTTACAGTATGTGTATTATCATTATTTGCAACAACATTTTGTGCAGTATTTGTAGGAGCTGAACTCAATGCTTCGCTATCATTTTTTGCAGCGATCACAGTACTTGTGTTATCAATCTTTGTAAATGTATAATTGATTTTAAGATTAGCTTTTGCAGTATCAACAGCTGTCATAAGACTGTTCATATCTTGAGCGGCTTTTTTAACTGTAGCAGCTTGATCCGAAGAATAATCATACGAAGTCGGATTAAACGCAAACATATTGTTTACTGCCGTATAATAAGCATTTAACGAAGTTGTTTCATATATAGAAGAATCCATCGCAGCTATTTCAGTATTAACCGTTTTAGCTTTATCTACTAGTTTTTTATAGTTTAAAACATATATAGTTGCGTTTGTAATTGTACCTGTACTATGTGTTTGCTTTGAACCTTCGTCAGTTCCGACAACATACTCAAATCCAAGGTTAATAGTTTTATAATCGGCTGTAAAGTCGCCACCGGTATATTGAAGAACATTACCGTAATAACCTTTTTCACCCTGTACACATTCTGTTTCAGACGAAGTACCGATTACTTCACTTTGACCAAACATATTGTATGTGTAATTCATTCTGCTGTCTTTACCATGCCATTTTGCATCTCTTAAAGTAATGCCCTGCGTAGTACCTGTAAGATTACACCTATATGTTCTAACATTATTATAATTATAGTTCCATGGCTTCGAATATCCGACTACAGCGAAACCAACGCCCATAGACGGAGTTGTACTTCCGTTATATAAAAGAACGGTATTGCCATAAAAAAGTCGTCCGGTCACATAAATTTTATCTTTACCTTCAGCCGAAACCGCACTTGAAGTATAACATTCGGACATTGATGTAGGTGAATACAAAACATTTTTATAAATTTGCTTATAATTTGCTTCGGTATTATAATCGCTGTCATTTACAAAAGTACCATATGCAGTTGCTTCTTTAACTACAAAATCATTTACAGCTTTGTTGTTTGAAACAGTAACAGTAACATCATTTTTATTTACAGTTACTTCTGTATCAGACCAACCGTTTGTATCAGATTTACCGCCTGCACTTGTAAGTACAAAGCAAATTGTAGCAATGCTACTGCCCTTTGTTTTTGCAGATTTTATAGCGGCTCCAATATCTACAGTATTTGTTGAACCGATTGTAAAATCACCAAGTTTCTGCATTGAATAACGGGTTATTGTATTAGCAAGATGTCCGGAGCTATCACCCTTAAAAATTGCAGTAGAACTTGTTGAGTTGATATTACTTAACTGATACTCACCTGTTGACTGAGCAAAATCAGAATAATTTGCCGTTGGATAATATACGCTGATACCTTTATTATCTGTACAACCACTTGCCATAGCAGAAGAGAAAGAATATGAGGCAGTAACTGTATCGCTATCTGTACAAGAAACGCCAGTAACACTGAAATTAACGAAGCCAATAGTATAGTTACCGTCCTGTTGGTCATTACAAATTTTAAGAACTGGGTCAGTAAATCTAGTTTGAGAACTCCCCTTAATAACACCATAAGTAGAAGCCTTTGTAGTAGTTGTGGTTGTTGCCGCGTTTGCTGTAAGAGCGGATAACGGAAGCGATGAAACAATCATCAGCACCGCTATCATGCACGCGACTGATTTTTTGAAAAATTTAGTCATAACTATCCCTCCCCGGATATTAAGCAAAATATTACACTTTCTTTTATTTGCTCAATTATAACATAATTTTAACACAAAAATCAACCTATATAGCCGATATATTCTAACAAAGTGTGTACAAAAAATGAACGGTTTGTTGTGCAATTTTAACAAACTTTTAACAGATAGACTTAATTCGATTATTTTTTTGTTTTGGTACAAGACCGTATAGCACCTATAATTTGCCTCCACTTTATGTAAAGGGGAGGTGGCAACACGAAGTGTTGACGGTAGGGTTTTACCTTTTAACCTCTTGTTTAATGTATTTTAACCCCTCAGTCTGCATATAAAATGCAGACAGCTCCCCTTGATAAAAACAAGAGGAGCCTTAAGAGGTTTGCCTCCACTTTATGTAAAGGGGAGGTGCCGAACAAAGTGAGGCGGTGGGGTTTTACATTTAAATCTTTTAACCTCTTGTTTAATGTATTT
>CAVBQD010000172.1:0-4047 GCA_963597385.1 bacterium | reverse complement strand
GAGTAAGTATCCGCCCCGATATAAGCAAGTTCAATGTTTTCCCTGCCGCCGCTTATGCCCTCAAATATACTTTCAAGATACGGTTTAAGTGCCTTTAGGTACATTATTCTTTGAAAAATAATTTTTGCACCCAAATTTGCAAGATTAACATTCCAAACTTCAAGTACGGACTCAACTTCTTCGGCTTTTTCTGCTTTTTTAAGCAAAGTATTTCGCTGAACAAGCGTTCTGTTATAATTTTTCAGCAAAGTTCTGTAATTGCTTTTAATTTGGCACAACGCTCCGTCAACAAATTTTCTGCGTTCACTCGGTCCCTCTTTTATCATATTGAGATGGTCGGGACTGAAAATAATCGTTTTTATTTCATCGCCGAGTTCAGATGCACTTTTCTTTTTTATGCCGTTGAGTTGCACCGCTTTTCTGTCTTTTATGATGATTTCGGCTGTTTGCTCTCTGTTATTTGCAAAAAAATCAAGGTTTAATTTTGCATAATCGCAGTTAAATTTTACGAGTTCTTTATCTTTTGCTCCTCTGAAACTTTTTGCTCCGCTGAACAGATAAATAGCCTCCAACAGATTCGTTTTGCCCTGAGCATTTTGACCCCATATGATATTTACATCGTCAAAATCAACCGACAGTTCTTTTATATTTCTGTAATTTTCAAGTGTAATTGAATTAATCTTCATTTACTATCGTATAGTCAACGGCAAAGGCTGTAACCACATCGCCGTTTCTTATTTTTTTACCTCTTGCGGTACAAACTTCGCCGTTTACTCTGATTATTCCGTCTTGAATAAATTCTTTTGCCTGACCGCCCGTTTCAGCAATACCTTTAAATTTCAAAAAGGATTGCAACTGTATAAATTCGGTATTAATTTTTACCGTTTCTTTTTGATGTTCGCCAGTTTTTACCTTAATTTTCATTTTTTAACCTCATAGGAAGCACAAGGAATATAAAATTATCTGCATTTGTCGGCTTAATTACTGCAGGACTTACCGGACCGCCGAGTTCAATTTTAACTTCGTCCGTATCACTTGCGTGAAGTGCGTCAAGCATAAATTTTGAGTTAAAACCTATTTCCACCCTATCACCGCAAGTATTTGCATGAGCGTAGTCAACAACTCTGCCGAGACTTGAAACTGTTGACACTCTCATTTGGTCGCCGTCAAACAAACATCTTATAGGGTTCTTTTGATTGTTTTCAATTACCGGAAGCGTTCTTTCAATACAATCTATTGCGTCACTTGTATTAATAAGCACTGTTGTTTTTGATACGCTCGGAATAGCCGCCGTGTAATCAATAAATTCACCGTCAAGAAGTCGACTGATAATACTGTAATTATCAATTTCAAACACTATATGGCGTTTGCTGATAAGCATATTTATTGTCTTTTCTTCTTCGGTATTGAATAACTTTGTAATTTCTTTAATTGTTTTTTTAGGAACAACAAATTCAAGAGGTTCGCCGTCATAACTGATTTGTTCTTTTCTGATAGCAAGGCGGTAGCCGTCAACGCCTATCATAGTTATTGTACCGTCCTCTATAACAAATTTAAGTCCTGTATAAACAGGTTTTGACGATTCGTTATCCGCAACAGCGAAAACCGTTTGATTAACCATTGAATTCATAAGACTTTGGTCAAGTTCGATTTTTTGACCGTTATTAACAGACGGAAGCTCCGGATAATCTTCAGCGTCAATACCCGTAATATTATACTGTGCCGCACCACTGACAATAGAAACCGAATTGCCATTCGTTTCAATAGAAACTTCTTCATTATTCAGCTTTCTGATAATGTCGCAAAGCACTTTTGCATTAATTACAATAGCACCCGGTTCAACAACATCAACACTCATAATCGTATTGATACCGAATTCAAAATCGTATCCCGTAAGACTTAAAGTGTCGCTTCCGCATTCAATGAGAATACCCTCAATTGTCGGAATTGTAACCTTGGTACTTACCGCTCTGATAACATTGTTACAGGCGGCAGATAATTCTTTAGTATTGCATATAAATTTCATACCGATGCTCCTCTTATATGATATAGCTTTAAACGGCTAATTTATTTGTTGAAATTGCGATGTTGAAATATCAGGTGTTATTTTGCTTCAATTTGCCTTTCGGCAAATTTTTTTCTATCACAATATATCATACTTATAGTAATAGTAATAGAGGCGGTGAAAATTGTGTAAAACTGCTCAAACCGTTTTATTTGGCAGTTTCAGCCACAAAAATATTTAACATCGTATTTGTGAAAATTTTGTTTAAACTGTGTAAAATTTTTATTTTCCACTTATCGTGTTAAAAACTACTGTGTGGAAAAGGAAAATTTTGTGGAAAAATAATTGCAATAATTTATTTAAATTGTACCATAAAATAATCAAACCGATTTGAGCCTCTTTTGTGTAAAGGGTGCGGGTCTCCTGTGAAGACCTCTGCATTTTAATTCAGAAGCACCGACCAAACCGGTAGGTGAGACGGTGGCAACACAATGTGTTGGCTGATAGATTTAAATAAATTTATATCAATTGTTTAATTACTCTTTTACATTATTGATAATATCGCTGACTTGATATTCAAGTGCCGAATCCGACTTCATTTTCTTTTCAAACTTTTCTACATTGTACATAACCGTAGAATGGTCCTTGCCGAATTTTTCGCCGATAGCCTTAAAGCTCATATCGGTTACTTCTCGGATAATGTAAAAGCACATTTTTCTTGCCGTGCTGACATCACTCGTTTGCTTTTTGCTGTAAATGTCTTCAACCGAAACGCCGGTTGTTCTGCTTACTTCGTCAACAATGGTTTTGAGTATATCGCCAATCGGGCGAACATCGTTTTGAACGGCTTTAATCGCACCCTGTGCAAGCGAAATTGTAGGCGTCTGTTCGCTGAATTTGCAAATTGCCTGCAATCTTTTTGTAATTCCTTCAAGCTGACGAATATTTGTTTTGATGTTTTCGGCAATATATTCAACAACGCTGTCATCCTCAATTTCAAAATCAAGAAGTTGAGCTTTTCTTTTGATAATCGCACATCTTGTTTCAAATTCCGGCGACTGAATATCTGCCAAAAGTCCGCTTTCAAATCTGGAACAAAGTCGTTCCGTAAGCGATTTAATTTCTTTAGGCGGACGGTCGGAAGTAAGAACAATCTGTTTGCCGTTATCTACAAGGCTGTTAAATGTGTGAAAAAATTCTTCTTCCGTCTGTGTTTTACCGGCAATAAACTGAACATCGTCAACCAAAAACAAATCAATATTGTTTCTGTATTTATTATGAAATTCGTCAACGGTTTTTTTGCCGAGACTTTCAATAAATTCGTTGGCAAAGTTTTCCGCCTTAACATAAGTAATTTTCATTTCCGGATAATTGCGGCTGACTTCGTAATTAATTGCGTTGAGCAAATGAGTTTTGCCGAGACCGCTTGAACCGTAAATAAAAAGTGGGTTGTAATTGTAATATTTTGCACCGTTGCTGATTTGACCTGCCGGGTCTGCCGCAATTGCCTTTGCCGCAGCGTAAGCAAATCTGTTGCTCGGGCCTACAATAAAGTTGTCAAATGTAAATGTTTCGTTTTTAAAATCGGCAAAGCTCATCTCCGTTTTTTGCTTTTGGCTCATTTCATCTTCCGGACAGTAAAAAATGATTTTAACCTCAAAACCGCAAACAACCAAAAATGCCTCTTCAATCAAACTGCCGTATCTGCCGACAACCGTATTTTTCTTAAATTCATTGCCGAATTTAAGCGTTGCCTCGCTTCCGTTGAATTTTATCATTTCTATCGGAGCAAACCACAGATTGTAAGCTGTTTCGTTTGTTTGTTCTTTGCAATAAAGGAGAACATTTTGCCATAGTTCCTGGTATGTATCCATAAAGTTGTAATCTCTCTCCAATATATCGTTATTTTGTTTGTAATGTATCTATAATTAAGTTTTTTTAAAATTTTAATAAATGTATTGCACCGAGTGGGCAGCCTTTTCAGGGACAAATAAAAAAGACTGAGGCACTATACATAATCTATTATAGTAAACATCACACTT
>CAVBQD010000171.1:0-4119 GCA_963597385.1 bacterium | reverse complement strand
GCGGCGGTGTTGCAATCGTTGTAGCCGCTGTGGCGTTTTATCTCGGCACGGTTACGGAAAAGAAAAAAGGGAAGAAACAAACCGCTTAACGGCATATCACCGTAAAGCAATGGAGGAAAAAGAATGAAAAAAGCGTTAAGTGCGTTAATCAGCGTAGTGCTTGCGGTTACCCTTTGCGTAACCACTTGCACGAGTGCTTTTGCCGCAACAAGCAAGCAGAAATACATTTCGGATGTAGTTCTTTGCTCGGCATCTTCAGCTGACGAGGCAAAAGAAAAACTTGCCGAAGCGGGCTACGAGTTGATGTCAAACGAAAGTCTTTCGGCGTCGGGAATGTATATGGGCTACAAGTCCACAACCGACAAGGACGAGGCGATTACCGACATTTCGGCAATGAATATGGACGGTAACTACAGCTTTACCGATTACGAAGTTCTTATGCAACAGATGAAAGAGGATGTATCGGCAACGGTTGACGGCTTGGTTCCGATGATTACCGCTTACAGAACAAATTACAAGGCGAAAAACGCATACGCACTCAGCGTGTACGATGTTCTCAACAGATTTTATGAGGACGACTCAAAGATGAGTATGGGCGACTATCTCCTCAAATGCGACCTTAAAGACACGACGGAGTTAATCTCGGTGTTTATGCAGGCTAACTCCTCATTTATCATCAACATACAACAGCTTTTGTTCCTTGCCGGCGAGGGTGCGGGCGACCAAAAGTGGATTGAGAGAATGGCAAAGGGCGACGAAGATTATCTCCTTGATACATATATGAGCAGTTATTCCACTCCGAACAAAGCGATGAAAGCCTTGATTTCGGATTACGGAACTTCAGCCGATGCAATTCGCTCATCTTGGAACGATTTTTATAAGGCACTCACGGCGGCGGAGAAAAAGTATTTCACCGACAACAACGGTAAGACGGAAGTCAACAAAACCGTTGTGGAAGAGAACCTCGAAGAGGTTAACAAAACGGCGACTGAAACTCTTGCCGACGACGCAACCGATGAAGAAATTCTTGATTCAACTGTTGACGGCTTGGAATCGAATTCGATTTTGGAAGAAGTTCAGGATGTTGCTCTTATTGAATATCTTGAAACAGTAAAATACGGCGACGGCACAATGCTCGACTTCTTTATGCGTGATGAGAGCGAAGTTGATAATTTTGAATTGTACACCCTTGCTTACTATATGGGTAACAACCTGTGTGCTCAGATAACAAATGTGGGACTTCATCAGGTTGTCAGCCGTGTGACCGTTGACGGTGACGAGGTGAATGTAAGCGACCTTGACAAAATCACACAGTCGCTTGACGGAATCGAACAGGTTTCGATTTACGAAGGCGTTGACAGACAGCTGTTCGAGGGCGGCGTTGCTCTTACAAGTGCAACAACGCAGAAAAGCACATCAAGCTTAAAGAGTTGGTGGGACGGCTTGTTTGACAGAGCTTTTTCAAACGACAGCCAGTATAAATGGTACGACCTTTTGGCACTTTATGTTTTGCCGACGGTGGTTTCGGCTATGATATGGGGCGGTTTGCACTTCGTTAACTATTATTTCTTTGATTATATCCCTATATCCGCCGGGGCAAGCGAGAGGGCATTGGAATTGATTAATGATGCTACAAATGCCGGTAAGACGATGGAAGAAGCTCTTAAAATCGCAAATGATAAATATGATTATTTAATGGAATCGTATATGCCACGCGGTTTCAAATATGCCGTATACGGCAAAGGCACGGGAGCTGAATTTACCGGAATTATGGTGTTCAGAGCAATAAAGTGCATTTGCTTCGTTGTGATGATTGCACTTTCGATTGCAACAATTGTCAAGGTGTTTATCAATCTTTATACCGACGAGTCCAGAACCTATACCGACATTCCGACAAGAATAGTCGACACGGTGAGTACGGATTACGGCGACGATTATGTTTCGTACACCGCCGTTCAAAATCTGGAGTCAAAAGCGGGCGATATTTATAACTACAAAGGCAAAAACGGCTGGCTCGTTCTTTACTACAGCAAGGATAAGTCAATCGGCACGCCTATTACAAGCAGTGTCAAGATTGTAAAAGGTTCAACAAACGCACCTCTTGATTATGAAAATGTGAGTATGTTTAACGACGAAACGGCAATTAACCTCACGGCTAAAGATTATACGGGCGTGAGCGACTCGGCAAACGGCACATATATGTACTTTGCACGAGGCACATCATCGGCTGCCGGCTCGATTTTCTCAAACGGTAATATGGCAATCGCTATCGGCGTCGGTGCCGTTATAGGAATAGTGATTGATATGTTTTTACAAAAAGCAAAAAATAAAAAGAAAAAGGCTTGATAGCGTCGATGACCTATAAAAGCTGACGGAGGAAAAAGGATGAAGAAAGTTTTAAGTGCGTTAATCAGCGTAGTGCTTGCGATTACTCTTTGCGTAACCACATGCACGAGTGCTTTCGCCGCAACATTCAACGGCAAAAAGTATGTTAAAGAAATGATTATCAGCTACGGCAACACGGAAGACGAAGCCAAAAAGTGGCTCACCGACAACGATTATGAGGTAATCGATAACAACCTCAACGACGGTGCGGATAATTCGATTTCAACAAAAAGAGCCGTTTATGTCGGTTTCAAGACCACCAACAATGCTGACGAAGCCATCACAGATATGAAAGTGATGAATATGAAGGGTGGCTACAGCATTCAGGATTACCAATTACTTCTTGAAGAGCAAAAGACGAACATTAAGCAGTTTTTCAGCAACTTTAAGGTAGCGATTGAGGAATACAGAATAAACTATGCCGCAAAACAAAAACGTGCGGTTGCCGCTCACGGTATCCTCAATTTGCTTTATGACGACGATACAAAGCAAAATCTCGGCGACCTTCTTCTCAAGAAGGTTAGAGAAGAGTACACCGACGAGGAGTACGAAGCTTTGAGCGATGACGAAAAGGCAAAGGTTGCCGATATGACAACCATCATTATGCAGGGTAACAGCGACGCTGTCCTTGCAATGGAACAGGTCCTTGCAATGGCTACCGACGAGGACGATACTCCGTGGGTAGGCAGATATCAAAAAGCAAAAACATATGATGAGATGATTGACAGGCTTATGGCTAAGGAAAACCTTACCGTAAATGCCGCCGCAAAGAAACTTGCAACCGAGTATGACCAGGACGCAGAAATAATTGCGGGTATGCTTGAGAGCTATAAAACATATCTTGAAACATATGTGGATTCGGGTATAACACTTACAAGTCCGGTTAAGGACATAGAAAAGTACGAAAAGGCAAATGCTGATTTTGACAAAACCGATTGGATTGCCGCAGGTACTCAGTACGAGCTTATTCAGACACTCGAAAATGACGGAGCTACGCTTTACGATTTGATTTTCGATGACGCTTTTGATGTTGAAAACGCCGACAGATATATGCTTTATCCGCTTGTTTCCGTTCTCAGCGACGGTCAAAGAGCTTGCCTTGAGTACATTTCGATGAAACAACTTGTTTCATTCGGTATCAGCGATGACGCAACAATTGAAGCGTTGATGAAATCGTATAACATTGAATCTATCGAAGAAACAGATCCGGTTTCTGTTTATGACGGAGTTGACCGCTCAATATTCAGCGGTGATGTAGCTCTTACCGGCGATGCGTACAAACTTCAAAATTCAACGGGCAAAAATGCAACAGAAAGCTGGATGGACAGTTTTTCAAAAACTACAGGCGTTTTGTGGTTGGCTTCGTTCATTGCCGGCGGTCTTGCAACAATATGTTGGAAAGTAAGTCCGATATATTTGCAAAAGTCTTCTAATTATGCTGAAATAGCTATAAAGCTGAACGACCAAGAGTTTGAGATTATGGAAAAGGGAGTAGCGAATAATTATTCGCATTGGCAAGAAGGTTCTGCGGAGGCGTTAGAACAAGATAGACTGTTCAAAGAAAAAACGCTTAATCTAAATCAAGCTAACAAAGCAAAAGGTCTTGCCAAATTCTTCAAAATTGCAAGCGTAGTAATGGTTTGCGTAACAATTGCTCTTATGCTTTATTCAATTTGGAATACATATCAGGATTTGAAATCATACTACAATGCGGAATTCACACCTATTCCGTCA
>CAVBQD010000170.1:0-4233 GCA_963597385.1 bacterium | reverse complement strand
AAACTATACAGCCGAGGAGTGCCCCTGCCGTGTTGAGTATAACATCGTCGATATCGGGGTCGCCGCAACTGAAAATATATTGATAAAATTCCATCGAAACGCTTAAAATGACGGACAGCAGGAACGCCCAAAAGGTGTTGTGCCGTTTTGCAAGTTCGCATACCGTCATTGCAAAGGCGGTAAAATAGAACACATTGCCGGCGTCACGCACAAGCAGACTCGGATTTTTTTCTTTAACAAAGGCACTGAGTTCCCCGTTAAACGGAACAAAGTTCGGCTCGTTATAGTCTCCGCCGTAAATTCTGATGACGAGATAGCACATAACAAAACCGATGATGAGCACCGGAATCACACCGACAAAAAAGCTTTTTATCGCTTCGGCGTAGCGGTTGTTCATCTTGTCGTTTCTTTGCCGAATGACGGAAATCAGCGTCATTACAGCCAAAACCGAAAAGAAAGTTTCATACCCGTAAGCAAGATGGTAAAGCGAAAACGATTTTTCAACATACCAGGTGACTTTTAGCGTTAAGCTGTCGAGTGCGTACAAAAAAGTGTAAAGAAGCATAATGCTTGCCGTGCGGTCGGCGATGAACAGCAAATCTTTGTTGATAATATAGTGAACTGCCGTTATCACAGCCGGCAAAACGACGGCGAGTATGAATTTTAAGACTCGGTAATCAAACTGCGTAAAGAAAAAATACAGCTTGGTGTGTTCAATAAAGCAACACGATGTGAAAAAAATTGTAAAAGTGAACAGGATATTTGAAAGCTTTTTAATGCCAAAAACGGTATTTTTAGTTGTTGACATTCTGTTCACCCCCAATATATAGTGCTATTATATAATAATTTAATAATAAATACAAGTTTTTGTTGACAAATTGACATATTTTATAATATAATATCAAGGCTAATAGTATGTGTGGTAGTTTTGCCATATGTTAAAAAAGCAATTTGCCTGTGCTATGCCGCACAGAGATTATAAAAGATTAAGACAAGTTTAGTCTTTGCGAAAGGTAGTGAAAAAAGAATGAAGAGAACATTTCAACCAAAGAAAAGACATGCACAGAAGGTACACGGCTTCAGAAAGAGAATGTCAACAAAGAACGGTAGAAAGGTACTTGCTCGCCGTCGTGCAAAGGGCAGAAAGTCACTTTCTTACTAATTAGCAAGTAAAGGAACGGTTTTGTGAAAGGTCAAACCTTAAAGGAAAATAAGGATTTTCGCAGATTGTATTACAGAGGCAAAAACGAGGCAAGCTCTGCTCTTGTAACTTACGGTATGAAAAGCCGCAAAAACGGCGTCCGTTACGGAATTACCACAAGCAAGAAAATCGGTGGTGCGGTTGAGAGAAACCGTGCCCGTCGGGTTATCAGAGTTGCTTTTAGGAATATCGAGCCGCACATCAACGGCAACTGGGATTTTGTTTTTGTTGCAAGAACAAGAACAACCAAGTGCAAAGAGGCTGTTGTTGAAAAGGCGATGCTTGCTCATATGAAAGCAATGGGTGCCGTAAATGAAGAAGATTAACGCATTCATAAAAAAAGCGATGATATTTTTGATAAGGACTTATCAGCTCACCCTGTCGCCGAGGTTTTCGCACGGGTCGTGCAGATACACTCCTACATGTTCTCAATATGCTATTGAAGCGATACAAATCCACGGAATATTTAAAGGCAGTTTGCTTGCCGCACGCAGAATATTGCGTTGCAATCCGTTTTTTAAGGGTGGATATGACCCTGTTCCGCTGAAAAAGACAAAACAAGAGGACAATTATCGGTGATAACAACTATTACTATGGCTGTATCAAACGGTATGGGCGTGTTTAAGCCGCTTTATTGGTTGTTTGGTAAGTGTATGGAAGGTTTGTTGATGCTGTTCAACGACCAGTACTTTCTTGCACTTATTGTGTTTACCATTATCACCCGTTTGATATTGTTCCCATTAAACCTCAAACAGCAAAAAACAATGGCAAAGACATCCCGTCTTCAGCCGAAAATTCAAAAAATTCAAAAGAAGTATGCAAATTCAAACGACCCGAGGGACCGTCAGAAGATGCAGGAAGAAATGCAGGAGCTTTACAACCGTGAGGGTCACAATCCTATGAATATGGGTTGCGGACCGATGGTTTTCCAGATGGTATTCCTGATGGGTATTATCGGTATTATTTACTATCCTATTCAGTACATCATCGGGGTTGACATTGCTTCAAACACCGATGCGATTTACAAAGCACTCAACAAAGTTCACGAAATCAAGGGCAATTATTTCCAGATTGAAATTCTTCAAAACTTTGAGATTTACAAAGATGTGCTTGCAAAGAAATTCCCTGAGCTTTTCACACAGGAGAAGCTTGAAGCTATTTCAAACTACAAGTCGCATATGTTTATCGGCAACCTTGATATGACTCAAATTCCGAGCATTAAGGAATGGAACAATCCTGTAATTATCATTCCGATTCTCTGTTTGTTGACTTCTTTTGGTTCAACACTGTTGTCACAAAGAATTCAGAAAAAGCAAAATCCGGCAGCTGCCGCTCAAGGTCAGCAAATGATGATTATGATGCTTATGATGCCGTTTTTCTCTTTCTACATTTCGTTTAAGGTGTCTGCCGCAGTAGGTTTTTATTGGATTATTTCCAACCTTGTGGCTACCGCACAGCAGTTGTTTATGGCAAAGTTCTTCCCGCCGAAACGCAATGTGGCCCGTCAAATGATTGAGTCCACTATCGAACGCCGTTCAAGGGAAGAAAGCATTAAAAACTCAAAATAAATCGGAGATTTACGATATATGATTATTGAAAGACTCGGTTCCGGCAAAACAGAGGAAGAGGCTATTTCCGCTGCTAAAGCCATGCTTAACGCTCCCGATTATGCACAAGTCAAGATTGAAATTTTGCAAACGGGTAGCAAGGGCTTTTTAGGCATCGGTAAAAAGGACTACAAGGTTAAGGCGTCTTATGACGACGACCAGAAGCCGCAAAAGGCTAAGAAGTCCGAAAAGAAGCCTGCTCAGCAAAAGCCGGCACAAAAAAAGCAAGCCGCTCCGAAGAAGCCACAGGCTCCGAAAAAGCAGGAAGCTCCGGCAAAGCCTGCTCCGGTGCAAGAGGCAAAGAGCGAGCAACCAAAAAGGGATTATCCAAAGAGTGTTGACCTTGAATATGCAAAGAGTTACTTTTTGACAATCCTTGACGGGTTAAAAATTAAAGACCCTAAAATCGAAGCGTCATATGCCGAGGGCGTTGTAACTATCGACCTTGACTGTGATGACTACGGTATTATTATCGGCCACAGAGGTGAAACTCTTGACAGCATTCAGTATCTTCTTTCACTTGTTATTAAGAAGAACACTATGGAATATGTAAGAGTGGTTATTAATGTAGCCAATTACAGAGAAAAGAGAGCAATCACGCTCTCAAATCTTGCAAAGAAAAATGCACAAAGAGTTCTTCGCACCGGCAGAAGATACACTTTTGAGCCTATGAATCCATATGAGAGAAGAATTATCCACACGGCAGTGCAGGAAATTGAGGGCGTTGAATCCCGCTCAATCGGATACAATCAGGACAGAAGAGTTGTTATCGAGCCGACAGGCGGTGTGAGCAGAAACGGTGGCGGCAATTACCGTCGCGGCGGCAGAAGCCAGGCAGTTACAAAAGCTCCGGCTAATCACACACCAAAGGCCGACAGAGCAGATTTGCCAAAGTTCGGCAAGATTGAAGTGAATAAATAAGCAGGTGAAAGGTGCAGTATACTAACCATATTTTATGGGTTTTGGTATTTTGCACCTTTTTTGCATAAATTTGTATTGTAAAGGAGAAGAGTATGTCAACAATTGCGGCAATAGCAACCGGTAATGCGGCAGGCGGAATCGGTGTAATCAGAATAAGCGGTGAAGACGCAACCAAAATCGCCGATAAGGTATTTAAGCCGATGGACGGCAGTGCTCTTTCCGACCTTGGCGGTTACAGAGCAAAGTTCGGCAATGTTATTATCGGCGGTCAGCCGAGCGATAATGCCGTTGCACTTGTGTTTAAGTCGCCGAAATCGTACACGGGCGAAGATGTCGTGGAACTTAGTGTTCACGGCGGACTTCTTATAGTTCAAAAAACCTTGGAAGCCGTGCTTGACGCAGGAGCAAAGCCTGCCGAGCCGGGCGAATTTACAAAACGGGCGTTTTTCAACGGCAAAATGGATTTGACACAGGCTGAATCGGTGGCGAGCCTCATTTCCGCAC
>CAVBQD010000169.1:0-4238 GCA_963597385.1 bacterium | reverse complement strand
CAAAGTACGCTTTGGCTGTCACTGCTTTATGCAGGCGTTATCGGCGGTTCGTTTGCTTTTACTGTGCAAAATGTTGCTCAAAAAAATGTTGACCCGACCCTGTCGTCGCTTTTTATGAGCACGGAATCCGTGTTTGCAGTTCTTGCCGGTTGGCTCATTATGGGTGACAGATTAACAGTCAAAGAGCTTCTCGGCTGTGCAACGATTTTTGTTGCACTTGTCATTGCTCAATTACCTACCGAAAAAGCGAAAACGGAAAGCGTTACATAGTCGCTTTCCGTTTTTTATTATACTGTATTTAGCGGAATGTAGCCGAAACCTTCGCCCATTTTTCCGCCCGAGAGCATAAATTCTTTTGCACTTTTTTGGAGCGATGTGCTTTCGCTGTAATGCTTTTTGATTAGCTTTCGCTTGCCGAAAATTCGTTCAATCGCCTGTCTGTCGTCCGGTTTTGACATTACAATGTCAAACAGCGACTGAAATTGCAAAATGTTGCTTGACGGCTTCATAAACTGCCAATTCTCTTCATACAAAAGCCAGCTTTCGCATATAAAATATTCAAATCTGTACACAGGGAGATGCTTTGCAAAAAAGGTCTTTGCTTCTTTTACAGAGTTCACACAGTCGGCAAAAATCAGTTTTTCGCCTTGCGGAATGTGGATAAATACAGTCTGTTCGCCTTTGTCAAACGGCAAAAGGGAATAATCAAATGTTGCATTGTCGCAAATGTAAAGCTGATACTGAAGTCTGCCGATTTTGAACAGTTCTGCCTTGAGATGATTTTGAATCCAAGGGTAATTTTTCAGTCCCTTGTTGTCGTTGTTTCTGCACCAAATTCCGATGTCAGCCATAGTATCTTTCAGTATGCTTTCGTTTATTCCAAGCCACTTGTAGTCCTCTTCGGTATATTTGATATATGCAATGCAAACGGCGAGTCTCATCATATCATTGCGTCTTGCAAGGCACGAAAAGCCGTGCTTTTTGCACTTTTCTGCAAGTGAATTTATCTTTTTTTCGTGACTGCTTATGTATTCAATCAGTCGTTTTTCAAGGTCGGAATCAAGACCTGCAAATTTAATATATCTTTCCATAAATTGAGTGTATCATTAAAAGTATAGGCTTGTCAATGGTATTAATCATCTCTCTTTGTCATAGTATGAATTGAGGAGAGGGTTTTATGTTTTCTGCTATACTTACCGCAATCGGCTCGGGACTGCTGTTTTTACTGCTCCACATTCAAAACGGCTCGGGATTTCCTAAACCGCTCAGTGCAAAGGAAGAGCGTGAACAACTTGAAAAAATGGCAAACGGCGACCTTAATGCTCGTGCAGTGTTGATTGAACGCAATCTCCGCCTTGTCAGCCACATTTGCAAAAAGTATTATTCCAAAACAAACGACAACGACGACTTGATTTCCATAGGCACAATTGGGCTTATCAAGGCGGTTGACTCGTTTGATTATTCAAAAGGTACCCGTCTTTCAACCTACGCTTCACGCTGTGTTGAAAACGAAATTCTTATGTATTTTCGTTCTCTTAAAAAGCAGAGCGGCGAAGTGTTTATGGGTGATGCAATCGATACCGACAAAGACGGCAATCCGCTTACTATCGAGGATGTTATCAGTGACGACAGGGATATTGTGGAGGAAATCGAAACAAAACGCCGTTGGCTTGAAGTCAAGAAAATTATTGAAAACATGGAAGATGAGCGGGAAAAAGAAATTATCATTCTCCGTTACGGACTGAACAACGCAAAACCGCTCACGCAACGGGAAGTTGCACAAAGGCTTAACATTTCACGCTCGTATGTGTCGAGAATAGAAAAGAAAATTCTTCAGGATTTAAAGAAAAAAGTTAACTGAAAAACAACCGCAACATCGGGTCGTTCCTGTGTTGCGGTTGTTGATTTATTGATAAGTGCATACATATTCAAAAACTATCGAATCTTTTTCCGAAACGGTTACATTGCCACAGGTGGTGTTTGGGTATTTGCCGTTTACCTTGTACATCCAGCCGCTTTGTTTGCCGCAATCAAATTCGTCAAGATTGTTTATGCCTGAAATATATATGCCGTAAGTTGTTTTTTGTGATGTGAGTTTTATGTCTTTATCGTTGCAAGCGGCTTTCAGTGCGTCATATGCAGTGTCGCCTTGCTTGCCGTTGTAGGTATAATCCTTGATTATATATCCGTCACTCGGTACAAATTCCTCGTGCCCTTCTTTAAGGTCGTCCATATGGTTGAGTATTGATTTACACTCAACCGTAACGGTGCAGGAAACAGTGCCGTTTTTGTTTTTCTTTTCGGCTTGTTGAGCCTTTTTGGAAGACGGAGCGGTAGTTGTGGCTTTCGCTTTCGCTGTGGTTTTTTTACCTTTTTCGTCAGCTTTGTCGGTTTGCTCGGTTGTTAAACTTTTTTTCTTTGCACTTTTTTTGGAATCGGATTTTTCAGTTGTTGTTTCGCTTGTTTTTGTTTCGGCAGTTGTTGATTCCTCTTGAATTTCGGTCGTGGCTTGTGCTTCGGTTGCAGTTTGAGTTTCGGCGGTTGCAACGGCGATTTCGGTTGTGCTTTGCTTTGCTTGCGTGTTACCCGAACAAGCCGTAAAGCAAAAGCACATTGTCACCGAAAGCAACAATGCACATATTTTTTTATTCAAAATCGGACAGCTCCTTTTTCATAGCGTTATATGAGCAGTCAACAGCTTCTTGTGAAATGTTGCAACCAAGTTCGTAAATCGGAACTTTTTTGAAAATCGTATTGAGGTTTTCCATAAGCTTGTTCATTCCGTTTTCACCGAGACGGCGGACTGTTTGACTGAAAATATTGAATATCGCCTTGTTAGTGTCGGCAGGCTTAATCCAATTGTTTTCGCTTCTTTCAAGAAAGCAAATTCCGGCAAGCGGAACAACGGCAGGCGTGGAATAGTCGTACTTTCCGCTCCAAGGAGTGCCGCAGGCGTACACTTTGTCGCCGATAAGCCTTATTGCCGGCTTGTCGTCATTGAGTATGTATGCTCTGTCACCGAATTTTTTGAGCCAAAGCTGAGTATGCGTGGATTTGCCTGTGCCGCTGTCTGCCGAAAATGTGTAGGCAACTCCGTCAACAACAATACAGGACGAGTGCAAAAGAATGCCGTCGTATTTGATTAAATCGGTGTAAAAATCCGAGCCGGTAAGCATATATTCCCAGTCGCCTTGCGAAAGCTCCGGGTGTTCTGCCATAGCTTCCTGAACTCTTTTATCATCAACAAAGATGTCAATATCCGGCTTTAAATCGTCCGACTGATTGTCAGCAAGGTACGGCACAGCCTGTTTTTCGCTTCTGCCGCCGCAGTTGTTCATCTTTACTCTTAATCCTGCAATGTCATAATATGGCATAAAATCTAATCCTTTGCATAATTTTCTATTGTCAATTATAAAGTAAAAGTTAGCATTAGTCAACCAAATAAAAAAATTAACAGGAAATATTTAAATTAAGTATTGAATTTTTTTGATTATAATGTATATTATATAAAAATAATAAATATCATTGGTGATTTATTTAAACGAAATGCAGTATTGCAAATTTTTTGGCACGCAACGGAGATGTGTATGGAAAAAATCACGAGTAAAAACAATATTTTAGTTAAGGACACAAAAAAGCTCTTTACCTCTTCAAAAGCAAGGCACGAAAACCGTCGTTTCGCACTTGAAGGAGCAAGGCTATGTTTTGATGTCCTTAATTCTGTTTATGAACTCGATGTGTTGCTGTTCACCGAAGATATATACGCAAGGTACCGTAACGAAATTGACGCTTTGAGCCAAAAGGCAAACAAGAGTTTTTTGATTAACGAGCAAGTGTCCGAAAAACTGTCGGAGACGAAATCACCGCAGGGAGTTTTTTTGACGGTCAAGATGAAAGACAGCGAAGCAATGTTCACTTCAGGTAAAATCATCGCTCTTGACAATGTGCAGGACCCCGCCAATGTCGGTGCGATTGTTCGCTCGGCTGAGGCTCTCGGTATTGACGGTATAATTACTTACAACTGCTGTGATGTCTTTAACTCAAAGGCTCTCAGAGCTTCAATGGGGTCAATACTTCGTATGAATATAGTTGACAGCGGTGATTTGGAACAAACGCTTGCTAATTTGAAGTCGCAGGGCTTTAAGGTTTATTCGACGGTTCCGAGTTCAAACGCCGTAAAAATTACACAGGTCGATTTTTCCGGCAATGCGGTTTCGGTTATAGGCAACGAGGCAAAC
>CAVBQD010000168.1:0-4242 GCA_963597385.1 bacterium | reverse complement strand
GAGCATTGTTTCAACCAACGGCACGGCGACGGCAAAATTCACCGTCAACCAAAAGTCGGAAGATGTAACCGATGAAGACGATGAGGATGATATCGACGAAGATGATACGGACGATACCGAGGACGAAGAATTAGCCGACAGCACAAAAAGTGCCGACACGAAGTCACCGCTGACCGGCAACTACAGCACAGTCGTTTGGGCAGGATTCGTATTCATTTCAATCGGTATAATTACTATAATTATAAAAAGAAAAAGAGAATAATCTAAATCACAAAATCGCAGGCAGTCATTTAATTTGACTGCTTGCGATTTTTAACGAATTGCCGAATATGTATAATCACACTTTTGTTGACATTTAAACGACAGTTTGCTATAATATTTATTAATATTTGCCCATATGTCACGGGTACAAGAATGTGCGGATTTTCAGTTGTATGACGCTTTTTGTTTCAAAAAGCACGGCAAAAAATCTGTGCAGCACAATACTATACCAATTAATGTTCATAGGGGGAACAGCAATGCTGGCATTAAACATTTATTCGCTGATTTGTGCATGTATCGGTTTTAGCTACGGCCTTATCATTTTGCTGAAATATGACAAAACGCCGCCGCTTTATTTCAAGCTCTTGGTGTTTGCCATTGCAAGTCAGGTTTTCACAAGAGCCTTTTACACGGTGGCTCTGCTGTGCTACGGTGACGAGCCGAAGAAGATATTTAACATCGGTTTCTTGGGGTTCGGCACATTTTTTATGTTTATATATTTTGTAAATGTCGGCGAAATCGACAACTTGGTTGACCCGCACAAAAAACGATTTACAAAATACAGACTTATTCCTGTTATTTTGCCGACCGTAGAGCTTATTATTTCATTAATTGCGGCTTTTTCCGACCACGCGTCTCTTTCCATTCGTTTCATCTATGTTTTGCTTTCCCTGTTTGCAGGTTCGGCGGGCTATTTCAACCTAAAACATCTGATTATTTTTGATGTCAAAGGCGGCAAGATTGATTCTATTCGAAAATTCAACCTGATGTGCATTGTTTTTGAAATTCTCATTCTTTCCGAAGTCGGATTATATTGCTACAATCTTGAGAATTTGACAATCGTTGCCGAAATTTTGATCGGAATTATGTATATTATCTTTTTACCGGTCCTTTATAAGGGGGTCAAAAAATGGAATCAATGAGTTATATATTGTTTGTCTGTATAGCCGTTCCCGTTGCAATGATGTTACTCCCGATTGAACGCAAATCACGCAAAGTCGTTTTGGCTCTTTTGATGGGTATGTTTTGTTGTCTTTTTGTCAGCGAGGTAAACGGATTGCTGTTGCGACTTACCGGAAGCACAACCCTTTATTTCACAACAAATGTTACGCCTCTCACCGAAGAACTTGTAAAAATTCTTCCTGTTGCATATTACGCCACAGTCTTTATTGACAAGGATAAAAAGGAAATCAAAAAAAGTGACAGAATTTCAATTATTACCATTGCGTTTGCCATCGGCGTAGGCTTTGCAATGCTTGAAAATGTTATCGTTTTGATTCGTCACATTTCTTCGGTAAATATGCTGTTTGCTCTCATCAGAGGCTTCAGCACCGGCGTTATGCACAGCATATGCACAATGTTGATTGCAAACTTCATTCCGTACATTTACACCAACAAAAAGCTGTATTACTGCGGCACACTTTGTACATTCAATTTGGCTGTAGTGTTCCACTCGGTATTCAATTTGCTTGTTGAAGCAGATTCCGGCGTTGCAAATAATATCGGCTACCTGTTACCGATTATCGTATATTTAATCTTGAATGTATTCGTCCTTAAATCTTTTGCTTTGAAAAGACACAACAAAAAACAATCAAACAAATAGTCAATAAACAGTCTTGGACTGAAAATCGAACAAACAAACAAAATCTCACTCCGTAAAAAAGAGTGAGATTTTTTGTTGGTGTTCAATTTGTTATTGCAATTTACAAAATTATAATTTTTTCTAAAAACACATCAATAAAATTTAGTACATCGTATTTTAGGTTTCATCGGCAATGAATAGAAAAAAGTTTATTTTAAAATTCATTTCATAAAAAGAAAAAACCTGCAAAAACGCAGTGTTTAAGCAGGTTTTGGAGCTGATAGTCGGACTCGAACCGACGGCCTGCTCATTACGAAACAGATGAAAAAATATAAAATACTCCCAAAACAACGAAAAACAGCCATTTCTTTTATACATTGAAATGACTGTTTTTTAATTTAGTGCTGTGTTTTTATCCCACTTTCCGTTCGTAAGTAGTCAATAAATGGTCAACAGCCAGACCACTTTATGCCACGCATTTTGTGATTGTTACGCTATTCTTAATCGACTGAATATCAGAATAAAGCAAGGTTTCCTTTTCTGCAAGAGCATCAGCGACTTTTTCGAGGAATTCTCGATTTTTTAACAGAATATTTCTTGTTTCAAAAATATATCGTTCGATTTCTGCTTGTGTTACAGCTTCATTTCTTGTTTTAAATGATTCTGATGTTTTTGGAAATCTGTAATTTGAAACATCAATCATACCGATACCGTTTGTTCCGCTTTCCGATATTCCGTCACGAACAAGGTCAATTACACACTTCATATCAGACCAACAGCCGCTTGCACAAGAGTCCGAATAATACATTTCCGTGGCAACTTTTCCGGCAAGATAACACATGATTTCATAAGGACGTCTTTTTAGTCCTTCACATTTATGTATAAATCCTGCTGTTCGACTTCTTCCTGTTGTTCTGACAGATGCAAGTCCGACACTGCCAGGCATAATAACCTCGCTTAATACAAGGTGTCCTGCCTCATGAATAGCCACCTTTTTTACCTCCTCCTTATCCATTTGCATAAGGTCATCCGGTGATTCATACTGATTTCTTAAAACAGTCTCTACCAAATCGTTCATATCGATGTAGTCCTTTTTGTTGTATCCTGCCCTGATAGCGGCTTCATTTATCAATGTTTCAAGGCTTGCACAGGAACTGTATGACATCATTTTGCAAATATCGTTAAAATCAATATCATCAGACAGCTTTTTATTTTTTAAATAATGCCTAATGATTTTTGCCGCATCTTCATTACTTGGCCTATTCATATAAATAATTTTGTCAAATCTGCCTTGTCTAATTAACGAATCGGGTAACTTCCCCATGTTGTTTGTAGTTGCGATAACAAAAACATTGTGTCCCTTAACATCATCAATTCCTGCTTGAACAGCAACATATTCCTGCGCATCGCAATGCATATCGTCATCGTTTGCAAACTTGTCCATATCGTCAAGAAAAATGATTGCAGGAGCATTACTTTTTGCTTCTTCAAATGTTTTGGTTATTTCGTCGACAAACTTATCTCCGCCCTTGTTATTTCTCAAGGTGTAGGCTGTAAGTCCGCACTCCTCGATAAAACATTTTGCAAGCAGAGTTTTACCGATTCCCGGATTTCCGTGAAGTAAAACACCGCTTGACATTCTTGCACCGAGTGCCTCGTATCACTCTTTGTTATGAACCATATCAAAAATTTACATAAGCTCGTTATTAATTGTTTCGTAGCCGATTACCTTTTCAAAATAATTCATAAAAATACCTCCAAACAGTTAATTCCTTTTGTTTACAGCCTCATTATAAATACTCATATGCGACATTTTTTACACATAAAAAACACCACAGCATAATTACTGTGGTGTTCAATGTTTGTATTCAACTTCTGAATTCTTTCATATCATCAAGGCGGAGGAGGACAGGCTCGGTATTGCCGTCGGCAGCGCCCATATCAATATCAATCCAAGTTCTTGTTTTGATTATTTTATTGCGGTATTGTTCGCCGTAATTCATTGTCGGAGTATGACCGAAAACGGTTATAATATCATCAAAATATTCATCATCAAGCTCCGGCCAAGCCCAAATGAAATTATCGGCAGGATAGTCACTGATTTTTTTGCCCTTTTCAAAATTATCAATTCCACTGTGGCAAAGGAAATAATCTTTTTCGCCTGCCGTAACAGCCTCATATAACGGACAATCACGCAGATAATCAAGAATGTCCTCAACCGTTTCGGGTGATTTTTTGTTAAGTTTTGCAAGCGATTTCAGCGTGACATCACCGCCGTTAAGCTGATAATCTGCTAAAGTTCCTATTTTTTCACTGTCAAAGCGTGCAATGCTTTCGTCTGTGATTTTATCAAACAAAAACGCACATGCAAGAAGCATCGCCTCGTGATTGCCGAGAAT
>CAVBQD010000167.1:0-4269 GCA_963597385.1 bacterium | reverse complement strand
TCGTTAAAACCGTCTCGAATCCGTAATTTTTCAGTTCTCTTTGGCACTCCTTGCCAAATGATTCGGTATCATCGGCAATTAGTACTTTCATTGTTTCATTCATAACATTTTACTCCTAAATTTAAATTGTTTATAAATTGCAATAAATCGTGAAATTACTTCACTTAATCACTTCCAAACATTAACATGTTTTTCCATATAAGTCAATACTTTTTATATAATTTTAGTGATTTTCTTTCACTCGATATAAAAAACGCTCTTTTTTGATATAATTAGACAAACTTTGCAATCTTACTTGCAGAGTTTGATTGATTTTTTGAAAACTGTACCGCAAATAGGTTTTCGTTACCGGTTCGTATGATAAATTCATAATTTAAGTGTGCTTTTCTCCTGCTTTTTTATTTTACAATCTACCAAATATAATTTTCGACAAAATACATTTTTTGATTGACATCGAATTACCTGTATGGTATGATTAACCTGTAATGATTTTATCTATATTTGCTATAGAAATCGGGTGATTAATTGTTGAATATGCACGAAAAAATGAAAAGGTTTATAGTATTTATAGCGTGCTTGATTCTGTTTTCTACATCATTTGGAGTTCCTGTGTTTGCATATAATGCAAATTATTTGGATGACTCTTCATGGGTTGATGATAATGATGCGGTAACAAAATCTGTCAGCTATGACAGTGACAACGGAATAATGAATTGCGCCGTAAGCTACCTTGTTGATGAGGGTAACAGTACGGCGTATTTTCAAGTTTTGGCAAATAATTTTGATATAAACAAAAACAGCAATGTACGCGTATATTTCGATGTAATTGCAGACAGTCAGGAATATTCATTTTATGTTGATGAAACGGGTTTGCAGAGCAATAACGATTATAGTAAGCTTTTTGCGGCAAAAAGCAATTTTATTTCATCTAAAAATGTCGGTTCAGGTACTTACCTTGTTGCTTTAGATGTAAAAACTAAGGCGAGCACGAACAAAATCCATATTTCTCTAATGATTGACAGCGATAAATATGATTTACTTGACGGAATTTCATTTAATGCTGTGACGACCACTAAAAAAGCAACAACCACAAAAATTAAGGCGACTACATCAAGTCGTGCAACAACTCAAAAAACAAGTGAAAACGCCGGTGAAGTTACGGTTGAAATTGCCAAATCAACAACAAAAAGTAACAAAAAATCAAATTCAAAAATTGCAGGTACAACTAAATTCGTAGGTCAAAATAAATATCACACAACGGCAAAATCAGAAAATGATACCAAATATTCACCTACCGGAACGACTGCACAAACAACCGCCTTACAAGAACAAGGCACTACCGAAGCAGTTTGGCATACTTATAATAAAGATATGACTTATTCGACAAAAGTTAAAATCACTACTGCTGTCGGAATAGCTTTGGGTGTTATCGGTTTGTTGCTTACGGGTTTTGCAATCGGTAAGGCTTCCAATAAGAAAGAACAGAAAAAAGACGAAACCGACAAATCACCCGATGATGAAAAAATAATTGATGACGATTTTGAATTTTAGGACGGTGATAAAATGTTGAAACCCAATGCATTACAAAAAGGTGATAAAATTGCTATTGTCAGTCTGTCCTGGGGCGGATTAGGTGATAAAGATTTAATACATAAATATTATATTGCAAAAGACAGACTTGAAAACGATTTCGGTCTTAAAATTGTTGCTATGCCCAATGCTTTGATGGGTAGTGAATTTGTGTATAATCACCCCGAATTAAGGGCAAAGGATTTGATGGATGCGTTTAAAGATGAATCAATCAAAGGCATCTTTTGTGCTATTGGCGGTAGTGATTCTGTAAGATTGCTTC
Organism: bacterium; assembly: GCA_963597385.1. Taxonomy (GTDB): domain Bacteria; phylum Bacillota; class Clostridia; order Oscillospirales; family Acutalibacteraceae; genus Eubacterium_R. The sequence goes on along the minus strand of CAVBQD010000167.1, from coordinate 2,417 downwards.
CGTATATTGATTATGATGTGATTAGAAACAATCCTAAAATTTTTATGGGATATTCCGATACTACAGTTAGTCATTTTATGATGAAAAAAGCCGGATTGGTGTCATATTACGGACCGTCTGTTATGTGTGAGTTCGGTGAATATGTAAAAATGTTTGATTATACGAAAAAGGCTGTAGAGAATATCTTGTTTAAAGATACAAGCGGATATGAAGTTAAGTCTGCCGAATACTGGTCAAGTGACTTTGTTGAATGGAAAGAAAAAAATATTAAACATTCTTTGAAAATGCGTAAGGAAGAGCATGGGTATGAAGTTCTTAACGGCTCGGGTATTATTTGCGGTGAACTTATCGGTGGATGTATTGATGTTTTCCCTATGATTGTAGGTACGGAAATTTGGCCTAATGCGGAAGAGTGGAAAGATAAAATTTTATTGGTGGAAACTAGTGAGGAAAAGCCAAAACCCGATTTACTTTTATATTATTTAAGAAATCTCGGTGCACAGGGAATATTGCGATTAATTAAAGGCATTATAGTAGGCAAGCCGCTTGATGAAACTCATTATGAGGAATATAAAAATGTTTATCGAAAGATTATAAAAGAGTTTAATTGTGAACATTTAGGTATAGTCTATAATGTGAATATCGGTCACGTTTGCAGAACCGGAGTTTTGCCTTTGGGTATTGAGTATGAAGTTGATTTAGATAACAAAATAATTAAATTTAAAGAAAGCGGAGTTAAAGCAAATAATTAATGCTTTAAAAGGATTTTATATGGGTTACACATCTGAATTGCGAAAGTATATCGGTCACAATCCTTTGATTTCCGTCGGGGCAACGGTTGCTGTAATTAAGGATAAACAAATATTGTTAAATTTACGCTCCGATACAAAAACTTGGGGTATTCCGGGCGGTTCGCTTGAAATTGGCGAAACATTGGAAGAAACTGCAAAAAGAGAACTGAAAGAAGAAACAAATCTTGATTGCGACAATTTCACTTTGCTTAATGTTTTCTCGGGAAATGATTTTTATTTTAAATATTCCAACGGGGATGAATTATATTCTGTTATTGCTTTATATTTAGCCGACAATTTTAAAGGCAGTCTAAAAATAACTGACGATGAAAGTATTGATTTAAGTTTCTTTTTAAAATCCGAATTGCCTAATCTTGAGAGTCGAGCAAAATTGATTATAAACTGGCTGATCGAAAAAGAATATATATGAATAATTAAATATAGTAAAAAATTTGAAATATTGATGTGTTATGGAGCAGAAATTTATCAGAGAATATTCTAAAGAGAAAACAAAGGAATTTGTCAATACAGTTATAAGCGAACATTATAATTGCAAAATATTGAACATTAAATATGTAGGCGGCGGTTCGTTCGGTTATGTATATACGGTAGAAATTCCTGTTGCTCCTTATAAATTGATTGTAAAGGCCTGTCGTTTGAGCGGTATGTATAGGTGTGAAGCAAACGCACTCAGAACTCTCGGCGATGATACACTTATACATATTCCTACGGTGTATTTTACATTTGAGGCAAACAATGATATTCCTATGGATTTTATCGTTGAAGAATTCATTGAGGGCTCAGATTGCTTTACCGATTTTAAAAAGATATTTTTGAGCAAACGAAAAAAACAAAGGTTTGCAAATGATATTGTCGATGCTTTGGCTCATTGGCACAGCATTACAAATGATAAATTCGGTACTCTTGATAATCCCAATTATGATAATTGGTTGGATTTTTACAAGCCTTTTGCAGAGGATATATTAAATACGGCTGCAATGATGTGCAAAGACGGCAAAATAAATAAAAAAACAATAAATACTATGCGGGTCGCTTGGGATAATTTCGATTATATTTTCAGTGAACCTATTGAACATGCTTCGCTTATTCACGGTGATTTAAATGTAATGAATGTTATGAGCGACAGTAATTTGAATATTACCGCAATTATTGACCCGTTAGAATGTAAATGGGCTGATAAGGAATTTGACCTGTTTCAGTTGAGTAACCTTACGGGCGACTTTTTCAATCTTTACGATACATATAAATCAAAGTATCCGGTATCAAAAAATGTAGATTTAAAATGTGCGTTTTATGCGGTGTATCATGAAATATATTGTTTTATTTCATCCGGAAGCCATACAGAAATTATTTTGAGAAAAGCAGTAAATCGCTTGATTAAAGAGTTGAAAAACGCCGGATTGCTAAAATGATAAAGTAAGCGGAAATAATTTGATAATAAAATGGTGTATTTATATGAAATGGGATTCAAATTTATATGATGAAAAGCATAATTTTGTTGCAGAATACGGCAAAGGTTTACTTGAGTATATTCCCGATAATCCAAATCAACATATCCTTGATTTAGGTTGCGGTACAGGTACACTCACAAATCAGCTTCTTGCA
>CAVBQD010000166.1:0-4298 GCA_963597385.1 bacterium | reverse complement strand
TCGCAAGAAAACGAAATTCAGAACCTTTCTCAACAGCCTACAGCGTGCCGAAAACTCTTTTTCGATACGCTGCCGTCAACACGAAGTGTTGACGAAAGAGTTAAATAAATTTATCAATGAAAAAGAACGGCAATAATGCCGTTCCGTTTCAATATTACATATTGCAATCTGACTTGCACGGGCAAAAGCCCGATGGTTTACTCTAAAATATAATTGGACAAAATGTATTCTTCCGCCTCGGTAATAAGGTCCTTAAGCGGTGAAAATTGGTGCTCGTCAATGCCTGTGCGTGACCTGTCCTCAATAAAGACAAATTTTGCGTCCTGAACGGCAATCGCCGCAGAAGCCAAATCACGGGCAACGGAATAATCAATTCTGAACAATTCCTTCGGCAAATCTCCCGCCTTGGCAAGAGTAAGAGCTCCTCTGTATATGCAAAGCATAAAATAGTCATAAACAAACTTGCTTTGCGTGCTGTCCGTACCTGCCGTGGCAAGTTCAAGCAAATATTTTGTTGCAAGTGCCATTGATTTTATGGAACGACCCTCGCCCTTTCCGTCCAAAACAGAAAGCACATCGCCGTTAAAGCCGTTTCGGCTGTCGCTCACGCCAAGCAAATAATCGGTAGTCACTCCGTAGTATCGGCTGCACTTAATAACAAAATCAAGTCCGCATTCTCTGATACCTTTTTCGTAATGAGAAAGAAGTGCTTGAGAAATACCCAAATCTGTGGCAGCCTTCTTTTGGCTGATGCCCCTCTCTTTTCTCATCTTGGAAAGCATTTGCGAGAATTTAGACAACTTTTCAGTCTCGTTTTTCATATGTTCCCCTGAAGATTTTAAAATTTAGAATATAACGTAATAGCTCTCTTCGTAACACTATACAATTTGTAATCCACATATATATTACCACTTATTATACAGTTTGTAAACAACAATTTTTTATTTGTTGTATTTTTGTAATAATTATGGCGAATAACGCATACAGAAAGGTAAAAAACAATGAAATCATACACAGTGTATTTATTAAGACACGGACTTACAAAAGGAAATCTCAACGCACAGTATATTGGGCACACCGATTACCCGCTGTCTACATTTGGTATAGAACAGCTCAAAGAAATAAAAAAAGAGCACTCCTATCCGGAGGCTGACGCAGTATTTGTTTCGCCTTTAAAAAGGGCTGTCGAATCTGCCGACATAATGTACCCGAGAAATAACAAAATTGTAATAGATAACTTTATCGAGTACTCGTTCGGCGAATTTGAAGAGCTGACTGCCGATGATTTGAAAGACAACGAGGACTTCAAAAATTGGCTTCACGGCGATATGTACGCCCGTCCGCCTTACGGCGAAAGCAATGCCGAATTTGTTCAAAGGGTATGCAAGGCGTTTGAACAGGTTGTTGAGGGTTGCATTTCAACAGGCACGGAAAAGTTTGCAATCGTGTCGCACGCAGGCGTTTTGATGACGATTTTGGCTTGCTACGGCTTACCGGAAGCACCTATGGCACATTGGCAAATGGACGCCGGCTACGGCTACAAACTCCGCATAACACCGTCGCTATGGATGCAGGGCAAAAAGGTTGAAGTTGTTGATACCGTACCGATTTCGTTAAACGAAGCAGAAAAATAATTTACCGCAAGATAATATCATCTTACTTTTTAACATTGACAAAACCGAATCATTTGTATATAATAAAAATGAATAAGGAGCAGTCTGACAGACGGTTAACCTCCTTAGTTGAGTAATGAAGTAATCGCACTCATTTGGAAGTTTGGGCGATTACTTCTTCTTTATTGTAATTATGTAGCCTGTGTATACTATAACGAAAACCGTTAAAATAACGAGGTAATCCATAATACCACCTCCTCAATCTTCAAAAGAAGTTCGGAGGTAAGATTTAACCGCCTATCCGTTTTTTCAAGACAAATCTCCTTGCCCAAAGAGATTATATATTATTTGATAATACCTGTCAATAAAACCCCTGAAACACGCCGAAATTCAATCAACCGACTAAGGCACCAAATATAAATCATTCAAACATACCAAGGCTCCCCTTTATATCAAAAAAAGGGGAGCCTTAATAGGTTTGGAACTTGCCTCCCCTTGTTTAAAATCAAGGGGAGGCAATATTAAGTCGTTTTTTATAATTTATTTATCAACTTTTGGGAGCTTTGCAAATGACTTTTCAAGCTCTTCGTCAGTTGGAATGTAATCGCTCATCTTGCCGTCGTGGAAGCTTTCATATGCGTACATATCAAAGTAACCTGTACCGGTCAAACCGAATACGATTGTCTTTTCCTCGCCTGTTTCCTTGCACTTGAGAGCCTCGTCAATTGCAACCTTGATAGCGTGCGAGCTTTCAGGTGCAGGGAGAATGCCCTCAACTCTTGCGAACTCTTCGGCAGCCTTAAATACATCTGTTTGAACAACCGAAACGGCTTTCATATATCCGTCTTCGTAAAGCTGTGAAAGGGTTGAGCTCATTCCGTGATAACGCAAACCACCTGCGTGGTTCGGTGCCGGAATGAAGTCGGAACCGAGCGTTTTCATCTTTGCAAGAGGGCAAACCATACCGGTGTCGCAGAAGTCATACGCAAACTTACCTCTTGTGAATGACGGACAGCTTGCCGGTTCAACTGCGATAATTTCGTAATCGGCTTCGCCTCTGAGCTTTTCGCCCATAAACGGAGCAATCAAACCGCCGAGATTTGAACCGCCGCCTGCACAGCCGATAATCATATCAGGCTTAATGTTGTACTTATCAAGAGCCGCCTTTGTTTCAAGACCGATAACCGATTGGTGCAAAAGAACCTGATTGAGAACCGAACCGAGAACATATCTGTAACCTTCGTTTGAAGTTGCAACTTCAACAGCTTCGGAAATTGCACAGCCGAGCGAACCTGTTGTGCCCGGATGTTCGGCATTGATTTTCTTACCGATTTGAGTATCCATTGACGGTGACGGAGTAACCGACGCACCGTAAGTACGCATAACCTCGCGTCTGAACGGCTTTTGCTCATATGAGCACTTAACCATATACACCTTGCAATCAAGGTCAAAATACGAACAAGCCATTGAAAGAGCCGTGCCCCACTGACCTGCACCGGTTTCGGTAGTTACGCCCTTGAGTCCCTGCTTTTTAGCATAGTATGCCTGAGCAATGGCAGAGTTGAGTTTGTGCGAACCCGAGGTGTTGTTGCCCTCGAATTTGTAGTAAATCTTTGCCGGCGTGCCAAGCTTTTCTTCAAGGCAATAAGCTCTTACAAGCGGTGACGGACGGTACATTTTGTAAAAGTCACGAATTTCATCTGGAATTTCAAAATATGCGGTCTCGTCGTCAAGTTCCTGCTTAATCAAATCGTCGCAGAAAACAGGTCTTAAATCCTCATAGCTCATCGGTTCAAGAGTTCCCGGATTAAGAAGCGGTGCCGGCTTGTTTTTCATATCGGCACGAACATTGTACCAAGCCTTTGGCATTTCGCTTTCTTCAAGATAAATTTTGTATGGGATGTTTCCGTCTTTTTTCATAATAATAAATCTCCTTAAATATATAAATATGTTGTTTTAAATTTGATTATTTCTGACAGCTACGCCATCGTTTTGTAAACAAAATCATACCGTTCTCCTAAACTATAAAATAAAAAACCCGTCCCCGCAAAACTGCTGGGACAGGATAATTAACCTGTGGTGCCACCCGGCTTGATGCAAATGCATCCACTCAACGCATACCGACATATGCAAGCTGTTTTTTACGAGGTGCTTAACCCCGTCGCCCATACTCCGGCACTGCCGTTTCTGTTTGCCCTCTGAAGTCCATTCCGCATTTCACCCGTATATCGCACTTCCACCGACTGCGACTCGCTGAATACAACAATAAAACCGTACTCACTCTTCATCATAGGTTTGCTATTCATTGATTTAACCTCATAATACACTGTCAAATCAAATTTGTCAATACCTTTTATAAAATTTTTTGCTGCTTGAATATTTTAACCCCTCAGTCGTCATAAATGACGACAGCTTTACTGCGTAGACGCCCCCTTTTGTCTGCGTTGCAGACATTTCCCCCGATTAACGGGGGAATCACCTTGATTACAATCAAGGGGAGCCAAATACTTTCGACACACTGTAGGCTGTTGAGAAAGGTTCTGAATTTCGTTTTCTTGCGAAGGAAGATGTATACAAATACCTCGACTGAGCAAAAAACGGAAAACGCCAAAAGTGCCGCAAACTCGATGTTTGTGGTACTTTTCTTTAGACAGTGCTATTAAAATGATAATATTTCGGGATAGG
>CAVBQD010000165.1:0-4299 GCA_963597385.1 bacterium | reverse complement strand
CGTAGGACTTGCCAAAGACCGAGAACTTATAATCGGCGTTGTGCTTGACCCCGACCTTAACAATCTTTACTATGCGGAAAAAGGCAAAGGTGCATTTTTAAACGGCAAGCCTATTCATATTGGCGATTGCGAATTGCAAAACAGTCTTGTGCTTTTCGGCACTTGCCCTTACGAACACGAGCTTGCACACAAGACATTTCAGCTTACGGAAGATGTATTTTACAAGGCTATTGAGGTAAGGCGAGGCGGTTCGGCAGCACTGGATATTTGCTACATTGCCTCAGGCAAAGCCGACCTTTACTATGAGCTTATCATCAGACCTTGGGACTGGGCAGGCGCCACACTCGTCCTCAAAGAGGCAGGCGGAATTTGCACACAAGTTACCGGTGATGAATTAAATCTCAGTAAAATCACATCTTATGTTTGCGGTAACAAAAAGAATTTGAAAGAATTTTATGAAATATACAACTCTGAACAGTTTTCTTAAAGAAAAATTCGGCACAAAAGTATATAAAATCGCACTCAACGGCGGTTTCACCTGCCCGAACCGTGACGGAAAAATCGACACAAGAGGGTGCATATTCTGTTCAAGGGGCGGGAGCGGTGATTTTGCGGAAAGCCCCGAGTTATCAATTACAGAACAAATTGAAAACGGCAAGAAACGACTTGAAAAGAAAATCAAGAGTGGCAAATACATTGCATATTTTCAGGCATTCACCAACACATATGCCCCTGTTGAAAGATTAAAGACAATTTATAAAGAAGCTATTAACCACCCGGACATTGTGGCACTTTCAATCGGCACAAGACCCGACTGTTTAGGTGACGATGTGCTTGCTTTACTTAGCGACCTCAACAAAATCAAACCGATTTTCGTCGAACTCGGACTGCAAACAGTCAACGAAAGTACAGCAAAATATATCCGCCGAGGTTATACTCTTGATGTGTACGACAAGGCTGTTGAGGATTTGCACAAAATCAGGATAAATGTTGTTACTCACATCATTTTGGGATTGCCCGGCGAGAGCAAAAACGATATGCTCAAAAGCGTAGAATACGCTTGCAAAGTCACAGACGGAATAAAGCTTCAACTTTTGCATGTGCTCAAAGGTACGGACTTGGCAACCGATTACGAGCAAGGCAAATTTGAAGTTATGAGTTTAGAGGAATACACCGAAATTATCGTTGAATGTGTAAAAATCATTCCGCAGAATGTAATTATTCACCGCCTGACCGGTGACGGAGCAAAAAAGGATTTGATAGCCCCGCTTTGGTCGGCAGATAAAAAAACAGTGCTCAACACAATAAATCGAGCACTGAATAAAATTTAAGGCACTATACGGTTAATGATTTATTTTTCTTATATATCTACATCCACTTTTTCTATAATTGGAACAACCAAAGAATTCGCCATATGGTCCGTTTCTTTTAACTAATTTACCACCACATAAAGGGCATTGCCATTTTTCTTTTTTTATTTGTGTATCATATTTTTCTTTTAATTCCATCGCAAATTGTGAAATATGTTTTTCAACAGTTATAAGCAACACCTTTTTCTTTGCCCTTGTCAACGCAACATAAAACAATCTGCGCTCTTCAGCATATGGAAAAGAATCACAATTATCAAGAAGCAAAAACAATATCGGTGAATCTTGAATTTTACTCGGAAAGCCCATTCTTGATTTTTTATTATTTATTATAAAAACATAATCTGCTTGTAATCCTTTTGATTTATGAACTGTAAGAAATTGTATTTTTAAATCCAAGCGTTTTTTATATACAACATCAATAAAACCACTTACATTATTATATTGACACTTAAAATCAGTGTCATACTTTAACAAATTTACATCAAAAGAGTATCTTCCAATAAAAAACACTGTACTTTTCAATGGTAATTCATTCAATCTTTGAGACATAAATTTTATTGCATATTCATCTGTATAACCGCAAATCTCACCTAAAGGAAAAATTTGTTTACCGCTTTTTCCTTTAATATTTTTTCTTTTTTGCATTGGATTTTTCATTATAAAATCGCTACTAATATCTATCAATTCATCAGAAAATCTATATGTAGTTTCAATTTTATCAATGTCTGTTGCTCCCCAATATTCTTCAAAATTAATTATAAATCCAATATCGCTACCTGCAAATCTATATATACTTTGCCAATCATCACCAACACAAAACAAATTAAATTTATTAGATTTTCTCATACTATTTAATAAATTAAACCTTGCTTTAGAAATATCTTGATATTCATCTACGATAACAAATTTATAATTGTGAATATATTTCCCGCTATCAACATATTCTTTTGCTAAATTTATCATATCGTTAAAATCAATTTCTTCATTTTCAGCTAAATATGAGTTATAAGAATTATAAATAGGTTCAATAAGTGACAATATCTTCTCATTCCATTCAGAATTATAATTATTGCAGTTCAAATTTCTAACATAATCAATCGAATATTCATTACTTTTTATTAAATTGATAACTGTTTCAAATAATTCAATAATTGCATCTAAACTAAAATTTTCTTCAGAAGAAATTTCTTCCCATAAAGTTTCCGCACTTTTTGGGGATAAAACAACATTTCTATCAATTAGTTTATTTTTCAAATTTTCTAACAAAACTCCATCAAATTTTTCATATGCATAACACTTTATTAATGCTGTATTATTGTCCTTATGTAACTTTCTTTTCCACTCCATAGAATCTTGATATTTTTGAGTTGCGGAAATTCCATTTGATGAATTAAAATATGACGGAACATTTCCTTGCTTATCTATTCCAAAATACTCAATATATATTTTATAATCAGGCAAATAAAAATCCGGATAATATTGACCGTATTCTTTCGTGCTGGTATCAATTTCATATGGACATTCGTAAATATAACTTATACCGTTTTGAAACAAAAAATTTGCTATATCTAACTCACCATAACTTCTAACAATTTGATTATCTATTGTTGTAGGAGGGTTCATTTCCAAATATTCATCATATTCTTTTTCAGTTGCAAATTCGAATTCACTTTTATGAACGACCTTATTATACAACAAATAATTTGATAAAACATCCAAATAACTATTAGATTTCATATTATCTAATAACTGATTTTTTATATAGTTATGTAAATTTAATTTGCTTATTTTTGGCTTTTTTCCATTAACTTCTGTAATAATATTGAGACCTAACTTATGAAAAGTTAACGCATCAACATTAAAACCGGTTTCTGTTTTTATACGATCACCCATTTCGCTTGCAGCAGCATTAGTAAATGACAATGCTAAAATATCCTCGGGTTTACACATTCCGGATTTTACTAGATATTTTATTTTTCCTATTATCGTTGTAGTTTTACCTGTTCCGGCTCCAGCGATAACAAGTTGGTTATATGAATTTTTAACAACACAATTCATTTGTTGTTTATCTAAAAATTGACCTTCTACTTTACCGATTAAATTATATGCACTCTGAATTTTATTTTCAGCAACAAGATTATTAAATATTAAAATTTGTTCTTTTAACGAATTAATTTTTTTAAATAATTCAGAGTGCTTATTTAATAGCAATTTATAATTTTTTGCTTTATGAATACTTTCAAAATCAATCAAATTAATATCATTAATCAAATTTTTATTTTTATTACGCCATTCATATTCAACATTAGGTTCAATAAAAGAGTCTAAATCTACAAAAATCGAATTCATATCTTTTAACAAATAATCAATTTGAAAAATAAATCTGTCGCACAATTCATTCCTCAAATGTATTTTGTTAATGATTCTTTTAATTATATAAATAATGAACATTATTTCAACCTCATAACTAATATTTATTTCAGTATATCATAATGTTAAACTATTGTAAATTAATTATGTAAAATTCAAACTCAAAAAATAAAGCCCACTCGAATGAGTGGGTTTTATTGGTGCACCTGACAGGAATCGAACCTGCACATCTCTCGATACTAGATCCTAAATCTAGCGCGTCTGCCAGTTCCGCCACAGGTGCAACTGCCCGACTATAATAACACGCAAATTTTAAAAAGTCAAGCAATGATTTTTGCTCAGCCGATTTTTTGTGCCTTGTCAAATTCGTTGCGAAGATTCGATATTATCCGCTTTTCAAGGCGGGATATGTACGACTGCGAAATGGACAGCTCATCGGCAAGCTGTTTTTGTGTTAACGGTTTACAACCGTTGAGTCCGAAGCGTCGATTCATAATGTTTTTTTCTTTATCGGGCAGGTTGGCAACAATTTTGCGAAGCAATTTCTTCTCGTCCTCAT
>CAVBQD010000164.1:0-4327 GCA_963597385.1 bacterium | reverse complement strand
CCTTACATCAAGAGGGGGGCTTTTTGTACTGTCTGCACAATTTGGGGCAGTTCATAAATAAGTGGAGGCATAATTCGGTTGAATATATTTTGGCGTGTTTCAGGGACTTTATCGACAGTCTGAAGGGACTCATTTGAGCCCTTTTTACAGTCTTATTTTCGGAATGTCGGGGACGACATTCCCTACAAGTATTTGTAATACGCTATTCTTTTACTCTGGTTAACAAGGTGTAACGCATAGGTTCAAGATGAACATAGCCGTCAACCGAAACCTCGTCAAAAAAGTTATAGGCGTTATCCCATTGCTCACCAACAAAAATATCAACATCCGTATCGTCAAGATTGACGGCAACAAGAAGTTCACTGTTTTCATCCGTGCGAAGATACGCAACCGTTTTGTGTTCGCCGTAAATCGGAACAAATTCGCCGTTTGACAACACTTTACAACCAAGTCTGATTTCACCAAGCCGTTTATACCAACGAAGGAGTTCGGTGTTAGGTTCATCCCAGTTCATACAGGCACGGTTGAACGGGTCTTTAAGCCCCTCCATACCGATTTCGTCACCGTAATAAAGCGACGGCACGCCGGGCAGGGTATACTGAATGAGCGAAGCGATTTTCATAAGTGAAAGTCCACGAAGATAGTCGTATTCGGACAACTTATTATGTTCATACTGCCAATGTCTGCCGTAGCCCTCACAACTGTCACCGGCAAGGCGACTGATTGCCCTTTCGGTATCGTGAGTGCCGATATGATTCATTAAAACGCTTGTAACCTGCGGCGGATAATTTTCAACTACCGTCATAACACGGTCGAAAAATTCATAGGCATTTGGGTATTTAACAAAGTCCAAAACCGCATTTGCAAACGGATAGTTCATAACGCTGTCAAGCTGTTCGCCGAGAAGATAACGGCGTCGCTGACCGTAAGCAAACTTTGTGGTTGCGTCCTCCCAAACCTCGCCGATAATAACGGCATCGCTTTTTTCTTCCTTGACAGCCTTACGCAAATCGTCAAGGAACACATCGGGAAGTTCATCGGCAACATCAAGTCGCCATCCGGCTATACCGCACTTGAGCCATTTACGCAAAATTCCGTCCTTGCCGCAGATATATTCGCGATAACTTTCGTCTTCCTCGTGAACTTCCGGCAGGAGCTTAATTCCCCACCACGAATCGTATTCATCGGGATAATTGATGAACTTATACCACGAATAATAAGGGCTGTTTTGGCTGTTATATGCACCAACACTGTCGTAATTATTATAAAGATTAAAATATTTGCTGTCGCAACCCGTGTGGCTGAACACACCGTCAAGAATAATTGAAATGCCATACTCGTCCTTTGCAACCCTGCAAAGATTTTTCAAGTCCTTTTCGGTACCCAAAAGCGGGTCTATTTTTTCATAATCTGCGGTATCGTATCTGTGATTTGAATTAGCCTCAAAAATCGGATTGAGATAAATACAGGTCACGCCCAAATCTTTAAGATAAGGAAGCTTTTCTTCAATTCCTACAAGGTCGCCGCCGAAATAGTCGTTATTCCAAATGCCATTCATCTGGTCTTCACGCCAAAAAGGCTCTTCGCCCCATTTGCGAAGAACACGGCTTTTTCTGTACCCATCTTTTTTCTTACCCGAATTATAAAAACGGTCGGGAAAAATCTGATAAATTATACCGCCTTTGAGCCAATCGGGAGTGATAAAATTTTTATCGTAAACGGTTTGCTGAAAGTCTGCACCGTCGGGCGAAAACTCACCGTGGCCGTGGCCGACATTACGAACAAAACTTTTGCCCCACGGGGTATCAAGTTCAAAATGATACCAATAAAGCCCCGGCGTTTCGGCTGTAAAATGAAGTTCCCAATATTCCTTGTCATCACCGCACATACCTGCCCAAAACATAGAATTGTAAACATTGTTTTCGTTTTCTTTATGAACACAAAGAACAGCCCCGCTGCATTTCATTGAGCGAGGAACGATTATGCGAAGTTTTACAGGCTCATCGGTTGCGACGGCACGGATTTTATCTTTATAGTCTTTACTGCGAGAATTAAATACCATATTATTACATTATCTTATCACATTATCACACGACAACTCCCCTTACTGAATAAGGGGAGTTTTTAGTTGATTACTTTTTCTTTGACTTTGATTTTGAAGCGGATTTCTTTACAGGTGCTTTAGCCGTTTCCTTTTTAGAAGCGGTTTTTGCTTCCGCTTTCTTTTCAGCCTTTTTTGGTTCTGCCTTTGTTTCTTTTTTTACCTCTTTTTTAGGCTCTGTTTTTTCTTCTTTCGGAGCCATAGGCTTTGACTTTTTGGAAGCCTTTGGAGTTTCTTTTGCAAGTTGAACCGGTTTTGTATGCCAAATATAGTTTGCATAGTCCAAAATAGCTCTGTCAGCAGAGAAAATACCCGCACCCGAAATATTCATCAAAGACATCTTAACAAACTTTTCTCTGTCTGCGTAAGCCTTTGAAATTTCTCTTTGAGCACGCTGATAATCCGTAAAGTCAGCAAGTGCCATATACGGGTCGGTATTTACAAGCGAATAGTAAACTTCATCAAACTTCTTGCCGTTTACGCCGTTTTGAAGGAACGACATTGCCTTTGCAAGAGCTTCGTTATTTTGAATATAACTTTGCGGGAAGTAACCGGACTTTTTAAGCTGTTCAACCTCCGGAGTTTTCATACCGAAAATATAAATATTATCATCACCGACAGCATCGTGAATCTCAACATTTGCACCGTCGAGTGTGCCGAGAGTTATGGCACCGTTAAGCATAAGTTTCATATTACCGGTACCGGAAGCTTCAGTACCTGCAAGTGAAATCTGCTCACTGATATCGGCAGCCGGCATAAGAACTTCGGCAAGGGAAACGCTATAGTCCTCAAGGAATACAACCTTGAGTTTGCCGTTTACATCAGGGTCATTATTGATAACATTTGAAAGTGCGTCAATAAGTTGAATAAGTTTCTTTGCCATAAAGTAACCCGGAGCCGCCTTTGAAGCAAAGATATATGTCTTTGGATAATAATCGGCATTAGGATTTTCTTTAAGCATTTGATATTCCGAAATAATATTGAGAATATTGAGTTGCTGTCTTTTATATTCGTGAAGACGCTTAACCTGAACATCAAAGATAGAATCAGGATTAATGTCTATACCGTTACGCTTCTTGATGATTTTTGCAAAGCGAACCTTGTTTTCGTGCTTAATTTCATCAAGCTTTGCAAGAACCTTTTTATCGTCTTTGAACTGACGGAGCTTTTCGAGTTCACCGCTCTTTGTAATAAAGCCGTCACCGATAAGAGAAGTGATATAATCCGTCAATGCCGGGTTTGACTGACAAATCCAACGGCGGAAAGCAATACCGTTTGTAACATTGCAGAATTTCTCCGGTGTAAGGTTATAGAAATCGTTAAATACCGTATCCTTGAGAATTTCGGAATGAAGTGCGGATACGCCGTTTACGCTGTGAGAACCGATAACGCAAAGGTTTGCCATACGAACAACACCGTTTGAAACGACTGCCATACGCTCAACCTTATCGGCGTCGTATGTTGCCGACCATACATAAGCACGGAAACGATTGTCTATTTCCTTAGTAATTTGGTAAATACGAGGAAGAAGACGGGAATAAAGTTCTTCGCTCCAGCACTCAAGTGCTTCTTTCATTACCGTATGGTTTGTGTAAGCAACGGTGCGTGTAACGATTGACCAAGCATCATCCCAGCTATAGCCGCATTCGTCAAGCATAATTCTCATAAGCTCAGGAATAGCCATTGTAGGGTGAGTATCGTTAATATGAATTGCAACCTTATCAGGAAGATTGTCAAGAGTGCCGTACTTTGTGAGATGGCGTTGAATAATATCCTGAATAGATGCAGAAACAAGGAAATACTGCTGACGGAGGCGGAGCGACTTACCCTCCGGTGAATTGTCGGCAGGATAAAGAATCTTTGTGATTGCTTCTGCCATTGCAGATTGTTCCATCGCTTTCATATATGAACCCTCATTAAACAAGGTCATATCAAGTTCAGGCTTTTTTGCAGCCCACAAACGAAGTCGGGATACGCCCTCACCTTTACCCGAAACATACATATCGTACGGAACAGCCTCAACAACATTGGCGTCTTTGTGATTTACATGGTGATAGTCGCCGTCCCAGCTGTCTTCAATATAGCCTTCAAAGGCAACTTTACAAGCACGCTCTTCACGGGGAACAAGCCAAACTTCACCGCCCGGAAGCCAAAAGTCAGGAAGTTCCGTCTGCCAACCGTCGATTAATTTTTGTTTAAAAATACCTGCTTCATAGCGAAGAGAAT
>CAVBQD010000163.1:0-4357 GCA_963597385.1 bacterium | reverse complement strand
ATTTAATGCGTCAGTATTGGGCAGTTATCAATTCTTTCGGAAACGGTGTTACCGTTAAACTCACAATCAATAACCATCGCTTTGATAAAGAAGAATTTGAAAAATCAATCCTTATGCCGTATTACTATGATAACCTTGATGTATATCGTAAGGAGTATAACGAAATGTTGCTTAATAAAGCGGCAACATCAGAGTGTATCGTTCAGGATAAGTATTTTACCGTTACGGTAAACAAAAAGTGCTATGAAGACGCAAGAGCTTTTTTTACTCGTATTGAAAAGAACCTGTCAACAAACCTTTTTGCACTCGGCAGTAAATGCGAGCCGTTAAACGCAACCGACAGACTTAAGATATTCCATAATTTCTACCGTGCAGGGAGTGAAGAAAACTTCAATCTCGATTTTGAACTTTTGCAAAATCAAGGCTGTGATGTCAGTGACTATATATCTCCCGATTCTATGGACTTCAACAGCGACTATATGATGATTAACGGTCAGTTTTGCAGAACTGTTTTTCTTCGCAATTACGGTACATTTGTTGATGATAATATCATAACCGAGCTTACTTCAATCAATAAAAACTTAATGCTGTCTATTGATTTTATCCCTATTCCCGTTGATGAAGCAAACAAGGATGTAGATAACATTTTACTTGGCGTTCAATCGGATAAGGCGAACTTCAATCGCCGTCAGGCACAAAACCAGAACTACGGTGCTACCAATTATGACCTTGAGCAAAGAGAAAAAGAAATACTTGAAATCAGAAACGATATGCGTTACCGTGACCAAAGAATTTATGATACGATAATTTCAATGGTGATAACTGCCGACAGTAAGCAGGAACTTGATAACTTAACCGAAAGTATTTTTGCAAAAGCGTCCGAAAACAGCACGGCACAGTTTGCAACACTTCGTTATCAGCAGCTTGACGGTCTTAATACTGTTTTACCGTTTGGCGTCAAAAGAATTGAATGTTACCGTACACTTACCACGGAATCACTTGCGTCTTTTATGCCGTTTCACGCTCAAGAGGTCAGTCATCCGGGTGGAGCATATTACGGTCAAAATGCTATCAGCAACAATATGATATTTGTTAATAGGCATTCGCTTCTTAACGGTAACAGCATTGTACTCGGTGTACCCGGTGGCGGTAAATCATTTATGGTTAAGGAAGATATTGTATCAATCTTTCTTTCAAATCCCGATGCCGATATTGTGATTATCGACCCTGAAAGAGAATACAACGCTCTTGTTAAAGCATTCGGCGGAGAGGTAATCAACATATCTGCAAATTCACCAAATCATATTAACGCTATGGATATGAATTCAAACTATGAAGATGAGGGCAATCCCGTAACTACTAAATCCGAATTCATTATGTCTCTATGTGAACAGTTACTCGGTACATCTGCCGACGCTAAAGATAAGTCCATCATTGACAGATGCTGCAAGAATGTTTATGACGGATATATCAAAAACAATTTCAGCACACAGCAACCTACTCTTAAAGATTTTAGAGAAGAACTGTTAAAGCAAAAGGAAACCGAGGCACACGATTTGGCACTTGCTATTGAGTTATTTACAGACGGCTCGCTTAACACTTTTGCACAGCCTACCAATGTTGATATTAACAACAGGCTAATATCATATGACATTCTTGAACTCGGTGATTCGCTTTTGCCGGTAGGTATGCTTATCGTACTTGATAATCTTTTAAACAAGATTACTTCAAACAGAGAGAAAAGGCGACAAACATATATCTTTATTGATGAGATGTATCTGCTTTTTGCTCATCAATATACGGCAAAATTCCTTTACCGTATTTGGAAACGAGTGAGAAAATACGGAGCGTTTGCGATAGGCATTACACAGAATGTGGGAGATATGCTTGAAAGCAACACGGCAAGAACTATGGTATCAAATTCCGAGTTCGTTATTATGCTTAATCAAAAAGCAAGTGATGTGCTTGAACTTTCAAGGCTTCTTGAAATCACACCTAATCAAACGCAGTATTTTACAAACAAGGACGCAGGTCAAGGTCTCATGAAGATAGGCAGTAATCTTGTGCCGTTTGTAAACAAGTTTCCAAAGGATACACAGCTCTACAAGTTAATGACATCGAAACCGGGAGAGGCTATTTAATTATTAAATACAATCATACAGTGCCGCTGACTTAAAGTCGGTGGCATTGCTTTTTAAGGAGTTATACACTATGAAAAAATCTGTTTTTGTTATTCTACTCGTATTCTTCATATCTGCTTTTTCAATCAGTATGTACTTTGTTGTTAAGGAAACTGTTGAGAATAAAAAGCAATATGAAGTATTTGAAAATATTGTTTCAGCTGTTCAAGTTGAAGATGACAGTTCTGATTATACAGACGAAAAACTTAAAAGATATATTGAATTAAACACGGAAAATTCCGACTTTGCAGGTTGGATAAAAATTGACGGTACGCACATAAATTATCCTGTTATGAAAAGCAGTACGCCTGATTACTATTTGCACCGTAACTTTAATAAAGAGTATTCATATTACGGCACACCGTATTTAAGTGATAAAAGCGATACTATGAAACCTACCGACAATATAGTTATCTACGGCCACAATATGCGAGATAATACTATGTTCGGTGATTTGAGTAAGTACAAATCAAAAGAGTTTTTTGAAAAGCACAGATACATTCACTTTGATACGCTTGTAGATTTAGGAAAGTATGAGGTTGTATGTGTATTCAAAACCACACCGAGCAAATTCGATTATCAAAATTATACCGCCTTTGATTCTTCCGATGAATTTAATTCGTATATTTCAAAATGCAAAGAAAGCGAATACTACAACACCGATGTATCTTGCAGTTACAGTGATAAGTTAATAACGCTATCCACTTGCGAATACAGTCAAGAAAACGGCAGGCTTGTAGTGGTTGCAAAAAGGTGAAGTGATATGAGCGAGATTGAAATTAAAAAGGTTGCCGAGAAAACTCTTAAAACTGCCGACAATCTCGGCATAGCGACAGAAAAGGCTAAAGGGATAACTTTAAAAGCAAAAGAAAAGGTATCGGAAAATGTCAGTGATAATTCCGAAAGCCCTGTTAATTATGCTGTAAACAAAGTTCAGGATAATGCTAAAAGTGTTTCGGAGGACGCAATATATCTTTTCAACAAGCAAGGCAAAAAGAGTGTAAACGAAACTGTTAAGAATACAAAAAAGCTCGAACAATCTATTGAAGAAGTTCGAGCAAAAAGAAAGATAAAAAAAGATAAAAGCAAGGTAAATAACCCCGATAGATATACACCCAAAGCACAAACCGGAACCGTTATGATCAACGATATTGTATCAAAAAACACACCAAAGAATACTCAAAACAAAGTCCGTAGTGCAAGCAGTATCAAAACAAAAGAAACCGTATCTGCCGTTAAATCAAAACAACCTAGCATAAAGGCAAGCAAACAATCTGCGAAAAACACAGCAAAAGCCATTAACAAATCATCTCAAATAGCTAAAGAAACGGCAAAGCAATCTGCCAAAGGTGCAAAGAAGGCTGCAAGAGCAACCAAAAGAGCAATCAAATCTATGATTGAAAGCACCAAGGCACTTGTTAATGCGATTATTGCAGGTGGTTGGGTATCTGTTGTGGTAATCATTTTAATATGCATTGTAGCTGCCTTATGTTCGTCGTTTTACGGCATATTCTTTTCAAGTGAAACATCGCAAAGCGGTATGAACATAACCTCTGTGATTCAGCAAATCAACAATGAATTTGATGACAAGATTGACGAAATTAAATCATCAGGCAGTTTTGACGGAGTAGAAGTAATCGGCAGTCGCTCTAATTGGAAAGATGTTTTATCTATATATGCAGTTAAGACTACTACCGATGAAAACAATCCTATGGAAATTGCAACAGTTGACGAAAACAAAAAGTCGATTTTATCATCAATCTTTTGGGATATGAACAACATATCAAAAGCTGTTGAAACACGGACAGAAACGATAACAAAAGAATCGACCGACGAACAGGGGAATACAGTCGAAACAACAGAGCAAGTTGAAAAGAAATATCTTGTAATAACCTTATCCGGCAAGACTGCTGATGATATGTCAACATCTTACTCGTTTAACGATACGCAAAAGAAATATTTAGCCGAATTGATGAGCGACAAAAACAACAAACTTTGGGCGTCGCTTATCTACAATATCGGCGGAGTATCGGGTAGTGGCAATATTGATATTAAAGACCTTGACTTTTCAAACGAAACGGTAAATGACACGCAAAAGAAAATCGTTGCGGTAGCGACAAATTCGGCTAAATACGGTATTTCTGCCCGTTCGGGTTACTGTCAGGCTTGGGTTGCAG
>CAVBQD010000162.1:0-4366 GCA_963597385.1 bacterium | reverse complement strand
GTAACCCGTTTTGCGTGGTGAATAACTCTTTGCCGTCATTTTTTTCAGTACATACATCCGTACACACAAATTATTTTCATAAAGACGGAATGCAGAAACATTAAAGTAACAGCAATCGAGGAATATCAAATTTTCATTTACAATACTGTTAGCAAATTTTACATTTTGTGTATTGATATGGTGAAACGAGTTTGATATAATAGGTATAAAATTTATATAAAAAGGGTGACTAATATGGCTAACAAACAAACATTGTTTTGCGGAACAAACGCTGAATTTTTATCCGCAGAGCTTGTAAAAGAAGCGAGCGAGGCTAACAGCGGTGTTGCATTCCGTATTCCGAGCTTGGTAAAGGCAGGCGGTACGCTTATTGCCGCAATCGACAAGGCTCATGTTCCGACCGATTGGGGATTTATTGAACTTGCCGTAAGGACAAGCACGAACGGTGGCAAGAGCTGGAGCAACATTCAAACAATTGCCACACCTCCGGCAAGAGTTATTAATTCAGACAAAGAAAACACAGCAACCGCATTTTACATTGACCCGTGTATGGCAGTTGCTCCGAACGGCGATGTTGTACTTCTTGTTACATATTATCCTGAATCTAAAGGTCTTTTCAATAAAAAGATGATGGATACAAAAAAACTTGCATATGCAAGTTTTGACGGCAAAATTGTTTCGCTTATTTATGACAAGGACGGCAATTTTTACTATGTACTTGAAAGCGGCAAGGTGCTTGACAAAACAAAGTCGGCAACAGAATACAAGGTTAATTTTACCGACGGTGAACTTTACGAAAGTGACAAATATGTAGGCAACATTTTCCTCAACGGAGGAAGTAAAAAGTCCGATGATGACGGCACTACATTCGGTGCACCGCTCAAGGCAGTTAAAAGAAGCTATATATTTATGCTCCGTTCCACAGACAACGGTGCAACATGGTCAAAGCCTATTGACATAACCGGAAGCATTCTCAATCAGGAAAAAGACGGATATTTTCTCGGTATTGCACCGGGTAATGCAATTACAACAAAGAGTGGCAGAATGATATTCCCTCTTTACACACTCAAGGGTTCCGTTTGCGTTTATTCGGACGACAACGGCAACACTTGGAGAAGAAACGAAGCTGTTCCATATACTCCAAACATTGACGAGTGGACGCTTGCCGAGGGTCCTGACGGAAATCTTTACTCATTTTCAAGAGCTAAAGGTTTCAAGAAAACGCCTGCCGCAATTTCTTATGACAACGGCATTACTTGGATAAAAGCTAAAAATGCAAAGTTTAAAGCTCCTAAATGTCAAAAGAACTGTCTTATTGACGGCGACAAAGTCTATGTTTCTCATCCGTCCAAAAAAGGCAGAAACGACGGCGTTATCTCCACAGGTACATTTGAATACGATAAAAAAGGCAAATGCAAAGGTATCAAATGGGCTAAAGAGGACATTAAAGTTAACGAAGGCTTCTTTGCATACAGTTGCATGACAAAGATTGACGACAATACAATCGGTATTCTTTATGAGGATCAGCCAAGCTCACATATCGTTTTTGAAGAAATAAAGCTTTAACATAAACTGTCGGAAAGGGAGTTTGTTATATGCCGAAAAAGCCACGCATAAAGAAACGGCTTTCATCGTTTCAAGTAATTTTAATTGGTTTTGCAGGTGTAATTCTTTTAGGTGCATTGCTTTTAATGCTTCCGATTTCATCAGCTGAACGAGTAGTCACACCGTTCAACGAAACTTTGTTTACAGCAACATCAGCTGTTTGTGTTACCGGACTTATAGTCAAGGACACGGGCAGTTATTGGTCAACATTCGGTCAGGCTGTAATAATTACGCTTATACAAATCGGCGGACTCGGTGTTGTAACCGTTGCGGCATCATTTTCAATGCTTGCAGGCAGAAAAATATCGCTTATGCAACGAAGCCGAATGCAAGACGCAATTTCAGCACACAAAGTCGGCGGTATAGTAAGACTTACAAAATTCATTCTTACAGGTACTTTTATCATAGAGGCTGTCGGTGCAGTTTCTATGATGCCTGTATTTTGCAAAGATTACGGTGCAAGAGGTGTTTGGTTTTCTGTTTTTCACTCAATATCGGCATTTTGCAATGCGGGATTTGACATTATGGGAACGAAAGACAATCAGTTTTGCTCACTCACCTCCTATGCCGCAAACCCTGTTATAAACATTACAATTATGCTGTTAATTATAATCGGCGGTATCGGATTTTTAACTTGGGACGATATTTACACAAATAAGTTCAAAATTAAAAAATATCGTATGCAAAGCAAGGTAATAATTGTAACAACTCTGCTTTTGATAATTTTACCGGCAACATACTTTTTCATTTTTGATTATTCAAGCTATGATACGGGAAAAAGAATACTAACTTCCCTTTTTCAATCCGTAACACCGAGAACAGCCGGATTCAATACAACTAATTTGTCCGAAATGTCAAGACCGTCGCAGGCGATTATGATTTTTCTTATGCTGACAGGCGGTTCACCGGGTTCAACAGCCGGCGGACTGAAAACAACAACCATTGCGGTACTAATTCTCAACGCATTTGCTTGTTTCAGAAGAAAAGAAAGCGTTTGTGCTTTTGGCAGAAGAATTGATGACAATGTCATCAAAAATGCCGCTACAATCGCTATGATGTATATAACGCTGTTTTTTGTGGGCGGCGTGGCAATTTGTTCGATTGAAGATATACCGCTGATTACAAGTTTATATGAAACGGCGTCGGCACTCGGTACAGCCGGATTAACGCTTGGAATAACAACAAAGGTTGGAATTTCATCGCAAATTATTTTAATTATATTAATGTATCTCGGCAGAGTTGGCGGACTTACGCTGATATATGCAACACTGTCGGGTAACAAACATATAAATTCAAAGCTTCCGCTTGATAAAATAACGGTTGGCTAAGGAGGTTGGAACAATATGAAAAGTATTTTAATTATCGGTCTCGGACTTTTTGGCAAGCACATTGCTATTGAACTGAATCAATTAGGTCACGAGGTAATGGCTGTTGACGAAAGTGAAGACAAAGTAAACGATGTTATGCCATATGTTACAAATGCACAAATCGGAAACAGCACAGATGTTGAATTTTTGAAATCACTTGGAATCAAAAACTTTGATGTTTGCATTGTAACAATGTCGGGTAATTTTCAAAATTCACTCGAAACCACTTCCCTACTTAAAGAATTAGGAGCAAAATTTGTTGTATCTGCCGCCAAAAGAGATGTTCAGGAAAAGTTTTTGCTTCGTAACGGTGCCGATAAGGTTGTTTATCCCGAAAAGCAAATGGCAAAATGGACGGCTATCAGGTACACTTCCGATCACATTCTTGATTACATTGAAGTTGATGATTCGTACGCAATATTTGAGGTGCAAATTCCGGAAAACTGGATTGGCAAATCAATCGGTAAAATTGACATACGCAAAAAATACAATATAAATATCCTTGCACTCAAAGAAAACGGCAAACTGAATATGGCAATAACTCCGGATACTGTTTTGTATTCAAATTATTCAATGCTTGTACTTGGCGACTATAAGTCGTTACAAAAGTGCTTTAAAATATAAAAACGGGATAGGCAAAGCCTATCCCCTACAAAAGTCCTATCAACACGATAGGGCTTAAATTATTCTTGCTTTTTGTTTTCTTCTTCCAATTCTTTTGCTTTAACTGTGTTTAGATAAATTAAAACAAGCATTACTATAAGTGCAACATATAACAAAACTGAAATAGCAAAGTATTTTTTAAAGTTGTTTTTGTACTCATCAGCACGGTCTTTTGCGGAATCAGTTTGAGCGGTTAATTTAGCAGTACCTAAATCAATTGCCGATTTTTGATAAAGATTATATGCGGCAACCGTTCCTTTGTAATCGTTTCCTGACTTGATAGCAACCGCCGTTGTAACAGCACCGAGTATAAACAATATAACGGCAAAAACAGCAAAAAGAACTGTTGATTTTTTATTTTTCATATGAAGACCTCCAAAATTTATATTTTTATTATAACATATAAAAATTTCACTTGCAATTTATATTTTAATAAGTTATAATAGGCAAGTAAAATATTTGGAGAGTTGTCCGAGCTGGCCGAAGGAGCACGATTGGAAATCGTGTAACGGGCTATAACCTGTTCGAGGGTTCGAATCCCTTGCTCTCCGCCAAAACAAAAAAGTTCGTCATCGGACGGACTTTTTTAGTTTTTAATAAGAGACTATTGAGAAAGTTTTGAATTTAATTTTATTGTGAAAAAAGATATACGATTGTATCCAAAAACAAAAATCGCAAAAAAGCTGCAAGTTCGATACTTGTAGTTTTTTGCAACCCTTCCGTCAACACTC
>CAVBQD010000161.1:0-4521 GCA_963597385.1 bacterium | reverse complement strand
TGCTCTTATTCAATATGAGGACGGTGTAAAGAGCTACATCACAGCTCCTGAAGGTCTTAAGGTAGGTGCAACAGTAGTTGCAGGTACCGATGTAGATATCGTAGTTGGTAACGCTCTTCCACTTGAAAATATGCCTGTTGGTACAATCGTACACAATGTAGAGCTTTATCCTGGTAACGGTGCTCAGCTTGCTCGTTCAGCAGGTAACAGTGCACAGCTTATGGCTCTTGAAGGCCCTTATGCACTTCTCAGACTTCCTTCGGGCGAGTTGAGAAATGTTCCAAAGCAATGTATCGCAACAGTCGGTGTTGTAGGTAACTCAGACCACGCAAATGTTAAAATCGGTAAAGCCGGTCGTAAGCGTAATATGGGTTGGAGACCAACAGTTCGCGGTTCTGTAATGAACCCTAACGATCACCCTCACGGTGGTGGTGAAGGTAAGTCTCCTATCGGTCGTCCGGGTCCATGTACTCCATGGGGTAAACCTGCTCTTGGTTACAAGACACGTAACAAGAAGAAGGCTTCAAATAAGATGATCGTTCGTCGCAGAAACAGCAAGTAAGAAGAAAGGAGAAGATTAAATGAGTAGAAGTACTAAAAAAGGTGCATTCGTTGAAGAAAGCCTTTACAAGAAAGTAGAAGCTCTTAACGAAAAAGGCGACAAGCAAGTTATTAAGACTTGGTCAAGAAGTTCAACAATCTTCCCTGAATTCGTAGGTCACACATTTGCTGTGCACGACGGAAGAAAGCATGTTCCTGTATATGTTACAGAGGATATGGTTGGACACAAGCTCGGTGAATTTGCACCGACAAGAACATTCAGAGGCCACGCAGGCACTAAGACTGGTAAGTAATCGAAAGGAGATTTATGATGGAAGCAAAAGCAAAAGCAACTTATGTTCGTATGTCTCCGAGAAAGGTTCAGATCGTTCTCGATCTTATCAGAAACCAACCTGCAGACAAGGCTATGGCTATTCTTAAGTTTACACCAAAGGCTGCTACAGAGCCTGTATCAAAGGTTCTCAAGTCAGCAATGGCAAACGCTGAGAATAACTACAATATGGACATAACAAGATTGTATGTAAGCGAAGCACATGTTGCTCCGGGTCCGATTCTCAAGAGAATTCAGCCAAGAGCTCAGGGCAGAGCATACAGAATTAATAAAAGAACATCACACATTACCCTTGTACTCAAGGAAATGGAAGACTAAGCGAGGAGGAAAGTTAAATGGGACAGAAATGTAATCCAACCGGTTTAAGAATCGGCGTTATCAAAGACTGGGACTCTCGCTGGTATGCAAAGAAAGGCGAATTTGGCGATATTCTTGTTGAAGATTATAATCTTCGTCAGTATTTGCTCAAGTCACTTTACAGTGCAGGTGTTCCAAAGGTAGAAATCGAAAGAGATACTAAGAGAGTTAGAATCAACATTCACTGTGCAAAGCCTGGTATGGTTATCGGTAAGCAGGGTGCAGAGATTGAAAAGCTCAAGGCAACTTGTGCAAAGAAACTCGGTAAGGATCCTTCTGAAGTATTCATCAACATTATTGAGATTAAGCAACCTGACCTCAACGCTACATTGGTAGCTCAGTCAATTGCACAGCAGCTCGAACGCAGAGTTGCATTCAGAAGAGCCGTTAAGGGTGCAATCAGAAACACAATGAGACTTGGTGCTCGCGGTATCAAAGTAATGGTTTCAGGCAGAATCGGCGGTGCAGAAATCGCTCGTTCTGAAACTTATAAGGAGGGTACAATTCCTCTACAAACAATCCGTGCCGACATCGACTACGGTACAGCAGAAGCTGCTACAACATACGGCAGACTCGGTGTTAAGGTTTGGATTTATCAGGGCGAAGTTCTTAGAGAATCCCGTAATAAGAAAAGAAGAACAAATCGCAAGGAAGGGGGAAATAAATAATGCTCTTACCTAAGCGTGTAAAACACAGAAAGCAACACAGAGGTCGTATGACAGGTGTGGCTACAAGAGGAAATAAGGTATCATACGGTGAATTCGGTCTTGCAACAACAGAGCCTGCATGGATTACAGCAGCTCAAATCGAAGCAGCCCGTATCGCTATGACCCGTTACACAAAGCGTGGTGGTAAAGTTTGGATTAAGATTTTCCCAGACAAGCCAATCACAGCAAGACCTGCCGATACTCGTATGGGTAAAGGTAAAGGTAATGTTGACTACTGGGTAGCAGTAGTTAAACCGGGAAAGGTTATGTTTGAGCTTGCAGGCGTAAGCGAGGAAGTTGCTCGCGAAGCTATGCGTCTTGCAGCAAACAAGCTTCCTGTAAAATGTAAGTTTGTTAAAAAAGAAGAGGGAGGAGAGCAGTAATGAAAGCATCAGAAATCAGAGAACTTTCTGCAGAGCAGAGAGCAAAGAAGCTCGTTGAGCTTAAAGAAGAACTTTTCAATCTTCATTTCCAGCAAGCTATCAATCAGCTCGAAAACCCTATGAGAATTAAAGCAGTCAAGAAAGATATCGCTCGTATCAAGACAGTTGAAAGAGCTATCGAACTTGAAAATGCTAATTCCTGATAAGGAGGTAACTGATTTATGGAAAGAAACCTCAGAAAGACAATGATCGGTGTTGTTACATCAGACAAGATGGACAAGACAGTTGTTGTAACTATCAAAGACAGAGTTAAGCACCCTCTTTACAATAAGATTGTTGATAAGTCTGTTAAGTATAAGGCACACGACGAGAACAACGAATGCGGTATCGGAGACAAGGTTCAGATTATGGAATGCCGTCCGATGAGCAAGGATAAGAATTGGCGTGTAGTTGAAATCATCGAGAAGGCTAAGTAATCGTTACGATTTACAGCTTTTAAGAATATTAAAAAGTCTATTAATTTAGTCAAAAAAATAATAACTGCAACTTAGCAAAGTGTTATTTTGCAGTACGAAGGAGGTAAACACTGTGATACAACAAGAAAGTCGTTTGAAAGTTGCCGATAACACAGGTGCTAAGGAAATTCTTTGCATTCGTGTACTTGGCGGTTCAGGCAGAAGATACGCCAACATTGGTGATGTCATCGTAGCGTCAGTTAAAAAGGCTGCTCCTGGTGGTATCGTTAAGAAGGGCGAAGTTGTTAAAGCAGTCATCGTTCGTACAACTAAAGGTGTACGTCGTGATGATGGTCAGTATATTCGTTTTGACGAAAATGCTGCCGTAATTATTAAGGAGGATAAAACTCCTAAAGGCACCCGTATTTTTGGCCCCGTAGCAAGAGAGCTTCGTGAAAAAGATTACATGAAGATTCTTTCTCTCGCTCCGGAAGTACTTTAATGGAGGTGCTCAGTATGAAGAAAATGTTTGTAAAGACCGGAGATACCGTTCAGGTACTTTCAGGTAAGTCAAAGGGCGTTCAGGGCGAAGTTATCGCTGTAAGTCCTGCTGAAAACAAGGTTATCGTTAAAAAGGTTAACATTGTTACAAAGCACATCAAGCCATCAAGAGTTGGTGAGACAGGCGGACTTGTAGAGGTTGAATCAGCTCTCTACGCTTCAAAGGTTCAATTGGTTTGCCCTAAGTGTAACGAATCTACAAGAGTAGGTCACAAAAAGGGCGGCATCCGCGTTTGCAAGAAATGCGGAAACGAGTTTTAAGAAAGGGAGGACATAACAAATGGCAGCAAGACTTAAAGAAGTATATAATTCTGAAGTTGCTCCTGCATTGATGAAGAAATTCGAATACGATTCTGTTATGCAAATCCCAAAGCTTGACAAGATTGTACTCAATGTTGGATGCGGCGAAGCTCGTGAAAATTCAAAGGTAGTTGATTCTATCATTAATGACCTCACACAAATCGCAGGTCAAAAGCCTATCGTATGTAAGGCTAAAAAGTCGGTAGCTAACTTTAAGCTCCGTGAAGGTATGCCAATCGGCGTAAAGGTAACTCTTAGAGGCGACAGAATGTATGAATTCCTCGACAGATTTTTCAATCTCTCACTTCCAAGAGTTCGTGACTTCAGAGGTATTAATCCAAACTCATTTGACGGCCGTGGCAACTATGCTATGGGTATCAAGGAGCAGTTGATTTTCCCTGAAATCGATTACGACAAGATTGACAAGGTTCGTGGTATGGACATTATTATGGTTACCACTTCAAACACAGACGAAGAAGCAAGAGAGCTCCTTAAACTTATGGGCGCTCCGTTTGCAGAGTAAGGAGGGATTATCGTGGCAAAGACATCAATGAAAGTTAAGCAGCAAAAGCCTGCAAAGTATTCAACAAGAGAATACAACAGATGCAAGATCTGCGGTAGACCTCATGCTTACCTTCGTAAGTACGGTATATGCCGTATTTGCTTCAGAGAACTTGCTCACAAGGGTGAGATTCCCGGAGTTAAGAAATCATCTTGGTAAATCGAGAATTGCTAAATTTATAAGGAGGAAATATCAATGCATATTACAGACCCAATCGCTGATATGCTTACAAGAATTCGTAACGCGAACTCAGCAAAACACGAAACAGTAGATATTCCTGCATCAAATATGAAGAAGGCAATCG
>CAVBQD010000160.1:0-4546 GCA_963597385.1 bacterium | reverse complement strand
CAATAATGGACAACATACGCTACGGCAGACTGGACGCAACCGACGAGGAATGTATCGAAGCCTCAAAACTTGCAAGTGCACATTCGTTCATCAAGCACCTTCCGGAGGGATACAACACGGTTATCACATCCGACGGTGCAAACCTCAGCCAGGGACAGCGTCAACTTCTTGCAATTGCAAGAGCCGCAGTTGCGGACCCGCCTGTAATGATTCTTGACGAAGCAACTTCATCAATCGACACAAGAACAGAAGCTCACATTGAGCACGGAATGGACAGATTGATGATAGGCAGAACGGTATTTGTAATTGCACACAGACTTTCAACAGTCAGAAATTCAAATGCAATTATGGTGCTTGAAAACGGCGAAATCATAGAAAGAGGCAATCACGACGATTTGCTTGCACTCAAGGGAAGATATTATGAACTTTGTACAGGAAAGGCTCAGTTATCATAATTTTCTGTTACAAAAGTTACAAATTTACATTTTGTTAAAAAAAGCCTTTACAAATAATAGACTTCGTGGTATAATCAAGTTAAATTATAGCGACTGAATATATTTAATTGATATTTTATTGAGGTGTTATCTATGAAAAAGTTTATTTCTATCGCTCTTTCAGCAGTTATGTTGATTTCAGCAGGAGCCATTACAGCAATGCCTGTTATGGCAGGTACTGTATCAAGCCCGGGTAAAAGCGAGGTTACTACATTGCCGGCTTCCGAGTCGAATCCGGTTGTTATAACGGTTAACTCAAACAAATCACCGGACACATCTTATTCCAAGGACGGCTCAACTTACACATTCAACTATACCGGTGACGAAACTGTTGTTCGTTGGGAATTCCCGAATATGGTTGAAGGCACCGATTACAAAATCATTTCAACTTCTGATGACAAGACTCAAATTGTTATTGAACTTACAGAATCGGGCAAGCAAAAGCAAATTGTTGCAAATGCAGTTGTTAAAGGCGAAAAGACATCAAAGGACGACACTGATGTTGATGATGAAGACGATGACGACGACAGCGGCAACAGCAGTGCAAAGAAAGATAGCAGCAGTACATCTCCGGCTACGGGTGCTGCAATGGCAGGTATCGCTATGGCAGGTACAGGCGTAGCAATGCTCGCTCTTTCAAAGAAGAAAAAAGACTAATTGATTTAACTAAACAAAGGGACCTGTAACAAATGTTATAGGTCCTTTTTTATGGGTGATAAAATGGATAACGAAAAAAGAAACGGTTCAAAGAAAATCTTTGTAATATTGGCTGTTATTTTAATTGTTGTCGGTGTCGGCATAATGCTGTTTCAATTTATTTCAACACAAAATGCAAAAGACAAGGACAAAGAACTTACATCAACAACCGTTCAATCAACCGAAGTTTCGTCAACAGCGTCTGCAACCGAAAATCCGATTGATTTTGACTCGCTCAAGAAAAAGAACAGTGACATTTATGCTTGGATTAAGGTTCCGGGAACAAAGGTTGACTACCCTATTGTTCAAAGCAAAACCGCCGATGATTTTTATTTGAAGCACAGTGCCACAGACAAAAGCTATTCGTCGAGCGGTGCGGTTTATACACAAAGCCTGAACAAAAAGGATTTTACCGACCGAGTTACTTTGATTTACGGTCACAACGGATACGGCGACACCTATTTTACAACGCTTCACAGATTTGAAAAACAGGATTTTTTTGAAAAGCACAGCAAGTTTGTCATTTACACACCGACAGAAAAACTGACTTACAGAATCGTATCGGCGTTTAAATATGATGACAGGCACATTATGAACAGTTTTGATTTTCATAATGATGAAATTTTCAGGCAATTCATTGATATGATACAAAACCCAACATCTGCCAACAAAAATGTGAGAAATTCTCTTGACAAAGAAATCACAATAAACGATAATATAGTCGTGCTGTCTACATGTTTTACAGGACAAAAAAGCAACAGATTTTTAGTATGCGGAGTATTAATAAAAAATGAAAAAACCAATTGACCCAAATTTAAATTCCACGGAAAGTGAAGATATACTTTTTGGCGGAGGATATAAAGAGCCAATCAAAGCAGATGAAAGTGACTTGAAAAACGGCAATAATGCAAAAGCGGAGATGTCGGAGCTGAAAGCTATTGTTGAAAAAGAGGTAATAAGCAAAGAGCCTGTTCACCACCATCATCACAGCTCGTCAGGTGACGACCGCCATCATCACAGTTCATCAAGTGACGGGCACCATCATTCGCATTCGTCGTCACATCATCACTCCTCATCTCACCATCACCACCATCATCATTCTTCTCACCATCATTCTTCAAGAAAGAGAAGAAAAAAGATTAACAAAGGTGCAAAGGCAGTTCTTATTATTCTTTTGGTGTTCGCCTTTTTGGCTTCGGCACTTGGCGGAACATATGCTTATCTGAAGAACCAGGGCAAAACGGACTTCACTTCTGCCGTTATAAACGATGAAAGCCATGAGGAAACCATCACTTACAAAGGACATACATATTCGTTTAACGAAAATGTTGTGTCTATTGCCTTTATGGGTGTTGACCAAAGAGATTTACAGAGCAAAAAGAACGCCGACTTTGTCGGTTGTGCCGACGCAGATGTTGTTGTTGCGGTTGACACAAGCGACGGAACGGTAAAAATAATCAACATTCCGCGTGACACGATGGTTGACATTGATGTTTACAGCGACACGGGAGTATTTTTAAGCACGGATAATGTTCAACTCTGTCTTGCTTACGCTTACGGCGACGGTAAAACAAAAAGCTGTGAAAATGTAACAAAAGCAATCAGCAGAATTCTTTACAATGTGCCTATTAACAAGTATTTTGCACTTGACCTTGAGGGTGTTGCCCCGATTAACGATGCAATCGGTGGGGTTACGCTTGAAGCAAAGTACAGCATTCCGGACCAAGGAATTGAAAAAGGCAAAACGGTTACGCTCAAAGGCGATATGGCAGAAGCGTATGTAAGAACAAGAGATACAGATTATCTTGAGGCTTCGCTTAACCGTTCGGAAAGAATTGAGCAATATGTTAAAGCATTTGCAACACAGCTTATTCCGGCTGTAAAAAGCGATTTCAGCATTGTATCAAAGCTTTACAATACAGCTTCAAAATACAGTCAAACAAACATCACGCTCAACAACGCAACATATCTTGCATCATACATTCTTTCACAGGGCATTGATTCGTTTGAAACATACTCAATAACGGGTTCTATGAGTTCTGTTGAACACACGGAATATCCGGACGCGGTAATTGCGGAATTTACTCCCGATGAGGACAGCGTTATGGAAGCGGTGCTTAATACATATTACACACAAATAGACTAACGATAACAAAAACGCTACTGAATTTTTTTCAGTAGCGTTTTTTAATACATTTTTTAATACATATGATTAGTCGCCTTGACGAATTTGCCGTCTTTATAATATGTTCTCGGCACACGGCGTGCAATTCGGCACGGGAGTTCGTAATTAAACGAATAAGCGGCGTTTGAAACCTCTTCCATAGATAATCGGGCATTGCCGTCCGTACCTACAAGCGTTACAACAGAATCGACCTCTGCTCCGTCTATTCCCGTTACATCAACCATAAACTGGTCCATACATACTCTGCCGACAATCGGTGCATACCGACCGTTTACAATTACCCTGCCCTTGTTTGAAAGGCAACGCGGATAACCATCTGCATATCCGACAGGAATTGTTGCAATCACTCTCTCTTCGGCAGTTTTGTAGGTTCCGCCGTATGAAATTTCTCTGCCGGGCTCAAGAGTTTTGATATGTGAAATATGAGTGAGCCACGACATAACCGGCTCAATATCAAGAAGCGACTTGTCGACTTCCTCACTCGGATAAAGTCCGTAAAGAATAATGCCCATACGGCACATATCAAAGTATTCGTCAAAATTCATAATGCCGGCACTGTTATTAAGATGCTTAATCGGAATATGAACAGCCCTTTTTTCAAGCATATCAACAAATAATTTGTACTTATCTCTTTGTGCAAGAGCCTTGGTTAAATCAGTTTCATCTGCCGTTGCAAAGTGTGAGAAAAGTCCCTCTGCTTCAATATTCGGCAAAGCACAAATCTGCTTGCAAACATCGGCATTTTCTTCATTAACCTGAAATCCGATACGGCTCATACCGGTATCGATGCAAAAGTGAAACGGTACGGTTTTGCCCTGCTTTACCGCTTCATCGGACAGTGCTTTAGCCGTTTCGTATGAAAACACCGGAATGCGAATGTCATACTTTACAACCAAATCATAAAAAGCCGGAGCAACATAGCCTAAAATCAAAATCGGAGTTTTGATGTCGGCTTTTTTAAGTTCCACCGCTTCCTCTATACACGCGACGCCGAAAAAGTCACATTTGTTTTCCAAAAACTTTGCAAGCTCAACGGAGCCGTGACCGTATGCGTCTGCCTTGATAACACCCAAAAGCTTGCAGTTTTTCGGCAACTTTGCACGGGTATTTTTATAATTATATTCAACGGCATCTAAATCAATTTTTGCCTCTGTTCTGAAATACATTAATC
>CAVBQD010000159.1:0-4562 GCA_963597385.1 bacterium | reverse complement strand
AATATTTATTAATTTATTGCATAATTTAATAATGTCTACGCATCTCGACAACCTATTGCCTAAATAACCCGAACAAACATTATATTTAGGGAACCAGACTCCGATTTATGGGAATGCAGACCTCCCTGCTTTGCAGGACGCTGGGAGCACAAAGTTTATTGGGTGGTGCCCACCTGCCTTTAACAGCAGGTTATATTCGGCATAGGCGGATGTGTGGATATTTTTATAAACTCAAGTTTTTTGCTTGGGTTTATTTTTTTGCCTATTAAGCTGATAAAAAAATAACGGATAGGCCTCCCTATCCGTTATTTGTAAAGGTTTAATTATTCGCCCTTCATTTCAAGGAGTTTAGCTTTACCTTCAAATGAAGCCTTAGAAAGAGCGATTGAGTCAAAGATAGCTGCTTCGATGTCATCAGGTGTACAGCCGAGTTCTTTTGTGTCGTCTGTAGGAATGAAAAGATTCATACCCATAATGTCTGCAAGACCTACCGGGTCAATACCGGAATCTACATTTCTCTTTGCATAATCTTTTCTCATAACAAGACCGAAAGCCTGGAATGTCCACTTCGGAACATCAACAATCTTTCTGTCAGGAATTCCGTCCATTGCTCTGTAAACAATTTTAAGGAATTCTCTCCATGTAAGGTTGTAGCAAGAAATGCCGTATGCTCTTGCACCCTTAACTTGTTCAGCAGCACCTACAATAGCTTCACCGACTTGGCGAACTGTAAGCATTGCAGTACCGCCGTTTGGATACATTGTGAATGGCATTTTCTCAAATCTTTGAAGTTGTTCAATAAGAATAACCCAAACAGGTCTTCTGCCCGGTTGAGTACCGAAAATATACGGAAGTTCAAGAACAGCAACACCCATATCGTCATCTGCATATTTGAAAGCAACATTTTCCTGGTCGATTCTTGAGCGAATATATGGGTGCTTTTCGCAAAGCTTCATATCCGGACGCTCTTTTGCAAGCCATGCAAAGTATGAGCCAAGAACTACGCAACGCTTAACACCACATTTTTTAGCCATAGCAAGGCATCTGTCTACAGGGTCAATGTTGTACTTTTTATAAGCATCATATACAGGAGCCGGGAATTCAACTCTTTCATCTACACCTGCAGCATAAACAAAAGCATCCATACCTGTCATAGCTTTTTCGAGTTCTTCGTCTGTGAGTTCAAGGAAGTTACCAAATTCAATTTCCATTTCTTCAGGAATCGGAGCACCTTCCGGAAGCGGAGGAAGAGCAATTGTCTTAACCTTGTGTCCTCTGTCAATAAAAATTTGTGCAGCAGCCGAGCCAAGAAGACCGGTACCGCCGAAAATCAATACGTTCATATTATCCTCCCGTATCTAAAATTAATTTCAATATTTCTATATTACTACAAAATTTGCACATAGTCAATGATTAAAGTTAATAATTTGTTTATTTTTTAACCGTTCAATTGCACATAATCTTTTGAGTTAATATATCCGTCTTTGTTAATATCTATATACGGGCTGTATCCCTGGGTTGCACTTGTTGCCGGATAAAGGACGGTGAACATATCCGATTTATTAATTTCAATATAATTTTGTGAATCGGATTTCAAGGCATAATAAATTGTTCCGTTAATTTCGCCTAATCCGCCACAAACACCGTTAATATCATAAAATGTGTATTCGTTCCCTGTCTTTAAATCATAGCAATTTAAATTTGCCGAATCATTTAACGATGTAGTAAAATATAGCGTGTCTTTGATTTTCACTAATTGTCCGTATGGTATAATAACTCCGTCACTGTATTTTCCGTAAATACATAAATAGCTATTGTTGTTTAAAACTGTTGTGTTCCCTGCTTTGTCTCTTTTTATTATTCTTAACAAAAAATTTGTTGTGTCAATATCAAGATAGTAATAATCGCCGTTATATGTAACGATATTGCAAGTATAATTATCCCAAAAGGCGTTATCATAAGTTGTATCCGTGCACTCTATATTGTCCGGATAAGTCATTCCTTTATGATTTTTATTTGTTTCAAAATCAGTTGAACTTTTCATAAAATATTTATGGGAATACTTACTCATATTATTTGAGCCGCTACTTGTATAACTTGTATCATCAAAAGTCAAATCAACATTGTACCAGTTATTGTCAATGTATACGGCATTCCAAGCGTGGGACATTGAGTCGGATATAACATACCTGCACGGAATGTTAAGCTCTTTCATAACGGCAGAATACATAAGTGTATAACCGGCACAAACAATGTTTCTGTCTTTTACAAATCCATATGCGGAATGATAAATATCTTTGTCGCCGTAATTAAGATTTGGGTAAATTGCAAGAGAACAAATGTAGTCGTGAGCAGTTAAAGCCTTTTGCAAATCGGACATAGTATCATCTGTTAAGGCAACAATTTTGTTTATTTCATTGTCAAATAAAGTCTTTTGCTCGGTAATTTCCGAAGAACTTAAAGTGTAAGCAGGAAAAACGGTTGCAACGATTTTTGAGCTGGAAATATAACTATATTTTATATTACTTGAAACATAAAATAATTCAGGATTGTTATTAATGACATTTGAATAAATCAAAGCGAATTCAGATGTAGGAACGCTATACTCAGCAATATAAAAATTGTTTTTTGAATTCATCAGATTTTGATAGATATCATTTTGAACATTGCTGAGAGTTTCTGCATCAAGTGATGAAGAACTGAAAGCAATATCGGTATCCGGAAGATCGCCTTCTTGCAACAGCTCAACTGTTGTTTCCGAATACTGAACATTTGCATAAACCGCAATCGGAAAAGCAATAGCAAATACAACCAAAATCGAAATAAAGATACACAAATGTTTTTTCATAAAGCGAACTTCCTTTCTATCATCTATTTAATTATATCATAACCGAAAAACAGCACTCCGTCAAGAGTGCTGTTAACAATTGTTAAATTATACAGGATGAACCTTTGTTTCAATGTTGTCGTGTTTGCCGTCAAGACCGTATTTTTTATCTCTTCTTTTTTCAAAGAATTTAACGGCAACTTGTCCAAACTGAGCATACGACAAAACATCTTCTTCCTGCTCATAATATTCCGAGATTTCGCTTTTGAACTGTTCGATAGTGTCATTAAGTAAATCAGCCGGACGGCAAGAAATGATTTCATCATCACCGACAATTTTCTTTTGAAATTCAGGGTCAATTTCGCAAGGAGTTGAACCGTACTTACCTGCAACAAGGTCTTTGAATTCCTTTGTAACCATCTTATATCTTTCACCCATAATAATGTTGAATACAGCTTGTGTACCGACAATTTGAGACGATGGAGTTACAAGAGGAGGATAACCTGCATCTTTACGAACACGAGGTACTTCGGCAAGAACTTCTTCAAGCTTGTCTTCTTTACCGGCTTGTTTGAGCTGGCTGTTAAGATTAGAAAGCATACCGCCCGGAACTTGATAAAGAAGAGTGTTAGCGTCTACACCAAGCATTTTAGGGTCAAGGAGACCGCTGTCGAGATACTTTTGACGAAGCGGAGCAAAGAAATCTCTTATTTCGCTGAGAGCTTTAAGATCAAGACCTGTATCGTATTCTGTGCCTTTAAGTGCGGCAACCATAGATTCCGTTGCCGGGTGAGATGTACCCATAGCAAGCGGTGACATAGCGGTATCAATAACATCAACACCGGCTTCGATGCCTTTAAGAAGAACCATAGAAGCAAGTCCCGAAGTGTAGTGAGTATGGAGCTGGATAGGTATTTTAACGGTTTCTTTTAACGCTTTAACCAAATCGTAAGTTCCGTACGGAGTAAGAAGACCTGCCATATCCTTGATACAAATTGATGAAGCACCGGCATTTTCAAGTTGCTTTGCATAGTGACAGTAATAATCAACATCAAATACAGGACCCGTTGTATATGAAATTGCGGCTTGAACATGTCCGCCGTATTTATTTGCCGCAGTAATTGCGGTTTCGAGGTTACGAACATCGTTAAGTGCGTCAAAAATACGAAGAATATCAATACCGTTATCAATGCTTTTCTTTACAAAATAGTCAACTACTTCATCACTGTAATGACGGTAGCCGAGCATATTCTGACCTCTGAAAAGCATTTGAAGTTTTGTGTTAGGACATTTTTTTCTGATTGTACGAAGTCTTTCCCAAGGATCTTCATCAAGGAAACGAAGACACGAGTCAAATGTTGCACCGCCCCAGCACTCTAACGAATGATAGCCGATTTTGTCCATTTGAGGAAGAATGTCAACGAATTCCTCCGTTCTCATACGCGTTGCAATCAAAGACTGATGTGCGTCACGAAGAACGGTTTCAGTAATTCCGATTTTAGCCATAGTACACCTCTTATGCCAAAGTGACGAGAGTTTGACCTGCTTCTACAGTGTCGCCCTTATTAACATTAATTGAAGCAACTGTTCCGTCTTGAGGAGCAACAATTTCATTTTCCATCTTCATAGCTTCAAGAATAACAAGTACCTGACCTGCTTTTACTGCTGTGCCGTTTGATACCTTTACATCAAGAATGTTGCCCGGCATAGGAGCGTCAACTTTGAGGCTTCCGGC
>CAVBQD010000158.1:0-4576 GCA_963597385.1 bacterium | reverse complement strand
CAGGGGTCATATAGATTGAAGTGATGAAAACAAGTTTGTCAACAAGCGTGATGTTGTAAGTGTAAGTTGTTTCTCTGTCGTAATTGTCAACAACTCTTGCACTGACCGTAACGGTTGCGTTGTCGCCGGTCTTGGTAAGAGCAATGCTCTTGTCGCCGATAACGGAAGTTACATTGTTTTCGTTGTCTGTTGCAAGTTCAAGAGTTTTGTACATTTCTCCGGCAATCGCAACATCAATGTTAAGAACGCCGTCAACGGTTTCAAATGTCATACCGTTTGTAACGGTCTTGCCGTTTGCCGTCATTGTTACAACCGGAAGAACATATTTATGCTCGTCAAGAAGTGTGAGCGTTGTTTGAAGCTTTGTGCAAGCCTCGTCAATTTCTGCCTGCGACGCGTCAGGATTGTTATAAACCTCGGTTGCCGCCGCCAAATCGGTTTGAAGCATTGTACCGTATTCATATTCGTAATCCTGATAGTTAAGTTCGCTTGCCTGAGCAATTGCCTCTTCAAGTGCCGAAGTGTCCCAAGTTGTCTGAACCTGAAGTTCTCCGACGAAACCGCCGTCAACAGTTGTTACCTTGATTGTGGTTTTGCCCTGTGTTTTGAAGAGCACAAGACCGCTTGCGTTAACCGTTGCAATGTCTTCGTTCGCCGATTCATAAATGCAATCGCTTATTGAAGCACCGACTTGTTCAAGCTTTGAATCGCTCGACAAAACAACCGGAACTTGCTTTTGCTTATTCGGTGCACCGTAAAGAAGGTCTGTGCTGAACGATACGCCTGTTACAGCATATCTTACAAACGAAACATAAACGCTGTCGGAATAACTGTCGCCGTAGGCGGTTGTAACGGTTGCCGTAATTTCTGCCGCAGCAGGAAGTGCCGTTGAATTTGTAACCGTGCCGTCGTCGTTTACGGTAATTGCCGAATTTGACGAGCTCCACTTGATTGACGAATACATACCGTTTTCAGGGGCAATCTTGGTATCAAGCTGAACGGTTGCACCGTTGAGAGCCGTGCCCTGATATCTGATGAAGCCTGTGTTGACTTCCTTGACATCCGTTTGAGTATCAATAAGCGAAATGCTGATACCCGTTGCCGGAATGTAACCCGAAAGGTTGCCGTAAGCCTCGTTGAGTTTGCGAAGAGCGGCGTTAACCTCTCTCTGGCTTGCCTTGCCCTCGTTTACCATTGCCTTGCAAATTTCTACCTGCTCAGACAATGCGTTGAGCGACTCTTCTGTATATTGGTCTGTGTCTTTTACATTATCAATAAGTGTTTCGTACTCTGTTACTTTTTCGGCAAGTTTGCTGAAATCGGTTTGAACGGTTACTGCTACCTTTTGAGTAAATCCGCCGTCAAGCGTTTTAACCGTTATTGTGCAAGTACCTGCGTCAACAGGAGTAACAAGACCGCTTGCCGATACAGTTGCAACATTTTCGTCGTCCGATGTAAAGTAAACCTTGTCGGTATAGCCGGAGCCGGAAC
Source organism: bacterium (assembly GCA_963597385.1). Classification (GTDB taxonomy): domain Bacteria; phylum Bacillota; class Clostridia; order Oscillospirales; family Acutalibacteraceae; genus Eubacterium_R. The sequence continues at coordinate 3,085 of CAVBQD010000158.1, read as the reverse complement.
CCGTGGTGGAATAGTTAAGCTGATACGGGTCGGAAGTTCCGAGAAGGTCAAGTGTTTGAGGTGAAACGGTAAGACCTGAGCAAATGCTTTCACCCATTGCAACCCAAATTTCACGCTCGGTTGTTTTGCCGTAATGGTCGGTAAATATCGCCTTTACTCTTGCCCAAGCGGTTGCGTTGTGTCCGTTCGGAGTAAGTGTGATTTTGCCCGACGAAGTATCTGATTTCATTGCCGACGATTCTACAACTTCCCAGCTTACCGTCTTGTACATTGCGTTAGTCGGAGAAGCCGAAGCCGAAAGAATTACATCGTTATAATCATTATAGTTTGCATAAGCACTGCTTGAAAGGTTAACCGATACAGCGTCGTTTATACCTACAGTTCCGCTCGAAACAGCCGTTACATTATTAGTAAGACTGCGTTTTTGAGTTTCAAATCCGACATTAATCGATTCAACCGAAATGTACGGATGTTCCGCAAGGCTTTCGCCTGCCGTTTCAAGAGCCGAAGCAGCGTCGTCAATTTCCTGCTGTGTTTTTGACTTGTCGTTGAGTACCTCGTTTGCCTTTTCATACGCTTGCTTAAAGGTTGTGCCGTATGAGTATTCATATTGAGTGTAGTCAACATCCTGATATTTTTCGATTGCCGCCTTGAGTGCCGTTCTGTCACCCTCAGCCGAAACCTTACATTCTGCACTTACACCGCCGTCGTACGATACGCAACGAACGACAGTTGAACCGGCACCTACAAAGTGAACCGTGCCGTCCTGGTCAACGGTTGCAACATTTTTGTCATCCGACTCCCAATAATAGTCCTTAATGTCTGCCGCACCGATATGAGTGAGTGACGAACCTGTAGGAAGAACGGTTGCCGTAAGTGTTTCTTCCGTGCCGATAGCACCCGAAATGCTGTCCTTTGAAAGTTGAATAGCGGTTACAGGATAGTATGAGAACGATACCCAAACGGTATCCTCAAATTCCTTGCCGAACGCGTCGGTAACAACGCATTTGATTTGACCGTAGCAAGCCTTGTTTGATGTCGGCGAGCAAACACCGTCGGACGAAACGGAAATCAAATCGGTTGATGATGACCATTCTGCCTTTTGGTATGTTGCGTTGTTAGGATACAAGCGAACATCAAGGTCAAGTTTTGCATTCTTATAGCTCAAGCCCTCTTTAAGAAGTTTGAGGTCGTATTGATAGAATTCCGAGGTCTGCTCTCCGTTGAGGTAAAGCTCAACCTTTTGAATGTCAACATATTTTTTAAGGTTGTTGTACGCAGTTTCAAGCTTTGTGTACTGTGCGTCAACCTCTTCCTGAGTATAGCCTTTTTCCGACACCATCTTTTCCGCTTCTGTTTTTGCGGTAATGTACGGCTCCCAGGTTTCAGGATAGTAGCTTACTTCTTTAAGCGACAAATCGTCATACTGTTTGCAAAGAAGTGCAAGTGCGTCGTAGTTTGTAGTTACCGTTACCTTGCATTGTGCGGTAAAGCCGCCGTCCGAAGTTGTTGCGGTAATTACTGCACTGCCGCCGTAAACAAAAGTAAGAAGTCCGTTTTCGTCAACCGTACAAACCTTTTCGTTTGACGACTGCCATTTAACTTCGCCGACCGAAGCGGTAGACTTACCAAACAAATTTTTAGGAAGAACGGTTGCCGTGAGCTGTTTTGTTTCGCCGATTTTAGCCTCGGTGATTTCCGTTGTATCAAGCTCAACGCCCGTCGCCTTTGTTTTTGCAAAAGCAATATGAATAATATCTATTACCTTGTTGCCGTTATAGTCGGTTACGGAGCAGGTAATGTCTGCCGAGCACGGGTCGTTTGATGTCGGACGGCAAATGCCGTTTTCGTCAACCGAAATTGAACTGTTTGACGATGACCACTCTGCTCTCGAGAACATTGCCCCCTTCGGGTTAACGCTGTAATCAAGGTCGTAACTGTAATTCTTATAATTCTTTGTACTGCCTACAGAAACGGTAATGTACTTACTTGCAAGCTCCGAACCGCTTGTTCCCTTGATTTCAAGAGAGGTAACACCGACAAATCCGCCAACCTTTATAAATGCGGCAAGAAGATTTGCGGCAGTTGTGTCAACAACATTTTGAGACGCCATATCCTCTTCGTACAAAACAATGTACGCAAGGTCAAGCTTCTTTGAATAATCCTTGTAATATGCCTGATTGAACTTTGTTTTAAGAACAACGGTTTTGTCGCAAAGGTCAACCAACTCTTTAAGCTTTTGCTTATTCGGCTTAACGGTTACTGTTTTTGTATCAACGAACGCACCGTCGGCAGATACGCAATAAAGCGTTGCCGTGCCTACATCGTGAGCGGTGAGAACAGCGTCCGAATTATCGTTGCCCTTATTCTCAACCGTGAAAATTTCTTCATCCGACGAATACCAGTTTGCGTCGTAGCAAGCGTATGCGTCACTTTCCCACGAACCCTCAAAGGTCATTGTGTGAGTTGCCTCGGCAGTTCCGCCGTTGACCATTTCAATTGATTCCTCGTTAATCTTGTTATCCGACGCATAGTTTCTTGTAACGCAGACCGTGATAACATTTGATTTAATTTCACCGTCGGAAGATACCGCATAAACATCGAATTTTTGAGTATATTCGTGACCGGCTTTAAGTTTTATGTCATTCGTATGCGTATCGTCCGAAATGCTCTGCTCAAAGTTGCTGTTGCTGACAACCCATTTGATATTTGAATCTGTTGCATTTTCCGGATAAACGCTTGCCGAAATACTTACACCCTTGTTGTAATATGCATTACCGACGCCGATTTTGTCGGTACAGTAATAGTAATCCGTGCCGTTTATCGTAACGGTTTCGTTTCTGCCGAGCGAACCGCTTCCGATTGCCTTTGTTACATTAAGCGTTATGTTTTCAACCGGAATACCCGTTTCAACCTCTTTGGTTGAAATGTAAGAGCTAATCTCGTAAAAACTACCGTCCGAAATCAGATAGCCCGTTTTTGCCTGAAGTGCAATTTTGCACTTACCGCCGTTGAGCGGTGTAAAGTGACCCTTGCTGTCGATTTGACCGACGCCATCCGGGTCAACGGCAACATTGTCATCGTC
>CAVBQD010000157.1:0-4640 GCA_963597385.1 bacterium | reverse complement strand
TGCGGTTATTATAACATTTAAAATATCATTCGTCAATTGCGGAATAATTTTTGATATCTGCAATTAGGGTTATGGATGATTTTGAATTATTTTTTTGATTTTATCAACTATTCCTACAATTAAAGTGTTTAAAATTACTGCAATCAATAACATAAATTCCAATTTCATTTTCTGTTTCACCCACCTTTTTTGCAAAATTAAAAGAGCCGATGCTCAATACATCGACTCTTAAATTAATTATTGTTTTGTTTTTAATCGTTAAATTTAAGCGGAATTCCTTTGTTTATGTAGACATTTGGAAATTCAAAAGAAACGCATATTTGGTTATCATTGGACATTCCAATAACTAAACTTTTTGTACATTTTAAAATTGCAATTAAGTCTTTAATCTCATTCTGCACCATTCCTAATGCACAAAATTTTATTTCACATTCTGCGACCTTGTCAAATTCAAAAGATGGGTCTTTACCTTCAAGTTGTGTTTTATAATCTATTACAACTTCTCCAGAATATGTTTTTACAAATTCCCTTAATTTTTCACAAATTAAAACATACTTTTTAAATTCCTGTTTATCAATTTCCCATTCACAAAGCTTTTCATATTCCACTTGAAATTTTAATCGCTTTGCAAACTCCTCCGGTAATTCGTTTTCAATTTCATTTTGGATTTCAATTTCATTTTCCTTTTCATTCTTAAACGGAATTTCATTTTCGTTTTTCAACACAACACTCCCTTTATGTAATTCCACTCTTACGGTGGTATTTTCACATCCTTTTTAATTACATAAAACATTATAGCATTGCATAAAAATGATGTCAATAAATTCCATTTAAAAAAGGGACTGCTTTTTGCAATCCCTTTTAATTAAATTATGAAAAGAACTATACAATTACAATTACAGTTTGATTTTTTAAATTTTAATCCAAATCCAAACCGTCAATGCTTATACCCTTTGTATTATAAAGTTGCTTTAAATCTGCTTTTGACTTTGCAAGCTTTACCGTAAGATTTTCGCCACCATCCGGGTTACCGTCAATAATTGCCTGAGTATTTTCAATTTCGGCGTTAATTCGTGCAATTTCGGTCTTGTCTTTAATAAGCTTTTTGAATTTTTTAAGGTTTTCGACTTTATCGGTCAATTCCTGAATTTTGCGTTTTCTATTCTTAATCTGGTTGATAAGACGTTTTTCGGTCAACAAAAAGTCTCTATCGTCATTTGACAATACTTGAGCTTCTGCAATTCTAATTCCGAGAAGTGTTTCAACCTTTTTACGGAATTTGTTCATAGGAACAACCGCAATAGCCAAAGGTGCGTACACTGTTTCATCTGAATTAAGCGGTGTATTTGCAGTTGCAAAGTTTTCTATTATTCTTCCGTTATGGCGTCAAAAGCTGAACGAATATTTCTTACCGGAACGATATCCATATTTACTTTTATATCCTTTGACAGTGATTTATAGTTGTGAAACGGTATAATGCATTTTGTGAAGCCGAGGCGTTGAGCTTCGGTAATTCTTTGTTCGCAATTGTTAACGGCTCTGATTTCACCGGCAAGTCCGATTTCACCAAAGGCAAGTGTGTTTTCGTTTACCGGCTTGTCCTTTAACGATGAAATAAGTGCCATTGCAACGCTCAAATCCGCCGCCGGTTCATACAGCTTTAAACCGCCGATAACATTAAGATAAGCATCCATTCCGTTAAATAAAAAGCCTGCACGCTTTTCAAGTACGGCAATTAACATACTCATTCTGTTGTAATCAAATCCGGTGCTCATTCTTCTCGGCGTTCCAAAACCTGATGAAGTAACAAGACCCTGAACTTCGGCAAGTATCGGTCTTGAACCCTCCATCGTGCAAGCAACACAGGTTCCGCTTGTGTTTTTCGGTCTGCCTGAAAGCATCATAAGCGACGGATTTTCAACTTCATTCATTCCGCCTTGTGTCATTTCAAATACGCCAATTTCGTTTGTTGAGCCGAATCTGTTTTTAGCACTTCGCAAAATTCTGTATGAATAGTTACGCTCACCCTCAAAGTATAAAACCGTGTCAACAATGTGTTCGAGTACTTTCGGACCGGCAATTGCACCGTCCTTGTTGACATGACCTACAACGAATATCGGTATTCCGAGCGATTTTGCAAGATGCATAAAAATATTGGTGCATTCTCTTACCTGTGTAATACTTCCGGCAGATGATGAAATATCATCAATCATCATAGTTTGAATTGAATCAATAATAACCATATCGGGCTTTTCAACTTTGACCGTTTCAACAATAATCGAAACATCGGTTTCGGCAAGAATAAATAGGTTATCGGTATCAACGCTGAGCCTGTTTGCACGAAGTTTTATTTGACGGGCAGATTCTTCGCCGCTGATATATAAGATTTTATGTTTTTGACCTAAGCTTTGACATATTTGAAGCAAAATAGTTGATTTACCGATGCCCGGATCACCCGAAAGTAAAATAAGACTTCCCTCTACAATTCCGCCACCGAGAACTCTGTCGAATTCTTTTATACCTGTTGAAAGTCTCTTCTCAATATCGCTGTTGATTTCGTTAAGTCTTTGAATAGGCTTTATTGATGCTTTTGACCTTGTGACACCTTTTGATGATACGACGGGAGTTTGCTCCTCCATAGTATTCCACTCGCCGCAACCGGGACATTTTCCAAACCATTTAACGCTTTCGTAGCCGCATTCACTGCATACATATACCGATTTAACTTTTGTTGCCATTATACATCCTCACAAATTCCTGCAAGAATCGAATATGCCATATCTCTTTGATATTCTTTATCTTGCAATTTGTCGTTTTCTTTTTTATTACTTATAAAACCGCATTCAATCATAATTGACGGCTTTTGTGCTTTATATAATATGTAATAACTGTTGTCTGATTTTCTGTTCGTTCTTGTATTCTCGGGTTGGATGTTTTTCTTGACACTGTTTAAAATCTTGTCGGCAATCGTCGGGCTTATTTCATCGTTCGGAGAATACCAAATTTGAGTTCCCCACTCCTCTTCGTTTTCAAAGTGGTTTTGATGTATCGATATTAACATACTGTTGGGAACTGAATTTATAAAATCTATACGATTATAAAGATCGGATTTTGTTCTTCCCTCTCCTGCTTTGTAAACCTCGTAATCGCCGTCACGGGTTAACACCGTGTTTATACCTGAAACTGTAAGATAATCATATAAATCAAGAGACATCGACAGATTGATGTTCTTTTCAAGTGAACCGTCAATACCGACTGCACCTACATCAATTCCGCCGTGCCCCGGATCAATTATAACCGTTTTTCTTAGTTGGACTCTGTCGTTATTAACTGCATCTATTATAGTATCGTCAATATTGCAACTTGTGCCTAAAAAAATAACCATAAACAGAATTCCGAAAATCGATATTATCAATGCCTTTTTCATTATATCACCGTTTTGTAAAAGTGCTGACATTAATAATATGATTAAATTATACAACATATTTACGAATCTTTCAATAAATCAGTTGATTTATTTATTTATAAGAGATATAATTTGTACTATAAGACAAAGGAGCGATGGTATGAAAATAGTTAACTTAGACGGATATACAACAAATCCGGGTGATCAATCATGGGAAAGTTTTAAAAAATACGGTGATTTTACCGTATACGAAAGAACTGCACCTGAGGAAGTGCTTGAGCGTGCAAAAGATGCAGATGCACTTATTATAAACAAAACAATTATAACTGCCGAAATGCTTGATAAAATGCCGAATCTTAAGTATATAGGTCTTCAATCAACAGGATATAATGTTGTTGATTGTGATGCGGCAAAGAAAAAAGGAATCGTTGTTTCAAACATTCCTGCATATTCTACTGCGGCAGTTGCACAACTTGTTTTTGCTCTTATTTTGCAAATTACTAATAAGGTTTCCCTCCACAGCGATGCTGTTCATAACGGAGAATGGACTTCTTGTCCTGATTTTTGCTTTTGGAAAGCACCGCTTACTGAACTTGACGGAAAGACTATAGGCATTGTCGGATTCGGTTCAATCGGTCAAAGAGTTGCCAATATTGCAAAAGCGTTCGGTATGAGCGTTTTGGTGTTTACTCCGCACCCAAAGCCTGACGAGTTTAAAGATGTTGAATTCGTTGATTTTGACGCTCTTTGCAAAAGAAGTGATATAATTACCTGCCACTGTCCGTTAACACCTCAAACGGAAAATCTTATTGACAAGAATGCTATTTCAAAAATGAAAAAAGAAGTAATTATTATAAATACTTCAAGAGGCCCTGTTGTAAATGATAAAGACCTTGCCGAAGCACTTAATAACGGAGATGTTCAAGCAGCTGGCGTTGATGTTTTGAGGGTTGAGCCGCCTACTGCCGACAATCCACTTTTGACGGCTAAAAACTGCATTATTACTCCGCATATAGCTTGGGCTGCATACGAAACAAGAAAGCGACTTTTGGGTATCCTTGAAGATAACCTTAAAGCATTTCTTGACGGAAATCCGCAAAATGTGGTTAATAAGTAAATGTATTATTTGTTATTAATCTGTAACATTTGTATATGCGTTAAAATTTAACGCAGTGGTATAATGCTAAAAATATTTTTTTACTTTGATTAATTCGTCGCTTTTAGACTTAATGGC
>CAVBQD010000156.1:0-4676 GCA_963597385.1 bacterium | reverse complement strand
TCCGTCAACACTTCGTGTTGCCACCTTTACTGCGTAGACGCCCCCTTTTGTCTGCCTTGCAGACATTTCCCCCGATTAACGGGGGAATAACCTTGCTTCAAGTGGAGGCATAATCTGGTCGATTTATATAAGCGTGTTTCAGGAGCTTTATAAACAGTCTAACAGGTATGCTATTTTTCAATAACATACCTGTTAATTTTATATTACCACGCTTACGGTTATATCTTGCCATTGATATGGACGAAGATATTGATTTGTTGCGTGTCTAAAGGCTTTTGCCTGCTCAAAACCAATCTTAAAACTAAAAGTAAGATTAGTCCTCCATTTCTGCAATAGCAGCCTGAGCGGCAGCAAGACGAGCGATAGGAACACGGAACGGTGAGCATGATACATAATCAAGACCGATCTTGTGGCAGAATTCAACAGATGTTGGGTCGCCGCCGTGCTCACCGCAGATACCGCAGTGGAGTGAAGGACGGGTTGCCTTACCGTTTTTAACTGCCATTTCCATAAGCTGACCAACGCCTGTTGTGTCAAGTCTTGCAAACGGATCGCTTTCGAAAATCTTCTTGTCATAGTAAGCGTTGAGGAACTTACCTGCGTCATCACGGCTGAAGCCGTATGTCATCTGAGTAAGGTCGTTTGTACCGAAGCAGAAGAACTCAGCTTCCTTAGCGATGTCGCCTGCTGTAAGAGCTGCACGAGGAATTTCGATCATAGTACCAACTTCGTACTTCATTTCTACGCCTGCTGCTGCGATTTCTGCATCTGCAGTTGCAACAACGATGTCCTTAACATACTTGAGTTCCTTAGCGTCACAAGCAAGAGGAATCATAATTTCAGGAGCTACTGTCCAATCCGGATGAGCCTTTTGAACATTGATAGCTGCACGGATAACAGCCTTTGTTTGCATCTTAGCAATTTCAGGATATGTAACTGCAAGACGAAGACCGCGGTGACCCATCATTGGGTTGAACTCGTGAAGAGATGCGATGATAGCCTTAATGTCTTCAACAGACTTGCCCTGAGCCTTTGCAAGCTTTTCGATATCAGCTTCTTCTGTAGGAACGAACTCGTGAAGAGGTGGGTCCAAGAATCTGATTGTTACAGGACAACCTTCAAGTGCTTCATAAAGAGCCTCGAAGTCGCCTTGCTGATAAGGAAGAATCTTTTCAAGAGCAGCTTCTCTTTCTTCTACTGTGTCTGAGCAAATCATTTCTCTGAAAGCAGCGATTCTGTCTTCTTCAAAGAACATATGCTCTGTACGGCAAAGACCGATACCTTCTGCACCGAGTTCTCTTGCCTTCTTAGCATCGGCAGGAGTATCAGCATTTGTACGAACCTTAAGCTTTCTGAATTCATCAGCCCAAGCCATAATTCTGCCGAATTCGCCTGCGATTTGAGCGTCGGTAGTTTCGATAATACCGTCATAGATATTACCTGTTGAACCGTCGATTGAAATGTAATCACCTTCGTGGAATTCCTTGCCTGCGAGAGTGAACTTCTTGTTGTCTTCATCCATATTGATGTCGCCGCAACCTGATACACAGCAAGTACCCATACCACGGGCAACTACGGCAGCGTGAGATGTCATACCGCCACGAACTGTGAGGATACCCTGAGCAGCCTTCATACCTGTAATATCTTCAGGTGAAGTTTCAAGACGAACGAGGATTACCTTTTCGCCTCTTTCGTTCCAAGCTTCTGCGTCTTCTGCTGTAAATACAACCTTACCGCAAGCAGCACCCGGAGAAGCACCGAGACCCTTACCCATAGGAGTTGCAGCCTTAAGAGCTTTAGCGTCGAACTGCGGGTGAAGAAGAGTGTCGAGGTTACGAGGGTCAATCATAGCAACTGCTTCTGCAGGAGTTTTGTGGCCTTCGTCAACGAGGTCGCAAGCAATCTTAAGAGCAGCAGGAGCTGTTCTCTTACCGTTACGGCACTGAAGCATATAGAGCTTCTTGTTTTCTACTGTGAATTCCATATCCTGCATATCGTGATAGTGATTTTCAAGAGTTTCACAAACCTTGATGAACTCTGCATATGCTTCAGGGAATTCCTGTTCCATCTGAGCGATTGGCATAGGTGTACGAACACCGGCAACTACGTCTTCGCCCTGTGCGTTGATAAGGAATTCACCCATCAACTTATTTTCACCGGTTGCAGGGTCACGAGTGAAAGCAACACCTGTACCTGACTGATTGTTAAGGTTACCGAATACCATAGGCATTACGTTAACTGCAGTACCCCATGAATAAGGAATATCGTTATCTCTACGATAAACATTTGCACGAGGGTTGTCCCATGAACGGAATACAGCTTCGATAGCAAGCTTGAGCTGTTCAACAGGGTCTGACGGGAAGTCTGAACCGAGTTGGTTCTTGTACTCTGCCTTGAACTGTGTAGCAAGTTCCTTGAGGTCTGCTGCTGTAAGCTCTACGTCGTACTGAACGCCCTTTTCTTCTTTCATCTTGTCGATAAGCTGTTCAAAATACTTCTTACCGACTTCCATAACTACATCAGAAAACATCTGAATGAATCTTCTGTATGAGTCATATACGAAACGCTCGAAAGCAGGATCGTCGTTACCTGCGATCATTGTTTCAACTACTTCGTCGTTAAGACCGAGGTTGAGGATTGTATCCATCATACCCGGCATTGATGCTCTTGCACCCGAACGAACGGAAACGAGAAGAGGATTTTGCTTATCACCGAACTTTTTGCCGTTGATTTCTTCCATCTTCTTAACGCCTTCCATAACCTGAGTCATGATTTCGTCATTAATTTTACGACCATCTTCGTAATACTGAGTACAAGCTTCTGTTGTAACTGTGAAACCCTGTGGTACAGGAAGACCGATTTTGGTCATTTCTGCAAGGTTTGCACCCTTACCGCCAAGCAAGTTACGCATGGTCATGTCGCCTTCTTCAAACATATATACCCATTTGTTTGACATATGAAGTACCTCCTAAAAAAATTAAATACATTGTTGTTTATTCTGCGGAAAAAACGACAACGCAGAATAATCCGATAAAAGTATAACATACAACAAACGCAAATTCAAACATTTTTTTCATTATTTACACAATTATTATAAATAAATTATAAAACAGTTGAAAAAATATTAATTTTGGTGCATAATATAGCAAATCGGTTTTTTATTCCGTATAAAAAGAAAGAGGGTTACAATAATGAAATGTGCAATTATTCTTGCAGGTGGAAAAGGGACAAGAATGAAAACAGACTCACCTAAGGTTATGTGTGAAGTTATATTTGAACCTATGATTAAATATGTTGTGGACGCTGTTAAAGAAGCGGGGGTAGAAGACATTTGCGTTATCACCGGCTACAAGCACGACATTGTAGAGGGTTGGCTTGCAAATTACGACGCCAACATCAAAACGGCACTTCAGGAGCCTCAGCTCGGCACGGGTCATGCGGTTATGCAGGCAAGAGAGTTTATTTCGGCTCATAAGGACGACGATATTCTTATCCTTAACGGCGACGGCCCGCTTATGGACGCCGAAACGATGAACAAGGCGTATGATTATCACAAAGAAAACGGCAACGCAATTACTCTTGTGTCGGCTATCGTTGAAGATACAAACGGTATCGGTCATATCAAGCGTGACGAAAACGGCAAGCTTGAAAGAATCATTGAGCACAAGGACGCAAACGAGGAGCAGAAGAAAATCAACGAATCAAACGCAGGAACATATTGGTTCAATGGCGGCGAGCTCCTTTATGCACTTGACAATATTACAAACGAAAACGCACAAAACGAATACTATCTCACCGACAGCCTTGAAATCCTCATCAAAAAAGGCGATAACGCGGGTGCGTATATTTGTGAAAACAACGAAACTGTTTTGGGTGCAAATGACAGAAAGCAACTCAACATTCTCAACAATATTATGAGAAGAAATATCAACGACAACCTTATGATAAACGGCGTTGACATTCCGTGTACGGACGGCGTTATGATTGGCAAAGATGTTAAAATCGGTGCTTCAACAAAGATTTTGCCAAATACAATTATCATCGGCAATACCGTTATCGGCGACAACTGCGTTATCGGTCCGAACACTTGGATTGATAATTCAAATGTTGGAAACGATGTTGTCCTTGACAACTGCAAAATTACAGATTCGACAATTGAAGACGGCGTTGACTGCGGTCCGTTTGTTAAAGTAAGAGCAAACAGCGTGCTTAAAAAAGGCGTTCATATCGGCAACTTTGTTGAGGTTAAAAACTCCGTTGTCGGCGAGGGCACAAAGAGTGCTCACCTTACTTATATCGGCGACAGCGATGTCGGCAAAAATGTTAACTTCGGTTGCGGAACAGTCACTTGCAACTACGACGGCAAGGTGAAATCAAGATGCACAATCGGCGACGGTGCATTTATCGGTTGCAATACAAATCTTATCGCACCGGTTGAAGTCGGCGATATGGCATATATTGCGGCAGGCTCAACAATTACGGACAATATTCCGAGCGAGGCATTGTCTGTTGCAAGAGCAAAGCAGGTCAACAAAGAGGGTTGGGTTGCGGAAAAGAAGCCGTACAAAAATCAAAAATAATTTCATAAAGGCAAATTTGTGATGAAAGAGAATAAAACTAAGAAAATACTTGCTGTTTTGCTTGCTTTTACTATTTTCGGCTGTGCAGTCACGGGC
>CAVBQD010000155.1:0-4677 GCA_963597385.1 bacterium | reverse complement strand
CGCAAAACGGGTTACTTACACAGAAAGCATTGAATTTTTCGGGGGGGGTATAATTTAAATGAATTGTTAACAAGTTCAAATGTTTTATTTTAAAGGAGAATTTTTATGAAGAAATTTATTAGTGCTTTTCTGTCTGTTGTAATGCTTTTAAGCTTTGCAATGGGAATGAATTTAACCGTTTTTGCTGATGATAGTAAGACAATTGTATCAGCATCGTTGACGCCGATTAAACCATATACCATATATGAAGGTGCTTATGGTTATTATGATGATGGCGTCGGATATTATTGGGCACCTGATTTTAATGCTGGCGATATAATTAACATTACATTTTCAGATGAAACAAAAGCTACATATACTTATTATAATCAATATGAATACCAAGGATGGCATACTTCTAATAATGATGAAATATCTGTCGTCGGATATAGTTTTTATGCAGATAAATTAGGCAAAACATATGTATCATATTGTATTAATGATTTCGATTTTGATATTGAAAATGTACCTGTAACAATTGTAAATAATCCAGTTGAGTCTTTTTCACTCACTCCGGCAAAAGCATATGAAATTATTGAGTGTACACACGGTCGTTATCTTGATGAAGAAAATGAAACAGATTGGCTTTATTATGCACCTGATTTTAACGAAGGTGATAAAATCACCGTAAATTATACAGACGGAACATCTGAAGAATACACTTATAAAGAAAATCGTGCTGTAGAATTTGGATATTTTTGCGATTTTGTAAATACAAAAAATGAAATTTTAAAATTTGAAAGTTATGGTTTTGAACTTGACGGAACAGGCGAAACAACCTTTGAAGTTAAACTTCCCGATTATGGTAAGACCACAAATGTACCTGTAACAATTATTGAAAACCCAATTTTTTCGTTTTCGTTTACACCAATTAAAGAGTATACAGTAATCGAAAACAGCGGAGAAATGGATGATGAAGAATGCTATTATGATGCACCTGATTTCAACGATGGTGATAAAATTACTGTAAATTATACAAACGGAACTTCAGATGTTTTTATTTATGTAAAAAATTCAGATTACTTTTTTAATGAGAAAAATGAAACGATAGCTGCTCGTGGATATGGATTTTTTTATACCGGCACAGGTAAAACAACTTTTGATGTTGTACTTTCCGATTATAATAAATCTATAAATGTACCGGTAAGTGTTGTAGAAAATCCTGTTGAGTCTTTTTCACTCACTCCGGTAAAAGCATATGAAGTTACTGAGGGCACAGATGGATATTATTCTGATGAAGAAAATGAAACAGATTGGTATTATCATTCACCTGCTTTTGAAGAAGGAGATAAAATTACCGTAAATTATACAGACGGAACATCAGAAGAATTCGTTTATAAAAAAGGTGGTGAAAGTTGGGATTTTGTAAATGACGATAATGAAATTTTAAATGTTGATAGATATGGTTTTGAACTTGACGGAACAGGCGAAACAACCTTCATAGTTAAACTTTCCGATTATGGTAAAACCATAAATGTACCGGTAACTGTTGTAGAAAGTCCTGTTGAGTCTTTTTCACTCACTCCGGTAAAAGCATATGAAGTTACTGAGGGCACAGATGGATATTATTCTGATGAAGAAAATGAAACAGATTGGTATTATCATTCACCTGCTTTTGAAGAAGGAGATAAAATTACCGTAAATTATACAGACGGAACATCAGAAGAATTCGTTTATAAAAAAGGTGGTGAAAGTTGGGATTTTGTAAATGACGATAACGAAATTTTAAATGTTGAAAGTTATGTTTTTAAATTTGACGGAACAGGCAAAACAACTTTCGAAGTTAAACTTCCCGATTATGGTAAAACTATAAATGTACCGGTAACAGTTGTTGCTAAGTCATCAGGCGGCTCAACAAGTGACGGTGGTTCAACATCCGGTGGTGGCTCAACCGGAGGCGGTGGAGCAGCACCTGCACCTGCACCTACAACCGATGACAGCCAAAAGACAGAAGAGCAAAAGCCTACAACATCAATCACTACAACAACTACAACAGAAACACAGAAGCCTGCAACCGTTAAGGTAAGCAAAACAACGGCAAAGAAAAACGGTGTTGTTGTAACTTGGAAAACAGCAAAAGATGTAACAGGTTACGAAATTCAGCTTGCAACAGACAAAAAGTTCAAAAAGAACAAGAAGACTGTAAAAGTCAACAAGAAAAATGCAAGCAAGAAAACTGTCAAAAAACTTAAATCAAAGAAAAAGTACTATGTTCGTGTTCGTTCATATAAAATTGTAAACGGCAAAAAAGTTTACGGTAAATGGTCTAAGGTTAAATCTGTAAAAACAAAATAATCTTTTAACGAGGGCATTTGTATGTCCTCGTTTTATTTTACCAATACTTTCTATTGAAAATTTGCTATGCTTTGTTGTATAATATGATGATTACAGAATTTCAGTAAAAAATTATGGGTTGATATTATGGACAAATTTAAGTTAGTTAGTAGATACAAGCCGACAGGCGATCAGCCGCAGGCTATCGAAAAACTTGCCAAGGGCGTTTTGCACGGCGATAAAGAACAGACTTTGATGGGTGTAACCGGTTCGGGCAAGACTTTTACAATGGCAAATATCATTGAAAAGGTCAACCGACCGACCCTTGTTTTGGCACATAATAAAACTCTTGCGGCTCAGCTTTGTTCTGAATTTAAGGAATTTTTCCCCGAAAACGCTGTTGAATATTTTGTGTCGTATTATGATTATTATCAACCCGAGGCGTATGTGCCTACAACCGATACTTATATTGAAAAAGACAGTGCGATTAATGATGAGATAGACAAACTTCGTCACAGTGCGACTGCGGCTTTGTCAGAACGCCGAGATGTTATTATCGTTGCGTCCGTATCGTGCATTTATTCTATCGGCGACCCGCTTGATTATAAAAAAATGGTTATATCGCTCCGCCAGGGTATGCAAAAGGACCGTGACGAGCTTATTCACAAGCTTGTTGAAATTCAATATGAACGAAATGATATTAATTTTATTCGTAACAAATTCAGAGTTCGTGGCGATACTGTTGAGATTTATCCTGCCGGAAGTTCGGGCAATGCTGTTCGTGTCGAGTTTTTCGGTGATGAAATCGACCGCATTTGCGAAATAAATCCGCTTACAGGAAAGGTTGAGGGCATTTTAAGTTCTTGCGTAATTTATCCTGCGTCGCACTATGTTGTAAGCCGTGAAAAACTTAAAAAAGCTCTTAATCAAATTTACAACGAAATGGTTGAGCGTGTTGCATATTTTGAAGAAAACGGCAAACTTCTTGAGGCTCAGCGTATCAAAGAACGCACAATGAATGATATAGAAATGCTTGAAGAAACCGGTTTTTGCAAAGGAATTGAAAATTATTCACGCATTATGAGTGACAGAAAACCGGGTGAAGCACCGTTTACGCTTATTGATTATTTCCCGGATGATTTTTTGATGTTCGTTGACGAAAGTCATGTTATGCTTCCGCAGGTTCGCGGTATGTACGGCGGTGATCATTCAAGAAAGGGAAGTCTTATCGAGTACGGCTTCAGACTTCCGTCCGCATACGATAACCGTCCGCTTACCTTTGATGAATTTTACGGCAAAATTAATCAGGTTATATTCACTTCGGCAACCCCCGGTGAATTTGAAAAGAAAAACTCGACGCAGATCGTTGAGCAAGTTATTCGCCCTACGGGACTGCTTGACCCGATTATTACCGTTAAACCGACCGATGACCAAATGGACGATTTGCTTTCCGAAATAAATATCAGGATTGAACGAAAAGAAAGGGTTCTTGTTACAACTCTTACAAAGAAAATGGCAGAGGACTTGACGGCTTACCTTGAGGGATTTGATGTTAAGGTCAGATATATGCATCACGATGTTGATACTATTGAACGAATGGAGATTATCCGTGATTTGCGACTTGGTAATTTTGATGTTTTGGTGGGTATTAACCTGCTTCGTGAGGGACTTGATATACCGGAGGTTTCGCTTGTGGCAATTCTTGACGCCGATAAAGAGGGCTTTTTGCGTTCGGAAACTTCACTTGTTCAAACAATCGGCAGAGCGGCAAGAAACGAAAACGGCGAGGTTATTATGTATGCCGACAGCGTTACTCCGTCTATGGAACGGGCAATAACCGAAACCGTACGACGCAGAAAAATCCAGGAACAATATAATAAAGAACATAATATTATACCTAAAACCATAAAAAAAGATGTTCGTGATATTATTGAAATCACCTCAAAAGATGTGCTTGACGAACATAATAAGAAAATGACTGCCAAAGAACGAACGGTAATGATTGAAAAGCTTACACGCGAAATGAAAGAAGCGGCTAAAATGCTTGAATTTGAACATGCGGCATTTCTTCGTGATAAGATTAAAGAACTTAGTGATGAGGACTGAATATGATTAAAAATATTGTTGTTAAAGGTGCAAGAGAGCACAATTTAAAGAATATAGACATAGAAATTCCGAGAGATAAGCTTGTTGTGTTTACGGGTCTTTCCGGTTCGGGTAAATCTTCTTTGGCATTTGATACCATTTATGCTGAGGGTCAAAGACGGTATGTCGAATCGCTTTCGTCATATGCAAGAATGTTTCTCGGTCAAATGGACAAGCCCGATGTGGATTATATTGAAGGACTTTCCCCGGCAATTTCAA
>CAVBQD010000154.1:0-4697 GCA_963597385.1 bacterium | reverse complement strand
CTGTTTATGTTTTTAGCCGGAGCATTTTTGGGAGAACACGCAAAAAAAGGTGAATTCCCTGTTTGGACATACAAAAAACACTCAAAGCTTTTTGCTTTTGTCGGACGAAACAGCCTTTGGTTTTATCTCGGACATCAGGTGGTTTTGTATGCCCTGCTGTATGCTTTTTTGGAAGCAATGAAAATCTATTATAAAATAAAGTTAAGTTAATTAAGGAACGGTAAAAATTATGAGAATGCGACATAAAAAGAATCTTGAGGAACGACTTGTAAAGGTGCAGGATTACCTTATAACTCTCAGAAACGACAGTTTGAATTTCAACGATGTGCAAAACGAAAAGCACTTGCTTGATTTACAGGAAGTTTTCGGCAATAGCAATCCGGTTTTTCTTGAAGTCGGTTGCGGTATGGGCACATTCGGCGTTACATATGCAAAACAAAATCCAAACATCAATCTTATTTGCGTAGAAAAGGTAAGAGATGTCATTTGCACGGCGTGTGAAAAAGCGAGTGCCGAAAAGCTCACAAATATCAAATTTTTAGACTGTGCGGCTGAGTATTTGCCGTCATATTTACCGGCTCACAGCATAGGACTTATATTTCTTAATTTTTCGTGTCCTTATCCTAAAAAAAGCCACGCCTGTCACAGACTGACGGCAGACAGATTTTTGGGTATATATAAAGAACTTATGACAGATGACGCGGCAATTTTTCAAAAAACGGACAATATGCACTTCTTTGAATTTTCGCTTGAAAGTTTCAGCAAAAACGGATTTGAACTGTCAAACATCAGCTTAGATTTGCACAACAGCGACTTTGAGGGCAACATTGTAACCGAATACGAAGCAAGATTTTCATCACAGGGCTTCCCTATTTACCGGGTTGAAGCAAGACTAAAAAAATAAATGAGTTGATATTATGTTTGGAGGATTAAAAGCGACAAGGTTCAAAACCTTGCCGAACGATATAATAAGCGGTATTATCATTGCACTTGTGTCTATTCCGATTTCTATGGGATATGCACAAATTGCAGGATTACCGCCTATATACGGACTTTACGGTTCAATACTTCCGGTGCTTGTTTTTGCACTGTTTTCGTCGTCACCGCAATTTATATTCGGTGTTGACGCCGCACCTGCCGCACTTATCGGCGGTGTGCTTGCCACTCTCGGTATATCGGCAGGGAGCGAAGACGCACAAAAGGTTGTACCGCTTCTTGCATTTTATACGGGAATATGGCTCTTTTTATTTTATATATTCAAAGCTGGACGACTGACCGAATATGTGTCAACTCCGGTTATGGGCGGATTTATCAGCGGAATTTGTGCAACGATTATACTTATGCAAATTCCGAAGCTGTTCGGCGGTGTTTCCGGCACGGGAGAAATTCACGAACTGATTGCTCATATTATTAAACAGGCAGAGCTTAATTTCAGTTTTCCGTCACTTATTCTCGGACTTGCAACGCTTATTTTGATATTGGTATGCAGAAAATTTGCACCGAAATTCCCTATGCCGGTACTCGTTATGGTGCTTGCGGGAATATTTCAACGCTTATTCAACTACTGCACGCCATTTGAAATTGCGACATTGCCAAAAGTTACAAACAGCATTGACAATTTCAGTTTGCTTGATTTTTCGGCAATCAGCCCTATAAAAGGTATGGGGCTGTCGCTCACCGTTGCGGTCGTTATAATGGCTGAAACTCTGCTCTCCGAGAATAATTTTGCTATAAGAAACGATTATAAAATAAACGACAACAATGAAGTTCTTACCTTTGCACTGTGCAACATTTCGGCTTCGCTTGTAGGCTGTTGTCCGGTTAACGGCAGTGTATCGAGAAGTTCAATGAACAATCAATTCGGCGGCAAAAGTCAAGCAACATCGATTACCGCCGCAGTTGTAATGATTATCATTGTTGCATTTTGTACGGGATTTATTCAGTATCTGCCGGTACCTGTACTGACCGCTATTGTCATTTCAGCTTTGCTTGGTGCAATAGAATTTGACCTTGCAAAAAAGTTACGCAAAATCAACAAAAAAGAATTCTTCATTTTTCTTGCGGCATTTTTCGGCGTGCTGATTTTCGGCACTATTTACGGCGTTATTATCGGAGTTATTCTCTCGTTTGTTAATGTTGTACTCCGTGAAAGCAATCCTCAGCGTTCGTTTTTGGGAGTTGTACCGGACAGAGGCGGATTCTTCGATTTGAGCACAAACGAAAACGCATTACCGATTAAAAATGTTGTTATATACCGTTTCAGAGCAAATCTGTTTTTTGCAAATGTTAAAGAATTCAGAGAAGATATTGAAAGTGCCGTCAAGCCCGATACAAAATGCGTAATTGTTGACGCAAGCAGTATCGGAAGCATTGACACAACGGGTGCGGCAACACTTGAGGGAATATATGCAAAGTTAAAGCAGAAAGGCATTCGTTTTTATCTGACCGAACATTCCCATACTCTCAATGATGAGCTGAGGCAACTTGACTTGGGTCACATCATCGAAGAAGGCGGAGTCAGGCGAACAATCTCGGCGGCACTTCGTGCTCAGGGAATTCAAAAGCCGTACGAGCTTGAAACAAACGAAGGAAGCCACGAAATACCGTCTACGTCAAACTTTAAAGAGCAATTGCTTCACGAATTTGAATGGGCATTTGGCGATTCGGCAGAAGAGAGAATTGAAATTTACACGGAAGACATTCTTAAAAACGCAAGAAATGCAAATCTTGACGAACAAAGCTTGCTTGAGCTTACAGACCTGTGGTCGGGACTCGGTTCGTTTGATGAGGATATTTTGCTTGAGTCACTTGAACTTCATTTAAGCGAGCTTTCAAAATCAACGGGAATTGACGAGGACAAGCTTGCTTCGCAAATTGAAGAGCGTCGTGAAACGCTTTATCAATATGTCAAAAAAGAAGACGAGGCGGCATTCAAAGACTTCCGCAACCGTCGGCACGAACATATGCACCTGCTTCGCGACAAACAGCCGGAACTTTATCGCAAGCTTCACGACTATCACGAGGAAATTGTTGAGAAACGAAAAGACCGTCTTGACAGCCTCGCAGAAAAGCATAAAAAGTAAGCACCTCTGGCTAAACCGAAGGCTTTAGTAAGAGGCTGAGGAACAATGAAAAATGAGTCAAGAGGGAGTGCCTCTTGGCTCATTTTTGTGGGTTATGTAAGTTGTTTTTATAACTTACACACTTTATTTTACAAGGTCGTTTGTTGCTTAAAATTTAATTTTCTACTTCAAGTAGGCTTTTTGTACTGTTTGCACAATTTGGGGCAGGTCATTTTTATTGACAAAGCCGTTTTTTATTACATTTCTTCTATTTTTTTTACTAATTTTTCAAATTCTATATATATCGTTTTTCTTTGGCTATCTTCTCTTTTTTTCTTAATAACCGGCTCTAATACTTCAAATATATCATTAACTTTTGGTCCGCTCATTAAATAAATTGTGTTTGCATCAAAAATTCCGTTATTTGTACATGTAGCAATTCTTTCAAAATTTGATAAATATTCGGTTATTTTATTCCATTCCTCCTCATTAATATTTGATAAAGCTTTTTCAACATATTCTTTTGTAATTTCCGTTTCAAATTCAAAGTATGTCTCTTTAAATTTGTTATACGCATCATATGTAGCTTGCATTTTTCTTATATTTTCATTTTGAACAAATGAAACTACAGCTACAAAAACACTTATCGATGTTATTACTGTTCCAATAATGGTCCATGTTATCTCTTTTGTAAAGATATTACACGGGAATACTATGAATAGCATTAATGCAAACATAGAAATTAATGTAAATGAAATTATCATTAACCAAAACCATGATTGTTTATAAAATTTGGTTTTCATAATTTTATTTTTCAACCGTATAGCCACATCTCTCACATTGATAGATTGTTTTCTTTTTTCCAAGTGCTCCTGCCGCCAAACCTATCGGTCCCGCAATAACCGCACCGACAACAGCTTTTCCTCCACTGAAGCCACCGTGTCTTTCTCCTATTGATTTTAAGTAACCGAGATGACAATTTGGACAAATTGTCATATTCAAATTTTGTGCCATAATTATCTTTCCTTTCTCCAATTTTTATCATTATACGGTGTATTTTCTACGCCGTCACTTTGTAACTGCTTAACTTTTTTATCTAATTTCCCCCGCCACATATTTTTAAACCACATTGTGTCACCAAACAGCCTAACAATTGTAGGACTGATTGCGTAATACAAATATATAAACAATCTTCCGTGCCAAATTTTAGCTAATACATCATCTCTGTATCTACGCAAAGTCCAAACTTCAGGGCAATCATAAGAACCATATACAGCAGTTGCCACATAACAACCGTTTGAAGAAGTACTAGAAGCACTATTAGACAAATTATCATATGAGGACTTCGGCTCTTGAGGTGGCGAATACGGTTCTAATTCTGGAATTTCTAAAGGCTCATAATCCGGATCTAATATTAATACTTCTTCGTTCAATTTCTTAATATCATCAATCCTTTTTTGTCGTTCTGCTAAATTATACCATATTGAAATTGGCTTCCCATTAAATTCAATTGTAAGAGTTAATATAAATGTTTTAATACTAAGTAAAATTTTTTTACCTTCTATCCATTCCTCATTTATACGATCTAAGCTTTCTGCGAGACGCTCAACAAAAATTATTCCGCTCTTGGGGCGA
>CAVBQD010000153.1:0-4726 GCA_963597385.1 bacterium | reverse complement strand
TTTTGTGGTGACCCGGACGGGAATCGAACCCGTGTTACCGCCGTGAAAGGGCGGTGTCTTAACCGCTTGACCA
Source organism: bacterium (assembly GCA_963597385.1). Classification (GTDB taxonomy): domain Bacteria; phylum Bacillota; class Clostridia; order Oscillospirales; family Acutalibacteraceae; genus Eubacterium_R. The sequence goes on along the minus strand of CAVBQD010000153.1, from coordinate 4,653 downwards.
CCGGGCCAAAATGGTGGCTTTAACTGGATTCGAACCAGTGACACCGCGGGTATGAACCGCGTGCTCTAGCCAACTGAGCTATAAAGCCGTTTAGACTTGCAAGCAAAAGTATAGCTTAAAAATGGGTATTTGTCAACACTTTTTTTTAATTTTTTTTCAAAAGTGTAATTTTCGTCTCTTTATCATTGGTTTTTTTAAATTTTTTATTAAAATAGGTACATTTGTTTGACTTTATGTTTGTCGGGTGATAGTATAATGAATGTATATATAAGATGTATAGTTATTGTTATTTTTTCGGAGGGTCAAATGAAAAAGATAAGTGCCAAACAGCAAAGATGCCTTGATTTTATCAAAGAATATCTTGATGAAAGAGGCGTTGCACCTACTGTCAGAGAGATAGAAACGGCTTTGGGTTATCATTCGCCGTCATCTGCACAATATATGCTTAATATTCTTGAAAATGCCGGATACATTGAGCGTGACCCTTTGATGAAAAGGACGATTCGCATTAAAGGCTATGACACGAGAGCTTACCATGTGCCTGTTGTCGGCACGGTTACGGCGGGTCAGCCGATTTTGGCGGTTGAGAGTATTGAGGATTATATTCCGTTGCCTGTTAAAAATAAGGGCAAAAATATGTTTGCACTCAAAGTCAAGGGTGATTCCATGGTTAATGCCGGTATTTTAAACGGCGATACGGTTATTGTTGAGCAGACGCCGACCGCTGTCAACGGCGAAATCGTGGTTGCACTTATTGGCGACGAAGCGACGGTTAAAAGATTTTACAAGGAAAACGGTCATTTCAGGCTTCAGCCGGAAAATGACGCTTATGAGCCTATCATTGTTGACGAGGTGTCCGTCTTGGGCAAGGTTAATATGGTAGTGAGAAAATACTGATTTGTTTTTAGGAGTGGAAATATGAGCGAATGCACACACGATTGCTCGACTTGTTCGAGCAACTGCGGCGACAGAAAAGAACCGCAGAGTTTTCTTAAACCGATGAATAAAAATTCGAATATAAAAAAGGTTATCGGCGTTGTTTCGGGCAAGGGCGGCGTAGGCAAAAGTCTTGTGAGCTGTTTGCTTGCCGCAAAATGCCAAAAGGCGGGACTTAAAGTCGGAGTTCTTGACGCCGATATTACCGGCCCGTCCGTGCCGAAATCGTTTGGCATAACTTCGAGAGCTATGCAGGACGATACGGGTCTGTTGCCGACGGTTACAAAAACCGGGGTAAAGATGATGTCAATTAATCTTCTTCTTGAAGATGTCAATTCTCCGGTTGTTTGGAGAGGTCCTGTCATTTCGGGCGTTATCGAGCAGTTTTGGACGGATGTCAACTGGGGCGAACTTGATTACCTTTTTGTTGATATGCCTCCGGGAACAGGTGATGTTGCACTCACCGTGTTCCAGAGCCTTCCCGTTGACGGAATTGTCATTGTGACTACTCCGCAGGATTTGGTAAAGATGATTGTCAACAAGGCGTTTAATATGGCAAAGCTTATGAATGTTCCCGTTCTCGGTCTTGTTGAAAATATGAGCTATTATCAGTGTCCGGATTGCGGAAAAAAGCACAACATTTTCGGCGAAAGTCAAATTGACGAAACCGCAAAAGAACTTGGAGTGCCTGTTCTTGCAAAACTTCCTATCGACCCCGAGGTTGCAAAACTTGTTGACGAGGGCAGAGTTGAGGAAGTTGAATGTCCGCAACTTGACGAATTTGTCGGAGCACTTGATTAAGGAGAAAGACTATGCCTAAAAGAGAAAATTACATTTCGTGGGACGAATATTTTATGGGGATTGCACTTCTTTCATCTATGAGAAGTAAGGACCCGAGTACTCAGGTGGGAGCTTGCATTGTGAGCGACGACAATAAAATTATGTCTGTCGGCTACAACGGTTTTCCACGCGGTTGCAGTGATGACGAATATCCGTGGGAACGCTCGGGCGACAAGCCGAACGACACAAAATATCCGTTCGTGTGCCACGCAGAGCTTAACGCAATTTTGAATTCGGGTGCTCACAATTTGAGCGGTGCAAGAATTTATGTTGCACTTTTTCCGTGTAATGAATGTGCAAAGTCGATTATTCAAAGCGGTATAAAAGAGGTTGTTTATATGTCCGACAAGTATGCCGAAACCGAAAGTACGCTTGCAAGCAAAAAAATGTTTTTGTCTGCCGGGGTAAAGCTTACTAAGTTTGTTCCGAGCCACAAAAAGCTTGAAATTTCGTTTGACGAAAACGAGGTATAGTGTGAAAATGAAAGTAGACATCTATGATTTTGACAAAACGATAGTGCCGTTTGACAGCGGTACGCTGTTTTTTGTGTACTGTATGGTGCATTATCCGTGGTGTATGATCATTCTGCCGCTTGTTGCAATTTCCGGTCTTCTTATGGGACTCGGAATAATCAGATTTACGCTGTTTAAACGCACATGCTATCTCTTCCTGCCGCTCATTCCAAAGGAAAAGGCGGTTAAAAAGTTTTGGGATAAGTACATAAAAAAAGTGCATCCGTGGTTTTATGACAGAAAAAGATACGGCATTGTCATCAGTGCAAGCCCGGATTTTTTGCTTGGCGAAATTGCCGAAAGACTTGAGTTTGACGAGCTTATCTGCACCCGCCACAACCCTAAAACAGGTGTTATTATAGGAGAAAACTGTCGAGGCGAGGAAAAGGTGCGTCGACTTTACGAGGTACATAAGCCGGAGGAGTTGGAAATTACCGATGTTTATTCCGATTCTTACAGGCATGATAAATATATATTTGCACTTGCAAAAAATCAGTGCTATCATATTGAACACGGAGAAAAGGTTCCGTTTGATTACAAAGAAGTATATTCAAATTAGAAACGAGAGTTGTTAATGAAAAAATTTGCAGATGTATTTTTGGTGCTTTTGCTTACAGCTTGTGCTGTTTTTGTATCATACTTTATGGCGGATAAAGCCGTAAGAACCGACAGAAGTGCGGCTTCTCTTACAACGGTCACTAAAATTGCCGCAACGGAAAAAGGCAGCGACAGGGTTTTGCTTTGTGAAAATAACAAAAAAGACTACCATTTTTACAAGCAGGACAACAATGTAATTTTGGTTCACAAGGGCGAAGAGTACACCTTTGAGAATTGGAGTTCGTACATAGATGTTGAAAAGCCGAAGCTGTATTTCAGAAAACTTGACGGTGACAGCAAGAATACTATTATAATTAAGCTTGTTGATGATGTTGATGAGGACGGCAGTTATGTTTACGGCGTGTATGCTCTTACCGAAATGGAAAGAGAGGACGGCACGACAAAATACAAGGTCAATGCAATGACGAGGTCGTCAACCAAGCAAATAGTTGACGAAAAGGTTAAAATTGAAATCAGCCAGTCAAAGAGTTGTAAAAAAATCGGATACACGGCTCTTTGTTATGCGTTCCAAGAAATGGCGTATGACAGAGAAACGGGCGTTCCGACGGGATTTTACAATCCGTTCCAAACATTGCAGGATGACGACGGCAACTATTTGACCATAAGCAGTTGGGAGCGTGGAGCCGCCGAATACACGGTTGAGAAAGACGGTATTTATGTCACATTCCCTATTAATGTTAAGTATAAAGAAACCTCCGAGGTTCAGCAGGCGGGATATGTAAAGTGTATGCTTTCGATAACGCACGACTCCAAGGAAGTGTTTATTGTAAGCCAAACTATGTCGTTTAGGGCGAATATGGAATACGGTGCATACAAGTATGATTACGACAATAAGGAATGGGAGTCGGTTTGGAAAAATGCCAACAAATCCACCGGCGGTGATAAGGTGATTGATTATATTCAATACGAAACAAATGTTGACTCCGAGCTTGAAACAGATGATTTTTCAAGAAATTCAAGCGATTTGAACAAACTTGCCGGAATTGTAATTCTTCAGGACGAAGTTAAACTGTATGCCAAAAGCGGCTACAAGTTCAGCAAAAAGCTTGTGAACAAAAAGGAATATTCCTTACGCCTGACTTCTGCCAAGTCTCAATCGAATAATTATGATGTTGCATATACAGCCGAAATAACCCAATCGAGTAAAGGCACGGAAATTTTAACAATTAAGTTTGACCAGCCTTATAAGAGGGATAATATAAGTAAGTTGAATATTAATTTTGGAGTTAAGTAATAATGGCTAACATTAAAGATATAGCAATCACAACGGATTCCACCTGCGATTTGCCGCAAAGATTTATAGATGAAAATAATATAATCGTCGTTCCGCTTACTGTCCTTTTGGGCGATACGGTGTACCGTGACGGAGTTGATATTAAGCCCGACGATATTTATTCGTTTGTTGAAAAAACGGGCGAACTTCCGAAAACATCGGCTGTGACTCCTGCCGAGTATTTTGAAATTTTCAAAAATCTTACGGACGAGGGCAAAAAAGTTGTTCATATCGGATTTTCATCGGGACTTTCATCGTCTTTTCAAAATGCGTGCGTTGCGGCAAGCGAGTTTGAAAATGTGTTTTGCGTTGATTCAAAAACTTTATGCACGGCACAGGGGCTTTTGGTTCTCAAAGCTTGCGATTATCGCAGTAAAGGAATGGACGCAAAAAAAATAGCCGACAAGGTGACAAAGCTTGTGCCTAAGGTCAGTGCAACTTTTGTTCTTGACGGACTTGAATATCTCCACAAGC
>CAVBQD010000152.1:0-4826 GCA_963597385.1 bacterium | reverse complement strand
GCTTGTGAGCAAAAAACGAAAAACGCCAAAAGTACCACAAATTCGATATTTGTGGCACTTTTCTTTAGACAGTGCTATTAAAATGATAATATTTCGGGATAGGCAAGCCTATCCCCTACAAAGCTTCGCTAAAATGATTTTGGCGTGTTTCAGGGACTTTATCGACAGTCTGCCGTCAACACTTCGTGTTGCCGCTTCCCCTTACTCACGCAAAAGGAGGCACATAAGGACTTAGATTATATTTTTACTTTTAAACACTTCAAGTGTGTGTTTAATTTGTTCATCAAAAAACCGTTGCTCTTCCGCAGTCAATTTGTCGGGTGATATTTCTCCGATGTTTTGCACCTTATTTGCACCGTGAAAATCCGAACCTGCCGTAAAACAAATATTAACATCATTATATTTTTTGCATCTTTCAATAATCAACTTACGAAAATCGGCGTTATGTTTATAATGCCACAATTCCACGCCTACGGTATCGGTGACGCCCGAAGCGATTTTGGCTATTTCATCTATTTCTTTATCATCAAAGGAATATTCAATGAAATGAGCAATGCTCGGCATACCGCCGCAAAGGACGATAGCGTTTATTCCCTCTTCAAAAGACATTTCCTGTCTTTTTGAAAAATACTTTGATTTTGTATTTATTACGGTATTGAATGCGTCACTAACAGACGAAGTTATACCTTTATCTGTGAGATAGCGTGCAATATGAACGCGGTTTATAAATCCGTCATCATTTGTAAAGTGCATAAATTCATCATAACTGACATCAAAATCAGCCGACAAATTGTCAATTATTTGCTTTACCTGAATTTTTTTCGCCTCGTCCTCTCTCTTTAAAACAGAAAGGAGCGGGGCAAATTTTTCGCCCGTAAAATCATTATTTATACCGAAATAGCCAAGTAAATGAAGCTTTTTGCCGTTATGCTTTGTTGAAAGCTCAATTCCGGCAAGTGCAAGCGGTTTTGACGAACCGACAGAGTTTTTCAGAATATCCGCACTTTTGAAGCTGTTATGGTCTGTGACCGATATTAAATCGTAATTTTCTTTTTTAGCATAACCGACAATTTCAGGCACGGTAAAAGTGCCGTCCGATGAGGTTGAATGCATATGCATATCTATTTTCATAAAATCACCGTATCATCAAAAAACTGCCTTGCAGATATTTTGCAAAGCAGTTTGCCAATATTAATTATCACCATCTGTTTGATAGTTGAATGACGAAGCGTTGTATCCGAAGTATTTTTCAACAAGCGGAGTAAACTCGTCACCGTTGCCGTATTTTTCAGACTTCATTTCACGGATAGCTTCATTTATTGAATCTTTCCAGCCGCTGTTTTTAGCACAGGCAATAACATATTCTATTGTGTCAAGTTCACCGTTAATTATGTCAAACTTTTCCGACTTTGCATTTTCCGTAGGACAATATGTAAGTTCGTCAACAACAACTGCGTCGTACTTTGTGCCTAAGAAATTTACCGCATTGTCAAGCGAAGCAGCCTCAACCGAAGAACAAACGCCCGATATAGCCGAATTCTTTTCAAAGGCTGATTTGGCGGTATCGCCCACAACGGCAACATTGGTGCCGGCAAAATCCGCATAAGATTTTATCTTGCTGTTTTTAGGTACAAGAGTGATAACTCTGTTTGTAATAATCGGTTCGGTATAAGAATAATCCTTGTTAAATGTACCGGTGTTTTTTGAAATTGCACCGAAAAGAAGGCAGGCACTGTATTCTCTGTCGGAACTGTCAAAAAATCCGCCGTCTTCCTCAAGCATGTATCCCTCGTCCACCTTTTCGTAACGATAAGATTTAAGGTCACCCTTTACGCTGTCGAATATAGCTTTCCACAAATCGGCTTCAAATCCGCTTGCCTTACCGTTTTTAACATCGGTAATAAACGGAGCAGTCTCGCTCGTATACCCGATAATAGCAGTTTCGCTGCTGTATTTTTCGGAATTTTGATTTGAACAACCCGCAAAGCACATTGCAATAACTGCAATTGCACAAAGCAACGCTATCGTTTTTTTGACATATCTCATAGGAAAGCCTCCAATCACATAAAACAATTTTATATTATATCCAAATCAAAGTCAAGAAATAATGTTCATTTTTACTTATGTTTTACACTCAACTTTCTTGACAACTCAAATAAAAGGTCTATAATAGGTATATATTAAGTAAAACAAGAGGGAAATATTATGTTATCATTAGACAGAGTATACAAAGCCTCAACCGTTCTTAAAGAGATCATCAGAGAAACGGATTTGATTGCGGCACCTAAACTTCATCAAGGTTGCAATGTTTATCTTAAAACAGAAAACCTTCAGGTTACGGGTTCATTTAAAATCAGAGGCTCATACTTCAAAATCAGCCAGCTCACAGAAGAAGAAAAGCAAAAGGGCGTTATCGCCTGTTCTGCCGGCAACCATGCACAGGGCGTGGCACTTGCGGCAACCAAAAACGGAATTAAATCGATTATCTGCCTGCCTGACGGAGCTCCTATCAGTAAGGTAGAGGCTACAAAAAGATACGGTGCAGAAGTTTGTCTTGTAAAAGGCGTGTATGACGATGCATACAACAAAGCACTTGAACTCAAGGATGAAAAGGGACTTACATTTATTCATCCGTTCAACGACCCCGATGTTATTGCAGGTCAAGGTACAATCGGTCTTGAAATTCTTAACCAGCTTCCGAATGCCGATGTTGTAGTTGTACCTATCGGCGGTGGCGGACTTATCAGCGGTATCGCTTACACAATCAAACAGTTAAAACCTAACTGCAAGGTATACGGCGTTCAGGCAGCCGGTGCTCCGTCTATGGAACACTCTATTGCAGACGGAGAGATTGAAACTCTTGACACGGTTAACACCATTGCCGACGGTATTGCGGTTAAAACTCCCGGCTCGCTTACATACGATATTTGCAACGAATATGTTGACGGTATTGTTACCGTATCAGATGACGAAATCGCACTTGCAATACTTACACTTCTTGAACAGCAAAAACTTATTGCCGAAGGTGCGGGAGCAGTACCTGTTGCCGCTGTTATGAACGGAAAAATTCCTGATGTTGACGGCAAAAATGTTGTTTGCGTTGTATCGGGCGGTAACATCGATGTTACAATTCTTTCGAGAGTTATCGAGCGTGGTCTTAAAATGGGCGGCAGAACAGCCGACATTGTAATTGCACTTTCGGACAAGCCGGGTCAGCTTTCGGGCGTAAGCCAAATTATTGCCGACCAGGGAGCAAATGTTGTATCGGTTAATTACGACTCGACCGACCTTGATATGAACATCACCGATTGCTACCTTAAATTAGGTGTAGAAACAAGAAATTTTGAGCACATCGTTGCCGTTAAAAAAGCTCTTAGAGACGCAGGCTTTAAGGTTTGCGAATAAACATACAATAAGGAGACAGACAAAATGGAATATGTATCAACAAACAATGCACCAAACGCTATAGGCCCTTACTCACAGGCAGTAAAAGCAAACGGTTTGCTTTTCACCTCGGGACAAATCGCTATCAACCCGGCAACAAACACAGTTGAGGCAAAAACAATTGAGGAGCAAACGACTCAGGTTTGCGAAAACCTTAAGGCTGTTGTTGAAGCCGCAGGAACAGATATGAGCAAGGTTGTTAAGACAGTTTGCTTTTTGGCTGACATCAACGACTTCGGTGCTTTCAATGAAGTTTACGGCAAGTATTTTACATCAAAGCCGGCAAGAAGCTGTGTAGCTGTTAAAGACCTTCCAAAGGGTGTTCTTTGCGAGGTTGAGCTTATAGCTGAATTATAATCAACATTTAAAATCGTGCAAATTTAATTTTGCACGATTTTTATATGTACATTAGTCAATGATGTGAGACCAAAAAAATAAAAAAGAAAAAGAGTTGGTTAGAACAAGTTTTTCGGGACAGAGAGAGTGAGGGACGGAGCGTAGCGGAGGAGTGAGCGAAAGATGTCCCGAAAAAGCGGCAGCTCAGCGGCCGCCCAATTCGTGCTGCTTCTGATTGGGCGATTTCCAGTCGAGAACCGCCATTGGGATGTTGTTTGAGCGATAAAGATATCGTTTCATCTGCTCTTGTAAATCGTTGAATGAATAGAATTTTAAATAGTTGTAAAATCGTTCTTGATCGTTGCGGTGACTTCTTTCTACCTTGCCGTTGTGCCACGGTGTTCTGGGGCGGATTGTCTTGTGTTCAATGTTGTAAGTACTGCAAAACACATCTAACGGATGTATTCGTTTCGTCTTTTTTGTATGTGTAAATTCTCCGCCATTGTCTGTTTGCAATGTGTTAGGAGCGTATCCGAAATAAACTATGGCACGTTTGAAAAAGTCAACCGTAGAATAACTGCTTTGCTCTTGATATGCATAAATGAATCGTTTTCTGGACGCTTCTTCAATAACGGTGTATTGATAGTACTGTTCTTTCTCATCCCTTGAATCGCAGGCTTTCGGAACATATTTCACATCCATTTGCCACTTTTCACCAATAGTTTTCGGTGTGTCGTATTTACCGAGATGTTTAGATTTCTTTTTTGTAGATTCAACCTTTTTTCTGAATCCAAGCCGTACAAATACTCGGTACAAAGAACCGGGGGTGTCGGGAATACGCCTTATCCTCACAAAGTTTTCCGTATAACTCACAAACTGAGATGTTCGGATTTCTTCGGTGGTAATCCTTAATCCACTTTAATTCTTCTTCGGTATGTGAATTAGGGTGTGGTGTCAGTGGTTTGTGCGACTTTGGTTCAAGCGATTCTTTTGTTCCGTCGTACTGTTTATTCCACCGCATCAACGATGCCTTTGATATGTGGTAT
>CAVBQD010000151.1:0-4943 GCA_963597385.1 bacterium | reverse complement strand
GACAAACCTTTTGCCATGGTGGAGCAAAGCGAACTTTTGTATCTTGAAACCTACACCAATCATACAGCAGGTAAAATTGCGGATGTAGGTACAGCAAGCGATCTGCAAAGCTTTGTATCCAAAAACAATACTGCTTCGAACGGGTCTTTAACCTCTATGGATGTCAGTGCCTTAAAGAATTTTGCATTGGTGCAATCCACGGCATTTGACCCGACAGGCTCGGGCAGACGCGACTATGTTGCTTATGTGGGATTAAACCGAAGTGATAAAAATGTTTACGTTTTTGTATATAATGCGGTAAGCGGAAAATTGTGCAGTTCCGAGGTTGTCGGCGAAATGACATGGGCGTTTGACAGCGACGGAGATGTTCAAATCCACGGTTATAATTCCAATCGTTACATAAGCATTGTTGCCGGAGATTTTGACAATGACGGTAAGGACTCTCTTATCGTTTATGTTGCTAACAGCAAGAAAACTCCGTCAACCAAGCTTCACGGTCTTGACTATGAAGCAGAAAAATATGAAGTCGGTTGTTATCTGAAGGAGTATGATTTTGCCGATAATAAATTGACCTTGCTTAACCGTCTCGAGAACGATGCAGGTTATTATAAAATGGGATATGATTTGCTGAATGATGTATATATCAAGTATTACCAATACGGAAGCTCGTCCACAATTGCCAGCGGAGACAAATTCAACGCTTCAGGCAGCGATACGGCAAGCAATTCATACGGCAAACTTACGGTTGATATGGTTGTCGGCGACTTTAACGGCGACCAAATAGACGATTTGGCAGTGCTTTCTTACTTTAACGATACAATATTTTGGCAAGTTAATGGCTTACCGCAAGTCAAAATAAAGTACGGAAAGACCGGTAGAAGCGACACTTCCTCATTTGTTGACAGCAATGCCGACGAAAAATATTCAATAAGAAATTTATCCGATCCAAATACCGGCGGATACAGCAATATGCTATCTGTCAACGATTGCGGAATTGCCTGCGGCGACATAAACAATGACGGTTATGATGACCTCTTTGTTGCGGGATCAAAACTTTATTCGGAAAGTTACAACGGTGTTGACACTTCCATTTTGACCAATTATGTCGCAGAAGAAGATGATACATTTGCATACTGTGTTCTTATGAACAACTGTAACAAGGGCTTTGTGCAGTCGGAGGTTAAAACCATGTCCGCCAACGGTTGGACCTACGGTGTATCTCCGAATGCGGTTGAGGCTGTTGCCTTTAACGGAGAAAATGCTGCAGATTTCATCTTTATAAACGGTTCACTGTATACATATGATTCTTCTACCGGCGAATTTAATACCGTTTCTTCCCAAGGCTATACAACAAGCGGCTTCCAGTTTGACGGTGCTCTCGGCGGACACGAGGAGTTTATGCGTTCGGTTGTAGTCGGCAATTTCGACGGCAACACTGCCGGCAGAGAGCAAATAGTATTTGTTGCCTCATGCCGTGATAAGGACAGTGTGTATTCTTTCAAAAAAGGTATGATTGCCGGTGTATATAGCAATGATTCCGGAGAAAATTACGATGTTGCTACCGGCTTCAAAACGACTATATCAGGTTGGGGACCGAATAATGCGAACGGTGGCTATAAGGGTACCGGAGCACAGGTGGTGCTGACATCATGCGACCGTGACCAGGACGGCGTTATTGCCCGCTATAAAGGTGTAAGCTACGCTTACAGCGACCCTGAAGTTAAGGCAGTTATACAAGCGGCACCGTACTTTGCGGCATTGGGCGATTCGGCAAACAACGAAACCGATTATACCATTACCGAAAGCTATGAACTTGAGCAATCCTCTTCAAAAAATGTTTCCTATAGCGTGGGTATGTCCTACAGTTACGGCGGACTGCTTTCGCCTTTTGAAGTAAATGTTTCGTCGGGTTATTCTCTTGAATGGAGCAAAACTTATTCAGAAGCACTTGAAACAGAATACGCCATGACCGTTAAGGCACAGGCGTACAATACGGCACTGGTTGCAAGAACGCCGGTATTTATCTACTGCTACGAGGTTCTGGATGAAAACGGCGAGTGGTCGGACGGCACGGCAATGACCCTGTCTATTCCGCAACAGCCGGTATATCAGCAGATGAGTATTGACGACTATAACAGTTTTGCCGACGAATACAACGACTATATGGATAAAAAAGGCAACCGTGTCATTACCAAGGAGTCGGATAAGACTTCAAAGACCGAAGCCTGCTATTACCGCCTTGAAAAAATCGATAAGGCGAAAAACTGGCTTGACGGCAACGAAGGTAATCCCTATATGTACAATCAGTTGGGTTGGGGTGCTTACAGTGCACTTGATGCAGAACAACTCAGTCAGAACACTATCCGTCTCGGTTATGCGGGAGGACTTAACGAGGTTTCCTATTCCAAGAGCAACATCAAATCGGTTTCCGAGGATATTTCTCACGGATTTTACTTCAACTTCTCTATCAGCTTTGGAGTGGCGGGAGACGGTATCCTGTTCTCGCACGATGTAGGCTTTGAAACCAGTCTGAGTTACAGTAACGGCTCGGGTGTTTCAACCACGAAAACTTCATCTCAGGGATGTATCGGTGCAGTTAACGACATTGACGGTCCGGCACTCGCCGAGGAAGGAATCCCGGCAAGCATTTACACGCAGTATGCTTTTGACTGGACGCTGGGACAGTGGTTCCGCCACCTCTACGGCGAAGAAGGCAACAAGACCGTCTTTATCGGTTACAGTCTTTCAAATATCAACACGCCTGCCCCGGCAGTAGATGACCTTGAGGCAGAGTTAATCGCAGATGACGCAGTGCGTCTTAACTGGTCGCAGCCTGACAAAACACCGGGTTGGCCTGATGTAGACGGATATTATGTATATAAAGCAGAAGATGGCGAATACACGAAAATTTCTGATCTGCTTTCTGCCGATACAACCTCGTATGATATTGAAAATCTGAAAACGAATACTGATTTCCGCTTTGTTATTACTTCGGTTTGCAAGGTGGACGGAAAAGAAAAGGAAGGCACATGGTCGAACCTTGCAGAGATTACCACGGCAAAGAGAGATTATACGGTTAATTACTCGGTGGATAACGCAAAGGCCGCTGATATTAAAGTGCGGCATCTCGGTAATGTTGAGATAAAATCGGGCGATGAAATCAGCGAGAGTGAGGTCATTAAGGTAAAAGTTGCTCCAAAAAGCGGACAGTACAAACTTGTGTCTCTGACGCTTGACAACGGTGGAGAAACAATGGTGTTTATGCCTGAAGAAGACGGAACAATCAATTGTGCTTTTGTTCTGAACGGCGAAGCGAATATGAGCGTTACAACCAAACGAGCAATAAATTCCGCACAGATTACATTTACCGACACATATACGGCGAACGGTGCGGTAATAGGCACTGTCAGTGCGGCGGTCGGCGATGTTCCGCTTAACGCTCCGGGAGGTACGGTTAGCGACGATGTAACATTTACTGCCGTACCCGGCAAGGGCTACGGACTGAAATTATGGAAAATTACGGATGCCAACGGAAGTAGTAAAATCATTGACGCCGCAAACTCAAACACTTATACGCTGGGACTTGCTTCCGATAAATATACCGTTGAGGCGGAGTTTGTCAGCCTTTCGGAAATCGGCAGACTTGTAAAGGTTAATGTCCCGGCAGAGGGTGGCACGGTGGAGATTACCGACGCAAACGGTGACATCGTTACCCTGAATGAAAATAACAGCGTATATGTTCCCGTAAATTCCAAGCTGACATTCACCGCCAAGGCGGACGCCGGATGCAAGTTCCGCAAATGGACGGAAGATGCCGAGGGACAAAGCGGCGAAAGTTTCACTGTAACCGTCACAAAGGATACCGAAATCGGCGTGGAATTTGATGTTCCCGTGCGTGTAGGTTTGACCTATTCTGCCGCAAGCGGCGAAGAGACAGGTACTGTGGCAACAAAACAAGGCTATCAGTCAGGCACAGGCGTTCCCGTCGGCACGAAAATCGCTCTTACTGCACAGGCGGCGGAAAATTACCGTGTGCAGAAGTTCGTCATTACCCGTGGCGGCAAGGTTGAAACCGTAACGACCGATGACGCGTTGTTTAATCGATACGATTATGAAATTGTTGTCGATGCCGAAACAGATATTCAGGTGTATTTTACAGAAATTGAAAAATATACGATAACATTTGACAGCCCGAAACACGCTGACATCGTTGTTAAAAACGGAAATGAAGATTTTGAAAGCGGAAAAACGGTTCGCTACGGTGATGAACTTACATTCACTGTTACGCCAAAAGAAAATTACCGACTTGCAGATTTAACTTCATGGACAGATAACGGCGACGGTAGCTACACTTATAAAACAGGTGCTATTAAAAATTCTGCAAATATTTCAATAGAACTTGAAGAAATACCGGAATATACGGTCACATTTCCAACAAGCTTGGACGGATGTATTCTCTCTGTAAAAAACGGCAGTGAAAAAATCGCCAGCGGCGACAAGGTGCGTGAGGGAACGGTGCTTACAGCGACAGCAACTCTTGACCCGACCTATATTCTCAAGGGTTGGTACATCGGTGGAGAATTACTTTCTGAAATCAATAAGACCGAAGTAACCTTTACGGTGGACGGCGATATGCTTATTACCGTTATTGTAGCCGATGTTAAAGGTGACCAAGGCGATCAAGGCGATAAGGGCGACAAGGGCGACAAGGGTGATAAGGGAACTGATGCCATCGCACCGGTGATCGGAGTAGTAAACGAGGACGGAATCCTCTACTGGACTATCAACGGCGAATATCTCCTTGACGACAAGGGAAACAAAGTGTCCGTTGCCGCGCCTGTCACTCCTCAGTTCAAGTACATAGCCGAGGAAGAGACTTGGTACATCTCGCTCGACAGCAAAGAATGGAAGGCGCTCAGCGGAAAGATGGACCACTGCTATCT
>CAVBQD010000150.1:0-5003 GCA_963597385.1 bacterium | reverse complement strand
AAGTAGGCAAGGCGGTTACGGGTAATTTATTCCCGGAGTCCACCTGGACTGCTCCGCTTGATGTTATTACAAATCCGCAAAACACTTGGAACGAGTATGTTTATCGCATTATTGAGGAAACCGACAGAGAATTTCTCACAAATATGCTTCTGACTTTTGCTGTTGACGCAGGATATATAGGAACTTCAACCCTGCGTGAAAACAGAGACAAGCTCAAATGCAACATTCCGTGGATTATTCTTATGGACCCGACATCTGCGTGTAATCTCAAGTGCAAAGGCTGTTGGGCGGCTGAATACGGCCATAATTCAAACCTTACGCTTAACGAAATGAGAAAAATCGTTACCGAAGCAAAGGCACTCGGCACGCATTTCTTTATGTTCACGGGCGGTGAACCGCTTGTTCGCAAAAAAGACATTCTCACCCTCACAAACGAAAACAAAGACTGCATTTTCCTTGCATTTACAAACGGCACGCTTGTTGACGATGAGTTCTGCGAGGAAATGAAAAAATCCGGCAATCTCACTCTTGCACTCTCTATTGAGGGCACGGAACAAACCACAGATTCAAGGCGTGGCGACGGCGTTTACAAAAAAGTTGTGGACGCTATGGCAATGCTCAAAAAGCACAAGTGCATTTTCGGCACATCGGTTTGCTACACAAGCAAAAACTACGATGCCGTAACATCGGACAAGTTTTACGATATGGAAATTGATGCCGGTGCAAAATTTGCACTCTATTTCCACTATATGCCGGTCGGCTCGGACGCAGACACTTCCCTTCTCCTCACTCCGGAGCAGAGAGAACATGTTTACAGAACCATACGCAAAAAGAGAAAATCACGAAACGGCAAACCGATATTTGTTATGGACTTCCAAAATGACGGCGAATTTGTAGGCGGTTGTATTGCAGGCGGAAGAAACTACTTCCACATCAACAGCGAAGGCGACGCCGAGCCGTGCGTGTTCATTCATTACAGCGACAGCAACATCAGAGAAAAAAGTATTCTCGAATGTTTGCGTTCTCCCCTTTTCAAGCAATACTACAAGGGTCAACCGTTTAACGACAATATGCTTCGCCCTTGCCCAATGCTTGAAAATCCGCAAGCGTTAAGACATATTATTGATGTAACGGGTGCAAAATCCACCAATCTTAACTGTCCCGAATCGGCAGAAGAACTTTGCTCAAAGTGTGACCTCTATGCAAAAGAGTGGGCACCGATGGCAAAGCAAATTTGGGAAGAACAAGAACGCTTCCACCCGTTCACGCAATATTACCGTGATACCGAAGAAGCAAAAAACGAAAAATAAAAAAACAAAAACATACCCCGAACTGTTCGGCAAAACGAACGGTTCGGGGATTGTCTTTTATTGAAACTTACAGCAGATTTATATAATCTCTTCTGCCATAAATAAAACGCATAATATAAATTATTTGTTTTTCTTCATCAACACGATAAAACATTATATAATTCTTTATAACCGCT
Organism: bacterium; assembly: GCA_963597385.1. Taxonomy (GTDB): domain Bacteria; phylum Bacillota; class Clostridia; order Oscillospirales; family Acutalibacteraceae; genus Eubacterium_R. The sequence goes on along the minus strand of CAVBQD010000150.1, from coordinate 3,517 downwards.
TTTCTGTATTTCTTACTTTTCAGCCTATCATTATCGCAAAGGGCATACATCAAAGGATTCAACGAAATATTATCACAACATTTTAATATATCGTCCAACAAATCATTTGCCGCCTTTGGAGCAGACAAATCTTTTGATATATATTGTAATATATCCGCTAAATCCTTTTCCGCCGGTTTAGTTATTACAAGATTATAGTTCATATTGTTTTCTTAAATCAGAAAGTGCTTTTCTTGCGTCTCTGACTTCTCCTTTGGTTATTGCTTCCTCGGCTTGGGCTAACTTTTCCTCTACATCATGAACAAACATATTTTTCTCATAAGTTTCCATACTCATAACAACCATATCGCCATAACCGTTTTTAGTTATAAAAACAGGTTCATTACTGCTATGGCACATAGCGGATATTTCACTCGTGTTTTTTAAATCTCTGATAGGAATAATCTGTGGCATAAAATCAACTCCTTTATATTGTGTCCTAATTATACCATAATTATTCCACTATTTCAATATTCTTATTAAAATTAAACATTCCCCGAACCGTTCGGCAAAACGAACGGTTCGGGGATTATTTTTATATTATTCAGAAAAAATCATATATCACTTTTTCGGCGGTTACAGTCTGCACAAAGCATTTGACAGTTTTCAGGAATAGTCTTTCCGCCTTTACTCCACGGAGTAATATGGTCAGCCTGCATTTCCTCAATTTCAAAATGCTTGCCGCATTTCGGACAAATTCCCTTTTGCCGTTCATAAGCTGTACGAGCCATTTTATCGCTAAATGTACGAATGCTTAAATGCTTTTCATTGCCGTCAAGCAGATATTCATAAATGCCTTTCTGATTGCTTACATCCTCATCATCAAGCAGTTCAACAATACGATTTTCGTATGCTTTGGGGTCATGCGGAGCAGTGCCGTATTTGTTGTAGAAAATGCCCCAATCAAGCCCGTTCATTAGCTTCTTGCGGAATGTCGGAAATGTTGCCTTTACCCAACTGATAACAGATTGGAAATACAGCCACAATTCATTACAGTTTGTATCGTGTTGGTGTTGTGACATATAATCTTCAATTTCGATACCGTCACGAGCCGCAATCCACTTGATAGCTGTTTCAAGGTAGTTTTGGCGAATCGCACTGCCGCTTAAATAATCACTTGCAATCTGATATGCCGGACATTGACTCTTACTAAAATACTTCTTAGCTTCAGTCAACCATTCGCCGGTATAAATTGCATTTCTAAGTTCTTGAGCGGTCAGCTGTTCGCCTGCAATATTTATAATCTTGAACCAATCAAGCTTTTCCTTGTCTGTGCCCTTGCAAATATAAATCATAAGCTTATAGTCAAGAATCTGTTCTTGCTCTGTATCTGTCAGATTATGAAAAGCTAAATGGTCAATTGAAAAATCACCGCTTACATACTGGCAAATACCGATAGTCCTTTGCTGTCCGTCAAGAAGTTCAAAGTTGCCGTTATCGCCCTTTGCCCAATACATAACATTCAGCGGAAAATTCTTGCGAATAGTTCGCACAACCTCGTCACGCTGTTTATCTTTGTAAATGAATTCACGCTGAAAAGCAGGGCGAATGTTCAGCTTTCCGCCGTACCCTACAACGCCGTTTTCCGCACTGTCTACATAGCCGTCAACAACATCACGAACGGAAATTTCATTCAGTTCAATTTTCATTTGTATTCACCTGCTTTCTGCGAATTAGTATTCGTCCATACGTTTTCAACATATATCCGCTTGTATTGCTAGCTCTATAACAAGTCTTCTCCGGTCTTTCTTTATAAGCAATCATTGGAGAAAAGCGTGCGGATTTCATATTTCTTACAAAAGGACTGCCGTTTATACTTTGTTCTAAATCATTATAAAATTTTAAACAATCAACGCCCATATCTTTTGCTGTGTAGCCTACAATTTCAAATTGTTCAGGGCTATATTTATCCATAAAACTAATTGGAACACCCATAACACCGTCATAATCACACGGAATATCGGTTGTTTTATCTACATTAATAGCATCATAGTTATCAAAATGAGGATAAGCTTCCGGTGTATAATTCTTATAAAGAATCAAATTTTCATGACGCTTTTTTATATCAAGGTTTGTATACCAACATATATTTCCGAATTTCTTTATCGTACCGTCCGGTTGAATAAATTCTTTAACATGATTAAATCCAATCCAAATTTCATTGTTTCGCAAAAGAGGGAAAAATTCTTTATATGTTATCGCATTGACATTTCCGATAATAATAAACCGCTTCTTATATTCCATTAAATATGATACATATTCACGAAACAGTGAAAACGGTGGGTTTGTTACAACAATATCGGCTTGTTTTAGCAACTCCACACATTCAGGACTTCTGAAGTCGCCGTTTCCTTCAAGCAAGGTCATAGTATTTTTCTTGTTACGCATAAGAAATTCAACATCGGCAAGGTCAATTCGTCCATCCCCGTTCTCGTCCGTAACCTCCGTTATTTCCACCTTGTACGGTTTGCGTTCACTTTTCCCCTGTATAGAAACATCGTTTGCAGACGGCACAAAAGAAAGTTGTCCGCTGTTATCCACGCAATATTGAAACTCTTTTCCTTTTACGAGTGACGAAGCATAACAAGTTGTTATGAGTTTTTTTAATCCCAATGCATTAAAATTCATTGCGAAATATTTAAAGAAATTACTTTCATACGGGTTATCGCAATTACAAAATATAATTTTATTTTTGAAATGTTCTTTATAATGCCGTAATTCGTTTTCTATATCTGAAAGTTGTGTGTAAAATTCGTCATTTTTTGCAAATTTGGCTTTTCCGAGTGTTTTGTTTCCTGCCATTTTATAATTCGCCGCCTTTTCAATCCCATAACAAATCCATTGTAATATATCGGAATTGCAAAGTCAACTATATTAATATCAATAGTCAACCTTATTAATACAATTATTAGGTAAACTATATTTAAAGCGGAGGTAACAATATGGTTGATTTTGGCAGTAATTTAAAAGAATTGCGATTAAAATACAAGATGACGCAAAAAGAACTTGCGGATAAAGTCGGCGTTACTAAATCTGTAATTTCGTATTATGAATTACAAGAGCGTTCACCGTCACCCGAAGTGCTTATTAAATTGTCCGGAATATTTCATGTAACAACTGATTACCTTCTTGGTATTGAGCAAAAGCACAGCATTGATGTTTCGGGTTTATCTTCCGAAGAAGTTGCAATAATCGAACGGCTTATAGAACTTTTTGAAAGCAAGGATTCATCAGACTGTCGATAAAGCCCCTGAACCACGCAAACGAAATAAACTAACCGATTAATGCCTCTTTTTACACAATGAATACGGACTCGATTTATCGCACTTGGAGTGATTGTAAAAGTGCCGTAAACATCGAGTTTACAGCACTTTTAGCGTTTTTCGTTTTTTGCTCAGTCGAGGTATTTATATACATCTTCCTTCGCAAGAAAACGAAATTCAGAACCTTTCTCAACAGCCTACAGCGTGCCGAAAAC